>NZ_JASTTJ010000004.1:0-429123 GCF_032248645.1 Streptomyces zaehneri
CCCCCTGGCAGGAGCCGCAAAACGACGCCGGGGTCCCCGCCGGGCGCCCGGCCTCCGCAGCGCGAGGGCCCCGGAGCAACCGGGCGCTCCCCCCACCCGCCGGGCGGCCCCGCGGCAGCGTGTGCCGCGGGGCCGCCCGGATGCCGAACACGTGACGCGGATACGTCACTTCGGCGGACGTGTACCGCCCGTCAGGCCCGGTGCGGGCTCTCGGGATCGATGTCGTCGGCGCGCGGCGCCCCGCCCGGTTCCGGCACCTGGGCGCCGGGCGCGGTCGGCGGCATCGGCGGGTACGGCAGACCGGTACCACCGGGCGGTCCGGCCGGCGGCGTACCGCCGATGACCCGGCCGGGGCCCTTGTCCGGTGCGGCCTCGAGCCCGGCCGTGGGCGGGGACGACGCGTGCGGCCTGGCGGCGCCGCGCAGCAGGTACGCCACGACGGCGAGGATCGCGGCGGTGATCAGCGCCGCGGCCCAGTCCGGCAGAGCGGTGCCGAGGGCGAGCCCCACCGCGAGTGCGACGGCCGCGCCCGCGTAGAGGGCGACGGCGCCGGACGCCGCGTAGAGCATGGCCGTACGGCGCTGCTTGCGGGTCTGCTCGCGCAGCTCCTCGCGGATCGTCTCGCGCGCCACCTGCGCCAGCTCGTCGACCAGATGCTTGTCCAGATGCTCCAGGTGATCCATGCGCTCCATGGGCCTCGGGTACCCGCTGTCATGGACGCTTAACTCAGCGGACCGGCCTGCCGGAGCGGCGGGCAGCGCACCGGCAGGGGGCCGGGGAGGGCGCCGGGGAGGGCGCCGGGCGGGGATCGGGTGAAGGGATCACCTCATCGCGGCCGCCCCAACTAGGCTCGTCCGCATGGACATTCTGGGAGCCACACTGCGTGTCTGTGTCGACGATCTGGAGACCTCGGTCTCCTTCTACGAGCGGCTGGCGGGCACCGGCGCGCTCCGCTTCGAGCGGGGCGGTGTACAAGTGGCCGCGGTCGGCTGCTTCCTGCTGATGAGCGGTCCTCCGGCCGAGCTGGAACTGCTGCGCAAGGTGGCCGCGACGATCGCCGTCGCGGACGTGGAGGAGGCCCACCGGACCCTCACCGAGCTGGGCGCGGACGTCATCGCCGGCCCGGTGCCCACGCCGGTGGGCCGCAACCTGATCGCCCGGCACCCGGACGGGGCGGTGTACGAGTACGTCGACCGGCGCGGCTCGTGAGGGGCCGGGCGGGCGCGACGAAATTCCGTGGGCGACGGGCCGTCGCAGACGTAGGGTCGGGCGTTCGACGGCAGGCACGAAGGAGCGGCAGTGAGCGAGCAGCACACCTACCGGGTGATCGTCCGGGGCACCTGGGACGGCCTGACCGACGAGGGCCGCACCCGGCTCCTCGCCGAGTCCGCCGACCACGGCCTGACGAGCATGCGGTTCACCGAGGAGGGCACGCTGACGTACGAGCCGTCGCCGCTGAAGCACTTCTCGATGCGCTACGTGGTGGTGTCGGACGCGGCGGACGGCGAGGAGATGGCGGGCGCGTTCGCCGAGGAGCGCGCCGAGGCGACGCTGCGGGAACTCGGCCACGGCTTCACCGGGCTGCGGTCGACGGTCACCGACCTCGACACGATGAAGATCAACTACAAGTCCGCATCTCGGCGGTGATCGCCCACCGCTCGTGGTCCCGCCACTCCCCGTCGATGTAGATCATCTTCGGGGAGAAGCCCTCCCGGCGGAAACCGCAGCCGCGGGCCAGGGCGATCGAGGCGACATTGCCGGGCTGCGCGTTGATCTCCAGCCGGTGCAGCCGCATCGGTCCGAACGCGTGGCCCACCACCAGGTCGAGGGCCTCGCGCATCAGCCCTCGCCCGGCCGCGTGCGCGAAGGCCCCGTAGCCCAGCGCGCCGCACCGGAAGCCGCCCTCGACGATGTTGTTGATGTTGACGAACCCGGCGACCGCCCCGTCCTCCAGGGTGCACACGAGGAAGCCGGCCTTCGACGGGTCCTCGATCAGCCGTCCCGCGTACCCCGTGTACGCGGCGGCGGTGTCCGGCGGGAACAGCCACGGGTGGTGCAGATCCTTGCTCTCCCGCGCGCGGGCGGTGAACTCCGGCCCGTCCTCGTAGGTGAAGTGGCGTATGCCCACGCGGGGGCCCTCGGCGAGGTATCGGGATGCGGTGTGCGGCATCGGGTCAGCCTACGACGAGGTCACCTGCGCCGTTTCCTGAAATACGCGAAGGAGGCGCCGCACAGGACGCCGATGACCAACATCGCCAGGAGCGCCGTCCACAGCGGGACCGTCACCTCGGGGATCAGCAGCCGGATCTTCGTGGGGCGGGTGTTCTGGAAGATGAAGATCAGGGTGAGGACGGCGAGCGCCAGGACGACGATCCGGCCCGGCGTCAGCGCTTCGTTCCTGCCACCGCTCCCGGGCGCCTTCGAGGTCTTCGGGCTCATACGACCAGCCTGAGCCCTGCGCGGCGCTCACGCACGGTGAGCCGCGCCCTCCGGGTGAGTCGGCCGGCAGGTCAGCGCAGGGCGGGGGTGTCGAGGGTCAGCGTGCCCTCGTCGGCGTCGAGCACGGCGGGCACGCCGAAGGGCACGGTGAGCGCCCCCTCGCAGTGACCGAACCCGAGCTCCTCGACGACGGGGACGCCGAGGCCGCCGAGCCGGTCCACGAGGACCGGGCGCAGCTCCTCGTACGGGCCGCACCTTTCCCAGGAGCCGAGCGCGACACCCGCGACGCCGTCCAGCCAGCCGGTGCGCAGGAGTTGGGTAAGGGCTCGGTCGACGCTGTACGGCCGCTCCCCGACGTCCTCGATCAGCAGCAGCCCGGCGCGGGCACCGGTCCGGGTGTGCGGGGTGCCGTAGCCGGTGGCCAGCAGCGCCAGGCAGCCGCCCAGGGTGACGCCCCGCGCCCGGCCCGGAGCGATCGCCGTACCGGTGGAGGCGAGTGTGCGGACGGCCTCGGGGGCGAACAGGGTGGCCCTGAGGTGCTCCTGCCCCCGGGCGCTCTTGATGAAGTCGATGCCCGCGGCCGCGGGCCCGTACAGCGTGACCAGGCCCAGGCGGAGGGCGAACGCCTCGTGCAGGGTGGTGCTGTCGCTGAAGCCGACGAACACCTTCGGCCCGGCGGCCCGCATCGCGTCCCAGTCGAGCAGGTCGACGATCCGCTGGGCGCCGTAGCCGCCGCGTGCGCACAGCACGGCGTCGACGCCCGGGTCGCACCAGGCCCGCTGCAGGTCGGCGGCCCGGTCGGCGTCGGTGCCCGCGAGGTGCGGCAGCCGGTCGTGCCGGTCCAGCACATGGGGGGCGACCACCGGGTCGAGGTCCCAGCCGCGCAACAGGTCGAGGCCGGCCTCCAGTCGTTCCTCCGCAACCGGCCCGCTGGGCGCGACGACCGCGACCCGGGCTCCGGGGGCGAGCCGGGACGGCCGCACGAGTTCCTTCACCGCACAAGCTCCAACCTGGGGATTCCGGGCGGGCACAGCCCGAACGCCTGAGCGTACAGCGACAGCTCGGCCTCCAGGGCGCGCACCGTCGTGGCCGCCCGGCGGAACCCGTGCCCCTCGCCCTCGAACGCCAGGTAGGCATGCGGCACCGGCCGCCCGGCCATCCGGGCCAGGAACCGCTCGCACTGGGCGGGCGGGCAGATCACGTCGTCCAGCCCCTGGAGGAGCAGGAACGGCACGGTGATCCGGTCGGCGTGCTCGACCGGCGAGCGTTCCGCGTACCGGGCGGGCACCTGCGCGAGGGGCCCGACGAGACCGTCCGGGTAGCGCGACTCGAAGTCGTGGGTCCCGCCCGTCGCCCAGCCGACCAGGTCCAGCACGGGGTAGCGGATCGTGCCGCAGGCGTAGACGTCGGTAGCGGCCAGCGAGACCGCGGCGGTCCAGCCGCCCGCGCTGCCGCCCCGGACGGCCAGCCGCCGCCGGTCGGCGGTGCCCTCGTCGGCGAGCGCCAGGGCGACGGCCGCGCAGTCCTCGACGTCGACCACGCCCCACTGCTCGCGCAGCCGCTCCCGGTACTCCCGCCCGTACCCGGTGGAGCCGCCGTAGTCGACCTCGGCGACCCCGATGCCCCGGGAGGTGAAGTAGGCGATCTCCAGATCCAGTACGAGCGGGGCGCGATCGGTGGGCCCGCCGTGCGCCCACACGACGTAGGGCGGCAGTTCGTGGCCGGGCGCGACCTGTCCCGGGTGGTGGGGAGGGTAGACGTGCGCGTGGATGTCACGGCCGTCGGGACCGGTGAACGTACGGATCCGGGGCTCGGGGTAGTACGCCGGGTCCACCGCGTCGTCGTGCGTGGCGCCGACCACCCGGGCCCGGCCGGTCCTGGCGTCCAGCTCCACCACCTCGTACGCGCTGCGCGGACTGGCCGCGACGCCGACGACGCGTTCCCCCTGCACCGCGAGGGTGGGCGCGAACTCCGTCCACGGTCCGGCCGCGTCGACGAGCTCCCCGGTCTCCGGGTCGAGGATCCCGAGCACGGTGGCCCCCCGGCCGTGCACGACCGCGACGAGCCCGCTCTCCAGCGGCGCGAACCAGCGCTGCCCGAGCTTCCACAGGGCTCCGCCGAACTCCTCCTCGCGGGGGCAGACGGGCTGGTGGTCGCGGTACAGGTTCCACCAACCGCTGCGGTCGCTTGTATACAGTAGACAGTCTCCTGTGGACTGCCGTCCGTCGTACGCCGACCGTCCTTCGTCGCGTGTGGACCGTCGCCCGTCGATCGTCGACGGCCCGCCGTCGCCCGTCGACCGGCCTCGGTCGCCTGTCGACTGGCCTCGGTCGCCTGTCGACCGGCTTCGGGAGCCCGTCGACCGCCCTCCGTCGATCGTCGACGGTTCTCCGGCGACTGCCGGCCGTCCGTCGTCAGCCGCAGACCGTCGACCGCCGTCCGGCAACTGTCGCCCGTATCCCGTCGACGGCATCCAGTCGACCTGGGCGATCGACTCCCCCGGGCCGCCGGCCACCACCCGGGCGCCGCTCAGGGTGCCGTCTGCCCCGACGTCGGCGACGACCACCTCCGTGCCCTCCCACGGCATCAAGGGATGGTCCCAGGCCAGCCAGGCGGCCCGGCGGCCGTCGGACGACAGGCGGGCCCCGGTGACGAACCGGCGGCGGTCGTCGGTGAGTTCGCGCACGGCGGCGCGATCGTCGGCGGCCGAGCCGTCCAGCGGCACCGCGGCCAGCAGCCGGCGCACGTCGGTCGGCCGCTCGCCCGTGAACTCCTCCAGCACGCACCACACTTCGCCCCGCTCCAGCAGCAACTGCGGCTCCACCCAGCGCAGTCCGCCACCCACGGACGAGACGGGAGTCAGCGGGCGCGGCCCACCGCCCGACGCGGGCCCGGACTCGGACCCGGGTTCGTACACGTACAGCCGCTGGTCGGCGAAGTGCACGAACACCGCGAGGAGCCGCCCGTCGTGCACGGCAGCGGCCCACGGCTGTCCGCCGTACTCGACGACCCGGCTGCGGACGTTCCAGGGGGCGGGCAGCAGGGACTCCTCCGTGCCGTCGGGCCGACGCCGTACGAGCGTGCGGCGGCCCTGCTCGGCCGGCCGGGGCGCGGTCCACCACACCTCGTCGCCGACGAAGCCGACGTACTCGGGGCGCCCGTCGTGCGTGGCCGCGAGGGCCGCGTCGATGGGCGAGGGCCAGGAACCGTACGGCAGGACCTGCACGTTCTCCCCGTTCGCCTAGGCCGTTCGCAGGAACCGGTCGAGTACCCGGACCCCGAAGTGCAGCGCCGCCACCGGGACCCGTTCGTCGACACCGTGGAAGAGGGCCTGGTAGTCGAAGCCCTCCGGGAGCTTGAGCGGTGCGAAGCCGTAACCGGTGATGCCGAGCCGCGAGAACTGCTTGGCGTCCGTACCGCCGGACATGCAGTACGGCACCACGTGCCCCTCGGGGGCGAACTCCTCGACGGCGGCCCGCATACGGGCGTAGAGCGGGGTGTCCACGGGTGCCTGGAGGGCGACTTCGCGGTGGTGGAACTCCCAGTCGACGTCGGGCCCGGTGAGCCGGTCGAGCGTCGCGCGGAACTCGTCCTCGCCGCCCGGGAGATAGCGGCCGTCGACGTAGGCGACGGCCTCCCCGGGGATCACGTTGACCTTGTAACCGGCGCCCAGCATGGTCGGGTTGGCGCTGTTGCGGACGGTCGCCTCCACCAGGGCGGCCGCCTGGCCGAGCTTCGCCAGCAGCCCGTCCACGTCGTGGAGGTCTTCGTCGACGCCGTACAGCGCGGCGAGTTCGGTGAGGGCGGCCCTGACGGTCGGGGTGAGGCGCAGCGGCCATTCGTGCTCGCCGATGCGCGTGACGGCGGCGGCCAGGCGGGTCACCGCGTTCTCCCGGTTGACCTTGGAGCCGTGTCCGGCGCGCCCGCGTGCGGTGAGCTTCAGCCAGCCGGTGCCGCGCTCACCCGCGGCGATGGGGTAGATCTCGCGCCCGGCGCCGTCGTGGAAGGTGAACGCCCCGGATTCGCCGATGGCCTCGGTGCAGCCCTCGAAGAGTCCCGGATGCCGGTCGGCGAGGAACCCGGAGCCGTCCTCGGCGCTGGCCTCCTCGTCGGCGGTGAAGGCGACGACGAGGTCGCGCCGGGGCCGGACGCCCTGCCGGGCCCAGGACCGCAGCACGGCCAGGACCATGGCGTCCATGTTCTTCATGTCGACGGCGCCGCGCCCCCACACGACCCCGTCACGCACCTCCCCGGAGAAGGGGTGGACGCTCCAGTCGGCGGCTTCCGCGGGGACCACGTCCAGGTGGCCGTGGACGAGGAGCGCGTCCGCGGCCGGGTCGGTGCCCTCGATCCGCCCGACGACGTTGGTCCGCCCCGGGGTGCGTTCGAGGAGTACCGGCTCGATGCCCGCCTCGGCGAGCAGCGCGGCGGCGTACTCGGCGGCGGGCCGCTCCCGGCAGTCGCCGCCGCCACGGTTGGTGGTGTCGATGCGAATGAGATCGGAGGTGAACCGGACGACCTCGTCCCGCGCCTGCGCGTCAGCCATGCCGCTCCCGCCTCTGCCGCCGCCTCGGTCCCTGCCTCGGTCCCTGCCGCCGCTCCCGCCCGGACTCCGGGCGCCGCTCCTCAGCCATACTGCTCCTCGATCGCGGCCGAGACGATCGTGGTGACCGCCTTGAAGGTACGGATGCCCTCGTACATGGTGCCGCTGGTGTAAGCGATCTTCCGTTCGCCGACCCGGGCGACGCCGGGGACGACGGTGGCCGCCATCGCGAGGTGCTCGGCGTCGAACTCCACGGCGACGGTGAACGGCCCACCGCTGAGCGGTTTCTGACGGACCGCCAGCCGTGTCGCCTCCTTCGCCGCCGCGCGGATGTCGGCGGCCGTGCGGGCCGGGGTGCGGCACACGGCCGCGTACCGGGAGACGTGGTCCTTGACCGCGACCTTCAACGCCTCGGGCGCGTACCCGAGCGCGTCCTCGCAGGCCACGTCGTCACCGGTGACGAGGACGACCGGCACCCCGTACTCGGCGACCACGTGCGCGTTGAGCAGCCCCTCGCTGGCCCGTACGTCGTTCAGCCAGACGCCGGTGAGGGAGTTGGCCAGGTAGGTGTGGGCGAGGACGCCCTCCATGCCGGCGCCCGCGTGGTAGCCGACGAAGGCGATGCCGTCGACGTCCCCGTGCTGGACCCCCTCCACCATGGACAGGGACTTGTGCCGGCCGGTGAGCATCTCCGCCCGGTCGTCGAGCCGCTCGAGGAGCAGGTTGCGCATGGTCGAGTGGGCCTCGTTGATCAGGACCTCGTCCGCTCCGCCGTCGAAGAGGCCGAGCACGGCGGCGTTGACGTCCGAGGTGAACATCGACCGGCACCGCTCCCACTCCGGCGCCCCGGGCAGTACGTCGGCCGGCCAGGTGACGCCCGTGGCGCCCTCCATGTCGGCGCTGATGAGGATCTTCACATCCGGCCCCCGTCCACTCAAGGAATCCCGAGCCTATCGGGCCACGCCCCGGTTTTCCGGGCAGCGGCTCCCGTCGCACGGGAGCTTCCCCCTCACGGCGGCCACCGCCGCCGTCCGCCGTCCGCCGTCCGCCGTCCGCCCCCAGCTCGGCCCGCGCGCGGCCCGCCGCCGCGGATCCCCCGGGGATCAGTTCCGCGACCGACCGCGCGGCCGCCCGCATGCCCCCGCCGCTGAGCCCGAGCCCGCAGGGGCCGGCCCGGCCGGCCGCGCACCGGCCGGCCGGACTGATCGGTGTGGACCTGGCCCTCTCGACGGTCCCCGACTCCCTTCGAACGTCCGTCCTGTCGGCCGGGCTGTCGCACAACCGCCTTTCCGGAAGGGCCTCTTCGTCCGAGGAGGCTCTGATGCGGCCGACCCCGCGCGGGTGGCGATCCGGGCACGCACGCCCGCACCTCTCTCAGCGGCCCCTCAGGGGGTTTCCGTGCGTTCCTGGACCCCCTGACACGGTGCGCCGCGCAGGTGTGACAGCCACAGGAGCCCCTTGCGGCACGACCGCGGTCACTCGACGCGGGCCGCCACGTGCCACTTCGACGGCAGCTCGATCCGGGCGCCTTCGGGAACGAACTCGGTTGTCACGAGGGGCAGTTCACCGGAGGCCAGAACCGTGAGACCGGCGGTGCGCAGATACCCGGGCACCGCGTCGTCGGCCACTTCGCCAGGGGCGATGCCGTGCCGGAAGATCGGCGCGAGCTTCGGCGGTGGGCCGTCCGGGCTCTGTGCCAGTGCGCCGAGGACGGGGCGGGCGGCCTCCGACAGTTCGACGAGGAAGACCCGGCCGCGCTCCCCCAGCAGCGCGGCGATCGCGTCCACCAGCGGCTGCCGGTCGTCGGGCTCGCACTGGTGCAGGACGCCCCTCATATAGACGTTGGTGTCGCCGAGTTCGGCGTGCAGCGTCTCGGCCGCGCCCTTCTCGGCCGCGTCCAGCAGCCGGTACGTGGCCTGTCCGGCGGGGTCGGCGCGGCGGGCGTGGTCGAGGGCCGCGGCGGACAGGTCGGCGCCGACTACGTGCGGAAAGCGGTCGGCGAAGTACCGGGTCTGGGTGCCGTTGCCGCAGCCGAGATCCACCAACGCCAGCCCGGGGTCGGCGAGATGGGGTTCGAAGAGGGCCAGGTGGAGGGCGGCGGTCACCTTCGGGTCCGCGTCCCAGAAGACACCGCCCGGCTCCTTTGGGGCCTCGCGCCAGAAGCCCTCCCACGCCTCCCGGTAACGACTCGTCACGCTCATGCACAACTCCCCAGAATGCAAGGCCGATCCGCCGCAAGTGACGGGCGAGTACGGTCTATCGCTCCCTGGTCTGCGCGACAAGCGTGGTGCGCATTCCTTCACGCCGCTTTCGAGATCCGCCCGTCGTCCGGCGCATCCCGGCAGGTCGCTCTCAGCGCCCCGCGGGGCGGCGCGGCAGCGTCAGCTCGAACCACACGGACTTCCCCGCTCCCGTACGGCTGGCGCCCCACTCGCGGGCCAGCGCGCTGACCACGCGCAGTCCCCGCCCGGCCTCGTCACCGGGCCCGGTGCTCAGCAGGGTCGGCAGTTCGTGGTCGTCGTCCTCGACCTCGCACAGCAGGGTATCGCCGCGGACGAGGCGCAGGGCCACGGGGCTGCGGCGGGCGTGCCGTACGGCGTTGGTGACGAGCTCGCTCACCATGAGCTCGGCGGCGTCGGCCTGCTTCGCCAGACCCCAGTCGTGCAGCTGTTCGCGGACCACCGCGCGGGCCCGGCCGACCTGCGCCGGGTCGAGGGGGAACCGCCACTCGGCGACGTCGTCCGGCTCGATGCCGTTGAGGCGGGCCAGGAGCAGGGCCACGTCGTCCTTGCGTCCGCCGCGGGTGTTGAGGGCGCGGATGATGGTGTCGCAGGCATCGTCCATCGAGGCGGCCGGGTGGGCGGCGGACTCGCAGAGGGTCGCGAGCCCTACGCCGATGTCCTCGCCGCGCACCTCCACCAGCCCGTCGGTGCACATCACCAGCCGGTCACCCGGCTCCACGCGCACACGTACCGCCTCGAAGGGCACTCCGCCGACGCCGATGGGCGCGCCGGTGGGCAGGTCGAGGAGCTCGCTGCGGCCGTCGACGGCACGCACCAGCACGGGTGGGATGTGGCCCGCGTTGGCGAGGTGCAGCTCACCCTCGATCGGGTCGTAGACGGCGTACAGACAGGTCGCGAGGTAGGTGTCGCCGAGCCGCTGCGCCAAGTCGTCCAGGTTGCGCAGGAGTTGGCCGGGTGGCAGGTCGAGGGCGGCCATGGTCTGCACGGCGGTCCGCAACTGCCCCATCATCGCCGCCGAGTTGAGCCCGTGCCCCATGACGTCGCCGACGACGAGGGCGGTGCGCGCGCCGGGCAGCTTCACCGAGTCGAACCAGTCGCCGCCGACCCGGCCGAGCAACGTACCCGGCAGATAGCGGGTGGCGATGTCACAGCCCGCCATCCGCGGCGGGATGTGCGGCAGCATGCTGTCCTGGAGGGTCTCGGCGACGCTCTCCTGGTAGGTGTACATGCGCGCGTTGTCGAGCACGAGGCCCGCGCGGGCCGCGAGTTCGGCGCCGGTGACCCGGTCCATGTCGTTGAAGAGGGCACGCTCGGGGTGGCGCAGCAGGATCATGAAGCCGAGGACCACGTTCCGCGCCTTGAGCGGGACCACCAGCATGGAACGGCCGGTGATCAGGGGCCGGATGTCACGCTTCTCGAACTGCGAGGCGATGGCGTGGCCCATCTGCTCGCTGATGCGCGGCACCAGGACGGGCTGTCCGGTCGTCATGCACTGGAAGAACGGGGTGTGCGCGGGGAACGGCATGGCTTCGCCGACGGGTACGACGTCGTCCCAGCGGCCGGGTTCGTCGGTGTGCTCGACGGCGACCCGGTGCCACATGGTGGTCGTGTCGGGCACGCCGTCGGGGAACCCCTCCCCGGCGACGACCTGTTCGCGCAGATAGGTGCCGGCGACGTCGGTGAAGCGCGGGACGACGGCTCTGCTGACCTCGAGGATGGTGCGGGAGAGGTCGAGGGAGGTGCCGATCTTCCCGCTGACCTCGTTGAGGAACTCCAGCCGCTCACGGACGGCGACGTATTCGAGGTCCTCGCCCTCGTCGACGAGCTCCTGCGGTACGGGCATCCCTTCGGCGGCGACGTGGGCGGCCCGCTCGCGGCGCGCTCTGCGCTCGACGCGTCGGGCCACGCCCCAGTCGGGGGTCACGGGCACCCGGTCGTTCTGGCTGAACTCCAGTACCGGATAGCCGAGTTCGAGGATCTGCGCGACGATGCGGGCGCTTTCGCCGACGCTCATGCTGGGCAGGATCTCGGGCAGCCGCCGGGCGAGTTCCGAGGCGCCGGGGAAGTCGGTGTGCAGGGCGAAGGCGGGCGCGATGCGTTCGACGGCCAGCGGGTCCGCCGGGTCGTCCTGGTGCAGTGCGGCCGCGTCTGCGGCCAGTACCAGCAGCCGTTCCGTGCCCGGTCCGACCAGCGGGTACGCCCACCACAGCACGTCGGCGCGACCACCGTCGCGGTCCCGCCCTGGCACGGTGATCCGGGCCCGTCCGGCGGCCGGGTAGCCGAGGCCCCGGTCGAGGGAGGAGTCGAGGCCGGGCCCGAGTCCGTCGTAGGCCGCGTAGTCCCCGTAGCCGTCGTACCCGCCGCCCGGAGGATCGTCGTCCGGCTCGGGGAGCGCTCCGGAGACGGGGAGCAGGTCGATCGCGGGCCGGCCGATCGCCTCTTCCTTGACGACGCCGAAGAGCCGGCGTGCGCCGGTGCTCCAGTGGGAGACGAGCCCCTCGCGGTCGACCACGACCACGGCCAGGGGGACGCGCCCGGCGTCGACGGAGTCTCCCCCACCCTCCGGGCGGGGGGACCTCCGGCTCGCTTCGCCCGCCGTGTCGGCCGCGCCGCTCCCGGCTCCGCGGCTGGGAGGTACGTCCCTCTCGGTGCCACGGTCCATGGCCCAGGCCCTCTCTCCCCAGAGCTGTGCAAGATCTGTCCCGCCGTCACCACCGTACGGCGCACGTCGCTCGGCATGTGCGGCAATCCTGGAATTGGTTTCAGCCGGGCGCGCCGGGGTACGCCGCCCGTCCCGGCGTCCGCCGGCGACGGGATCAGTCCTCGTGGCCGAGCTGGAGGTCGCGTTCCGCGCGCCCGCCGCCCGTCACGTGGAGGACGGTGGCGACCGGCGGGTAGCCGGCGGCGATGACGGTGTACTCGCCGCAGGACCGGTCGACGAAGCGGAAGGCGCCGTCGGGGCCTGTGGTGAGGGTGTCCACGACGTTGCCCGCCGCGTCCAGGAGGGTCACGCGCGCGTCCTCGACGGGCCGCCCGCCGGTGGCCCGGACGGTGCCGCGCAGCAGGGCGCCGTCGGCGAGTTCGATGTCCTGGCGGGTCTCCCCGGCGGCCTGGACGCTGACCGGGACGGCGGCCGGACGGAAGGCGGCCGCGCCGGCGGCGAGGGTGTACTCCCCCGCGACGAGTCCGGTGAGGACATAGCCGCCCGCGCGGCCGCTGCGGGTGCCGGCGACGACCTCCCCGTGCATGTCGGTGAGGGTGACGGTGGCCTCCCCCACCGGGGAGCCGTCGGCGGTGACCACGCTCCCGGCGAGGCGTCCGGCGCGGCCGAGGACGACGTCCAGTTCGACGGGGCGCGCGCCGGCGGTGACGGAGACGGCCCTCGGCCGGTGCCCGCCGGCGGCGGCGATCAGGACGTACGCCCCGGAGCCGGGCGCGGCCAGCGCGAACCGTCCGTCATCGCCGCCGGCGTCCCGGCCGATCTGCTGCCCGCTCACGTCGATGAGCGTGAGCGCCGCGCGGGGCACCACGGTCCCGTCGGGGTGCCGCACGGTGCCGCGGACGGGGATGCCGGTGGTGTGCGGCGCGTGGAGCGCGAGGGCCTGCGGGACCGCCGTGTTCCCGGGCGCGGGTTCCCTCGCGGCGGTGTGGTGGGACACCAGCGGTTTCTCCTCGAGGAAGAAGGCGACGAGCAGGCCGAGGAGCAGCACCGGCACCAGGTAGAGGAAGATCCTCGGCATGGCGTCGGCGTAGGCGCGGATGTAGGCGTCGCGCAGCTCCGGGGGCAGGGCCTGGACGAGCTGTGGGGTGAGGGACTCGGGGTCCGGGAGGCCGCTGCCGGTGGGGGCGGGCAGGCGGGTCCGCAGGGCGTCGGTGAGCCGGTCGGCGAAGAGCGTGCCGAAGACCGCCGCGCCGACACTGCCGCCGATCTGCCGGAAGTAGGTGTTGGCGCTGGTGGCGGTGCCGAGGTCGGCGGGGCGCACGGAGTTCTGCACGGCGAGGACGAGCACGGGCATCACCAGCCCGATGCCGGCGCCGAGGACGGCCATCCAGAGGCTGTACTGGAGCCGGGGTGTGCCGGCCTCCAGCCGGGACAGCAGCCACATGCCGAGGGCCGCGAGGGCGCTGCCGAGGACGGGATAGATCCTGTAGCGGCCGGTGTGCGTGATGAGCTGCCCGGAGAGGACGGAGGCGCCCACGATGCCGCCCGTCATGGGCAGCATCAGCAGCCCCGACTCGGTGGCGGTGGCCCCGTCGACCATCTGCAGGAAGGTCGGCAGATAGCTCGCGGCGCCGAACAGCGCGACGCCGATCACCAGGCCGACCAGCGCGGTGACGTTGAAGACGGGGTCCTTGAACAGCCGCAGCGGGATGAGGGGTTCGGCGGCGGCCCGCTCCACCGCGAGGAACAGGAAGGCCGCAACGACCGCTCCGGCGCCGAGGCCGAGGATGACGCCCGAGTCCCAGGCGTGCCGGGTGCCGCCCCAACTGGTGAGCAGGACGAGGCAGGTGGAGGCGGCGGCGAGCAACAGGGCGCCGAGGACGTCGAATCGGGGCTTCGCCGTCGGCTTCGGCAGCTTCAGCACGACGGTGACGACGGCGAGGGTGAGCAGGCCGAAGGGAACGTTGAAGTAGAAGCACCAGCGCCAGGAGAGGTGGTCCGTGAAGTAGCCGCCGAGCAGCGGTCCGGCGACCGAGGCGAGGCCGAAGGCGGCGCCGATGAGGCCCATGAACCGGCCGCGCTGCCGGGGCGGCACGATGTCCGCGATGATCGCCTGCACGCCGATCATGAGTCCGCCGGCGCCGACGCCCTGGACCGCGCGGAAGGCGATCAGCTGGTCCATGGTCCGGGCCCGCCCGGCGAGCGCGGAGCCGATGACGAAGACCACGATCGCGAACTGGAAGACGCCCTTGCGGCCGAGGAGGTCGCCGAGTTTGCCGTAGACCGGCAGTCCGACGGTGGCGGTGAGCAGGTAGGCGGTGATCGCCCAGGACATCCGGTCCAGGCCGTGCAGTTCGCCGACGATCCTGGGCAGGGCGGTGGCGACGATCATCTGCTCCAGGGCCGCGAGGAGCAGGGCGAGCATCAGGGAGAAGAAGATCAGGCGCACCCGGCGTCGGCCGGGTTCCGGCGGGCCGGCCGGCACCGGCGGCCGGCCCTTCGCGGCAGGTGCCGTGACCGGCTCGTCCTGCGCCGACGTGGTCCCGCCCATGTGCCGCTCCCCTCGTCGCGCCTGCCACGCAATTCCCGCGTAAAGCGACAACTACGAGCAAGCGCGACGGGTCACGGCGCCATCCCGGTCACAGGAGAGATCCACCCGAACCGGTGAAGGGAGTCAACGCGCGCGGAGCGCACGGGTGTTGATCTACTTCTCGACCTCGGTGGCGAGGTTGGCGAGAATCAGGTCGTAGATCCGGTTGAGACCCTTGGGCGCGAACGTCCTCTCGAAGAAGCCGCCGATGCCGCCGGCGCCGTTCCAGGTGCTGGTCACGACGACGCGGGACTTGCCCTCGCCCGCCGGGGTGACGCGCCAGACGGTGACCATCGAGGAGTTGCGGTCCTTCTCGACGAGCTCGCCGTCGGTGGGCTCGGCGACCTCCAGGAGGCAGTCACGGACGCGCTTGCTGGTGGCCTGGAGCTTCCAGTGGACGAGGGTGCCCTCGCCGTCGCCGCCCTCGCGCACCTCGTACTCGCTGAAGTGCTCGGGCAGCAGCTTCCCGCGCGCGCCGCTGTAGTCGGCGATGGTGTCGAACACCTTCTCCGGATCCGCGGCGACGACCCGCTCGGTGGTGGCCTCGACCTGCGCCATGGGGTTCCTCCACGTCTGTGTTGCTCAGGGTTGTTCGGGGTTCCTCAGGTTCGGGTCAAGCCAACCACCCCGGTCCACGGCCGCCCAAATCGGGGTCCTGGAAGCGATCGCGGGGCGATCGAAATCCGTTCCCGAAAGGTTCCTCGCACGATCATGGGAACACATGTTCTATTGTGGGGCCAGTGCTACCGAGGAGGCGTCATGCGCTGGGACAACCTCACCGTGGAGACCCGTCACGACCGGCCGGCCGATGCCGCGCTGTTCGGCGCGGACGCGGTCACGACCAGGACGTTCGACACGCCCGAGTTCGCCGGCATCACGTTCCACGAGATCCGGGCCCGCTCGATCCTCAACCGGGTGCCGGGGGCCTCCCGGATGCCGTTCGAGTGGACGGTGAACCCCTACCGGGGCTGCACGCACGCGTGTGTGTACTGCTTCGCCCGCAAGACGCACAGTTATCTCGACCTCGACACCGGGACCGGCTTCGACACCCAGATCGTCGTCAAGGTGAACGCGCCGGAGCTGCTGCGGCGCCAGCTGGCCTCGCCCCGCTGGCACGGCGAGCACGTCGCGATGGGCACCAACGTCGACTGCTACCAGCGCGCGGAGGGCCGCTACCGGCTGATGCCGGGCATCCTGTCCGCCCTGCGCGACCGGGCGAACCCCTTCTCGATCCTGACCAAGGGCACCCTGATCCTGCGCGACCTCGACCTGCTGCGGCAGTCCGCCGAGGTGACCGACGTCGGCGTCTCGGTCTCCGTCGGCTTCACCGACACCGAGCTGTGGCGCACCGTGGAACCGGGCACGCCCGCTCCCCAGCGGCGCCTCGACGTCGTCCGGACCCTCACCGACCACGGGATCGGCTGCGGAGTGCTGATGGCGCCGGTGATCCCGTTCCTCGGCGACGAGCCGGCCCAGCTGCGCGCCACGGTGCGGGCGGTCGCGGCCGCCGGGGCCACCTCGGTCACCCCGCTCGCGCTGCATCTGCGTCCCGGCGCCCGCGAGTGGTTCATGGCCTGGCTCGGGCAGCACCACCCGTACCTGGTGCGCCGGTACGAGCGGCTGTACGCGGACGGCGCCTACGCCCCGAAGTGGTACCAGCGGCGGATCACCCGTCAGGTACACGAACTGGCCGAGGAGTACGGGATCGGCCCCACGCGCGCGGGGATGCCCCGCCGGATCCCGCGGCCCGAGCCGCGGGAGGAGCCGGCCGGCTCCGGGCCCACCCAGCTCTCGCTGATCTGAGCGCGTGGATCCGGGCGCCGGCACGTCGATCTGAGCGCGTTCGAGCGCATCCGGCGACCCGATCGGGTCATTCGACGGCGGAACAGGTTCTGACGGACGCTGTTTTCGGGACGATGCGGCAAGGGCCGTGACCTGCGGTCCGACCATCTCCGGCCCCTTCGTCGCCTCTGGAGCACTCCATGAACCAACGCGCAGCCGTGCTGTGCGCTGCCGCCGTCGTCGTGGCCGGGACGGTCACCGCCGTGCCCGCCGCCGCGAGCCCTGCACCCGCCGCGGAGCCCGCCCGCGCGGCGGCGCTCTCCTGGAAGAACTGCCGCACCACCGGGCAGCCGAAGCTCCAGTGCGCGTCCCTGAAGGTGCCGCTCGACCACGCGCGGCCGGGCGGTGAGCAGATCACGCTGGCGCTCTCCCGCGTCCCGCACACCGCGAAGACGTACCAGGGCCCGCTCCTGGTCAACCCCGGTGGCCCCGGCGGCCGGGGGCTGAGCCTCGCCGGATTCGTCGCCTCGGCGCTGCCGAAGGCGGTGGCGGCCCAGTACGACGTCATCGGCTTCGACCCGCGCGGGGTGGGCAAGAGCACGCCCGCGCTGGACTGCGCGCCCGGCCACTTCGCCTCCGTGCGCCCGGACTCCGTGCCGAGCACCGAGGCGATCGAGAAGGCCAACGTCGCCCGCGCGCGGTCCTTCGCGACAGCCTGCGCCAAGAAGTACGCGCGCGTGCTGCCGTACATCGACACGGTCAGCGCCGTACGGGACATGGACGCGATCCGTGCCGCGGTCGGTGCGCGGCGGCTGAACTACTTCGGCTACTCGTACGGCACCTACCTGGGCGCGGTGTACGCCAGGCTCTATCCGCAGCGGGTACGGCGCCTGGTCCTGGACTCGATCGTCGACCCCACGGGCGTCTGGTACGAGGACAACCTCACCCAGGACCTGGCCTTCAACGACCGGCACCGCGCCCTGATGGCCTGGATCGCCAGGAACGACAAGACGTACAGGCTCGGCACCGACCCGGAGCAGGTCGAGACCAGGTGGTACGCGATGCGGGCGGCCCTCGCGGGCAAGCCGGCCGACGGCCGGGTGGGCGCCTCGGAGCTGGAGGACACCTTCCTGCCGGGCGGCTACTACAACGGCTACTGGCCCCGTCTCGCCACGGCGTTCGCGGCGTACGTGCACCGCAAGGACGCGGCCCCGCTGGTCGAGGCGTACGAGAACCTCGCCGCCGTCGACGCCGCCGGGGACAACGGCTACAGCGTCTACACCTCGGTGCAGTGCCGTGACGCCTTCTGGCCGCGCGACTGGGACGAGTGGCGCACGGACAACTGGTCGGTGTACGCGAAGGCGCCCTTCATGACCTGGAACAACGCCTGGTACAACGCGCCGTGCGCGTTCTGGCCGACCGGGTCGGTGGGGCCGGTGAACCTCGCCAACGGCGAGCTGCCGCCGGCCCTGCTGTTCCAGGCGACGAACGACGCGGCCACCCCCTACGAGGGCGGCGCGACGGTCCACGCGCTGCTGCGCGGTTCGAGCCTCGTCGTCGAGGAGGGCGGCCAGAACCACGGCATCACGCTGAGCGGCAACGCCTGCCTGGACAAGCACCTGGCGGCGTACCTGGCCGACGGCACGGTGCCGCGCGGGAGGGGCGGGGTCGACGCGGTGTGCAAGGCGCAGCCCGACCCGAAGCCGTCGGCCTCGAAGACCGCCTCCCCCACCGCCCACGGCTCGACGCTGCACGGGCTGCTGGGGTTCCGTGGCTGAGCGGTGATCACCGACCCGTCGGGGGTGTTGTCGGACCCGTGGTCCACCATGGACGCATGAGCGAACCGACCAGGATCCCCGCCCCCGACGGAGTCGCCGCCGCGGCCCAGTACTCGCATGTCGTCATGGGCACCGGCCGTTTCGTGGCCGTCGCCGGTCAGCTCCCGCTCGACGAACACCGCAGGCTGGTCGGCGAGGGCGACCCGCAGGCCCAGGCCCGCCAGGTCTTCGAGAACCTGCGCCGATGCCTGGCCGCGGCCGGAGCGACCTTCGACGACGACGTCAAACTCACCTATTTCGTCACGGACATGGCCCACATGCCCGCGATCCGCGCGGCCCGCACCGCCCACATACCCGACGACCGCCTCCCCGCCGCCTCGGCCGTGCAGGTCGCCGCCCTGGTCCACCCCGACTTCCTGATGGAGATCGAGGCCTTCGCGGTGGTGGGCGAGTGACTCCCAGGTCCGTCGTACGGGACATGGTGCTCACCGACGTCGACCGGGTCTGGTCCGGGGCTGGCAGAGCGCCTACCGGGGGCTGCTGCCGCGGTCGTACCTGGACGCGCTGAGTGTCGCCGAGGACGCCGGCCGCCGCCGTGCCCGCTTCGGGCGGGGCGGCGGTGCCGGCGTGGTGAACCTGGTCGCGGAACAGGCCGAAAAGACGGTCGGCCGGGCCGCCCACGGCGCCTACCGCGACGGTGAAGTCCTCACCGCCGAGGCCGAGTTGTACGCGATCTACGTCGACACCGAGCACCTCGGCCGTGGTGTCGGGCGGGCTCTTCTGCGGGAGTCGGTGCGGCGGGCCGACGCCCTCGGGTACTCCCGCATGTACCTCTGGGTCCTCGAGGGCAACGCCACGGCCCGCCGCTTCTACGAGCGTGCCGGGTTCCACGCGGACGGCGCCGAGGAGCCCTTCGAGGTGGAGGGCGTCGCGGTGCCCGAGGTGCGCTACGTCGGGCACCTGCCCCTCTGAGGGCGCGCACCCGCGCGTCGGTCCTGCTCCCTCACCGCTGCCGGGGAATGCGCGCCAGCGCGTGTACGGCCGCCTCCGCCAGTGCCGGGTGGGCCAGGGCGTCGTTGAGTACCGGTCGGGCGCGGTCGTCGGCCAGGGCGCCCAGCCCTTCCACGCAGGCGAGGGCCACCCGGCGATGGGGGTCGTGCGGGCTCAGGCGCCGCCGCAGGGTCGTGATCAGCGCGGGTACGGACTCGGGTGCGCGCAGGTCCACCAGCAGCCGGACGGGGTGCAGGGCGTAGGCGACGCGCAGTTCGTTGGTGGCCAGGGCGGCCGCGGCCCGGGCGGTGCGGGGATCGTCGAGCCTGGCCAGCGCGTGGGCGGCGGAGGCGCAGCGCGGCGGATCCCGGTGGTTGAGCAGCAGGACGAGCGCCTCGAAGGCGCGCCGGTCCCCGGCGCGGCCCAGCCGGAACGCGGCCAGCTCGCGGGCCCAGAGGGGCTGTCCCGACTCGGTGAGCACGCCCGCCAGTTCGTCGTGGTCCGCGGTACGCGCCAGCCGCTCGTAGGCCGCCGTCGCGCCGGACTCGCGCCGTAAGCGCTCCGTGAGCGATCGCAACTCTTCGTCCATGTGCCGAGCGTAGGGGCTGGGCTGGGCGCGGAGGCGCAAACCGGGCACCTGGCCCGCCCGGCCGGGTGGGGACGTTCGAGCGAAACAGGTCACATCCCCAGGGGCTGGCGCGCTCGTTACCCACCGGTTAAGCTCATACGAGCGAGTCAATCACTCGCTTCACCTCCTCGTGGTGGCCTGGTGACGCAGTCGCCGCGAGAAGTCGGTTCGGTACCACATGTACCGCTGTACGACCCGGCCACGGGACAGGGCCGGTCGGATCCGCCGTTCGCTCCGGGCGTGTGCGCGCCCTCGGCGACGGCACCGGGCGTGTGCGCTCGTCAGCCCGGCAACACCCGCGAATCCTTCACCGCATCCGGTGCGCCCGAGCCTCGCAGAGGCCGTTCGGCGCACCCGGGCGCGTTCCCAGTCGTCACCTCATTTCTGGAGTCCCGCGATGGTCGCTCCCCTGTCCGACACCCCTCTGTCCCCGCTCCGGACGATCGCCGTCATCGGCCTCGGCACCATGGGCACCGGCATCACCGAGGTCCTGGCGAAGGCCGGTCGCGAGGTGATCGGCATCGACATCAGCGAGGCCCAGGCCGCGCGGTCCCTCGCCGCGGTGGAGGCCTCCACCGCCCGCGCCGTGCAGCGCGGCCGGCTCACCGAGCAGGAGCGCACCGCGGCCTTGGCCCGGGTCCGCGTCTCCACCGATCTGCGCACGGCGGCCGACGCCGACCTCGTCATCGAGGTGGCGCCGGAGTCGTACGAGATCAAGCAGCAGATCTTCCGCGAGCTGGACGGGCTGCTGCGGCCCGAGACCATCCTCGCCACCGGCACCAACGCGCTCTCCGTGACCCGGCTCGC
Organism: Streptomyces zaehneri; assembly: GCF_032248645.1. Classification (NCBI taxonomy): domain Bacteria; kingdom Bacillati; phylum Actinomycetota; class Actinomycetes; order Kitasatosporales; family Streptomycetaceae; genus Streptomyces; species Streptomyces zaehneri. Next base: position 20,463 of record NZ_JASTTJ010000004.1, read on the forward strand.
CGCCGACTCGGCGCGTCCGGAGCGGGTGCTGGGCCTGCACTTCTTCAACCCGGCGCCGGCCATGAAGCTGGTCGAGGTCGTCTCCTCGGTGCTGACCGCGCCCACCGCCGTCACCGCCGTCACCAACCTCGCCCTCGACCTCGGCAAGGAGCCGGTCGCGGTCGGCGACCGCCCGGGCTTCGTCGCCGACGGCCTGCTGCTCGGCTACCTCAACCAGGCCGCCGCGATGTACGAGGCCCGGTATGCCTCCCGTGAGGACATCGACGCCGCGATGCGGCTGGGCTGCGGACTGCCGATGGGCCCGCTCGCCCTGCTCGACCTGATCGGCGTGGACACGGCCCGTACGGTCCTGGAGGCCATGTACGCCGAGTCCCACGACCGGCTGCACGCCCCCGCGCCGATCCTCAAGCAGCTCAGCGAGGCGGGCCTGACCGGCCGCAAGTCGGGCCGCGGCTTCTACACCTACGACGCCCCGAACAGCGCGACGGTCGTCCCGGACGCGCTGACCCCCGTGTCCGGCGACGGCGCGGCCCCCGGCCGTCCGGTCCGCTCGGTCGGTGTCGCCGGCTCCGGCACCATGGCCTCCGGTATCGCCGAGGTCTTCGCCAAGGCCGGCTACGACGTCGTCCTCGCCGCCCGCAGCGAGGAGAAGGCGCAGACCGCCAAGGCACGGATCGGCAAGTCGCTCTCCCGCTCGGTCGACAAGGGCCGGCTGACCGCGGAGACCGCCGCCCAGATCCTGGACCGGATCACCCCGGCCGGCTCCTACGAGGCCTTCGCCGATGTCGACCTGGCGCTCGAGGCGGTCGCCGAGGACCTGGAGGTCAAGCAGCAGCTGTTCGCGACGCTGGACAAGGTGTGCAAGCCCGGCGCGGTCCTCGCCACCACGACCTCCTCGCTGCCGGTCGTCGCCTGCGCCCGCGCCACCTCGCGCCCGCAGGACGTGATCGGGATGCACTTCTTCAACCCGGCGCCCGCGATGAAGCTGGTCGAGGTCGTCCGTACGGTGCTGACGGCCGACGACGTCCACGCGACGGTCCGCGAGGTGTGCGGGCGGATCAAGAAGCACGCGGTGGACTGCGGGGACCGCGCGGGCTTCATCGTGAACGCGCTGCTCTTCCCGTACCTGAACAACGCGATCAAGATGGTCCAGGAGCACTACGCGTCCCTCGACGACATCGACGCGGCGATGAAGCTGGGCGGCGGCTACCCGATGGGCCCCTTCGAGCTGCTGGACGTCGTCGGACTGGACGTCTCCCTGGCGATCGAGAAGGTGCTGCACCGCGAGTTCCGGGACCCGGGCCTGGCCCCGGCCCCGCTCCTGGAGCACCTGGTGGCCGCGGGCTGCCTCGGCCGCAAGACCGGCCGCGGCTTCCGCGAATATGCCCGCCGCTGACGGCATCGGCGACCGGCTCCGCACGGACGAGGACTGGGGCGGGCTGCTCGACCCCGCCTTCGGGCCCCCGCCCACCGAGGGCGGGGGAAACCCCGGACAGGCGCACCGAGCTGCGCACATGCAGTACGTTCGGGTCATGCCCCAGCCCGCCAGGTCCTCACGTACACCAGCCACGCCCGACGCGCCGGAGAGCGCCGCGGGCAGCCGCGCGGCAGCCCAGCGGCTCAAGATGCGCCGAGAACTGGCGGCGGCGGCGATGGAGCTGTTCGCGACCAAGGGGTACGAGGCGACCACCGTCGACGAGATCGCGGCCGCGGCCGGAGTCGCCCGCCGGACCTTCTTCCGTCACTTCCGCTCCAAGGAAGAGGCGATCTTCCCCGACCACGACGACACCCTGATCCGGGCGGAGGCCGTGCTCAACGCGGCCCCGGCGCACGAGCATCCGCTCGACACGGTGTGCCGTGGCATCAAGGAGGTCATGAAGATGTACGCGGCCCGGCCGGAGATCTCGGTCGCCCGCTACAAGCTCACGCGCGAGGTGCCCACCCTGCGCGAGGCGGAGATCGCGTCGGTGGCCCGCTACGAGCGCCTCTTCACCCGCTACCTCCTCGGGCACTTCGACGAGCACGCCCACGACGACGACGCCAACGACGATCCGCTGCTCGCCGAGGTCGCCGCGTCCGCCGTGGTCACCGCCCACAACCACGTGCTGCGGCGCTGGCTCCGGGCCGGCGGCCAGGGCGATGTCGAGACCCAGCTCGACCATGCCTTCGCGATCGTGCGCAAGACGTTCGGGACGGGTATCGGAGCCGGCCGCAACAGCGCCGGGACCACGCAGTCCGCCCCGGCGGCGGTCTCCGCCCAGGGCGAGGTCCTGGTGACGGTCGCCCGCACCGACGCCTCGCTGGACGAGGTCATGCGCACCATCGAGCAGGCTCTCAAGGAGCGCTGAGCACCCCTCGGAACCCCTTTCACGCTGTGACGACGGCCACCCCACCGGGTGGCCGTTTTGGCATGTCAGAGCCCCTTTTCGCGCACATTTCAGAGCCCGTTCGATCGATCATCGCTCATTTGTTACGTAAAGATTTCAGCTGAGACCAAGTTCTGGCACTCAGTGCCTTGCGGGGTGACACGCGGTGTCATACGTTGAAGGTGTCCGGGCGGCCGGCGTGCAGAGACCATTCGTACGTCGGCTGTCCCCGCAAGCTCATGGTTTGCGCGCCCGGACGCCTGCGTCACAGGCAACCTCCCGCGCCACAAAGCGCTGCCGAACAGCACATCCGCCGAACCGACGGCACGTTCACCCCAAACCCTCAGCAGCAACCGACGTAACCCTCAGCGCCCCGCCCTCAGGGCGCTCACCGCCGGAGGCAACACCGTGACCATGCAGAAGATCCTGGACGCGATCCAGTCGCCGGACTCGACACCGGACGACTTCGCCGCTCTGCCGCTCCCCGAGTCCTACCGCGCGATCACCGTGCACAAGGACGAGGCGGAGCTGTTCGCCGGGCTCGAGAGCCGCGACAAGGACCCCCGCAAGTCCCTCCACCTGGACGAGGTGGCCCTGCCCGAGCTCGGTCCGGGCGAGGCCCTGGTGGCCGTCATGGCCTCCTCGGTCAACTACAACTCCGTGTGGACCTCGATCTTCGAGCCGGTGTCGACGTTCTCCTTCCTGGAGCGCTACGGCAGGCTCAGCGAGCTCACCAAGCGGCACGACCTGCCGTACCACGTCATCGGTTCCGACCTGGCGGGCGTCGTCCTGCGCACCGGCCCGGGCGTCAACGCCTGGAAGCCGGGCGACGAGGTCGTCGCGCACTGTCTGTCCGTCGAGCTGGAGTCCTCGGACGGCCACAACGACACGATGCTCGACCCCGAGCAGCGCATCTGGGGCTTCGAGACGAACTTCGGCGGCCTCGCGGAGATCGCCCTGGTCAAGTCCAACCAGCTGATGCCCAAGCCGGACCACCTGTCGTGGGAGGAGGCGGCGGCCCCCGGCCTCGTCAACTCCACCGCCTACCGCCAGCTCGTCTCCCGCAACGGCGCCGGCATGAAGCAGGGCGACAACGTCCTGATCTGGGGCGCCAGCGGCGGACTCGGCAGCTACGCCACGCAGTTCGCGCTGGCCGGCGGCGCCAACCCGATCTGCGTCGTCTCCTCCCCCGAGAAGGCCGACATCTGCCGGGCCATGGGCGCCGAGGCGGTCATCGACCGCAACGCCGAGGGCTACAGGTTCTGGAAGGACGAGCGGACCCAGGACCCCAAGGAGTGGAAGCGTTTCGGCAAGCGCATCCGCGAGTTCACCGGCGGCGAGGACATCGACATCGTCTTCGAGCACCCCGGCCGCGAGACCTTCGGCGCCTCGGTCTACGTCACCCGCAAGGGCGGCACCATCACCACCTGTGCCTCGACCTCCGGCTACATGCACGAGTACGACAACCGCTACCTGTGGATGTCCCTGAAGCGGATCATCGGCTCGCACTTCGCCAACTACCGCGAGGCCTGGGAGGCCAACCGGCTGATCGCGAAGGGCAAGATCCACCCGACGCTGTCCAAGGTCTACTCCCTGGAGGAGACCGGGCAGGCCGCCTACGACGTGCACCGCAACCTCCACCAGGGCAAGGTCGGCGTCCTCGCGCTGGCCCCCGAGGAGGGTCTGGGCGTGCGCGACGAGGAGAAGCGCGCCCAGCACATCGACGCCATCAACCGCTTCCGCAACATCTGAGACACCCGGGGTCATAGATGACTGAGCGTCAGAAGGACCGGCCGTGGCTCATGCGCACGTACGCCGGTCACTCCACGGCCGAGGCGTCCAACGAGCTGTACCGGCGCAACCTCGCCAAGGGCCAGACGGGTCTGTCGGTCGCGTTCGACCTGCCCACCCAGACCGGCTACGACTCCGACCACGTCCTCGCCCGCGGCGAGGTCGGCCGGGTCGGTGTGCCGGTGGCCCATCTCGGTGACATGCGCAGGCTGTTCCAGGACATCCCCCTGGAGCAGATGAACACCTCGATGACGATCAACGCCACCGCCATGTGGCTGCTGGCGCTCTATCAGGTCGTCGCCGAGGAGCAGGGCGCGGACATCACCCTGCTCCAGGGCACGACCCAGAACGACATCGTCAAGGAGTACCTGTCCCGGGGCACGCACGTGTTCCCGCCGGGGCCGAGCCTGCGGCTCACCACGGACATGATCGCGTACACGGTCTCCCACATCCCGAAGTGGAACCCGATCAACATCTGCAGCTACCACCTGCAGGAGGCCGGGGCCACGCCGGTCCAGGAGATCGCGTACGCGATGTCCACGGCGATCGCCGTGCTGGACGCCGTCCGCGACTCCGGACAGGTGCCGGCCGAGAAGTTCGGCGACGTCGTCGCCCGTATCTCCTTCTTCGTCAACGCGGGCGTCCGCTTCGTCGAGGAGATGTGCAAGATGCGCGCCTTCGGCCGCATCTGGGACCGGATCACCCTGGAGCGCTACGGCATCGAGAACGCCAAGCAGCGCCGCTTCCGCTACGGCGTCCAGGTCAACTCCCTGGGCCTGACGGAGGCGCAGCCGGAGAACAACGTCCAGCGGATCGTCCTCGAGATGCTCGCCGTGACGCTGTCGAAGGACGCACGCGCGCGTGCCGTGCAGCTGCCCGCCTGGAACGAGGCCCTCGGCCTGCCCCGCCCCTGGGACCAGCAGTGGTCGCTGCGTATCCAGCAGGTGCTCGCCCTGGAGAGCGACCTGCTGGAGTACGAGGACATCTTCGAGGGCTCGAAGGTCATCGAGACCAAGGTGGCCGAGCTGGTCGAGGAGTCCCTCACGGAGATCGAGCGGATCCAGGAGATGGGCGGCGCGATGGCCGCCGTCGAGTCCGGCTACCTCAAGTCGCGGCTCGTCTCCTCGCACGCCGAGCGGCGGGCCCGGATCGAGTCCGGGCAGGAGAAGATCATCGGCGTCAACATCTTCGAGACGACCGAGCCCAACCCGCTCACCGCGGATCTCGACACGGCCATCCAGACGGTCGATCCGGCGGTCGAGGCCCGGGTCATCGCCTCCCTCGGGAACTGGCGCGACACGCGCTACCAGCCGCCCTTCAACCACCCGCGCCCGTGCAAGGCGCTGGAGAAGCTGAAGGAGGCCGCCAAGGGCACCGCCAACCTCATGGAGGCCACCCTGGAGTGCGCCCGGGCCGGCGTCACCACCGGCGAGTGGGCCGGGGCGCTGCGCGAGGTGTTCGGCGAGTTCCGCGCCCCGACCGGGGTGTCGTCGGCGCCGGTGGCGGTCCCGGCCGAGGAGGGCTCGGCCATGGCCGACGTCCGCCGCCGGGTCGAGGTGACCGCGAAGGACATGGGCGTCGGCAAGCTGCGCTTCCTGGTCGGCAAGCCGGGCCTGGACGGGCACTCCAACGGCGCCGAGCAGATAGCCGTCCGCGCGCGGGACGCCGGCTTCGAGGTGGTCTACCAGGGCATCCGGCTGACGCCCGAGCAGATCGTGGACGCCGCGCTGGAGGAGGACGTGCACGCCGTCGGGCTGTCCATCCTCTCCGGCTCGCACGCCCAGCTGGTGCCGGACGTCCTCGAACGGCTGCGTGTGGCCGGTGCCACAGACATCCCGGTGATCGCCGGTGGCATCATCCCGAATGGAGACGCCGAACAGCTCAGGGCTGCCGGCGTGGCCGCGGTCTTCACCCCGAAGGACTTCGACATCACCGGAATCATCGGCCGCATCGTCGACGAGATCCGGAAAGCGAACAAGCTCGACCCCCTGGAGGTCCCCGCATGACCGTCAACCGTCTGCGTCCCCGCCGCTCGTGTCTCGCGGTCCCGGGCAGCAACCCCCGCTTCCTCGAGAAGGCGCAGGGCCTCCCGGCGGACCAGGTGTTCCTCGACCTCGAGGACGCGTGCGCGCCGCTCGCCAAGCCCGAGGCGCGGCACACCATCGTCAAGTTCCTCAACGAGGGCGACTGGACGGGCAAGACGAGGGTGGTCCGGGTCAACGACTGGACGACCGAGTGGACGTACCGCGACGTCGTGACGGTGGTCGAGGGGGCCGGACCCAACCTCGACTGCATCATGCTGCCGAAGGTGCAGAACGCGCAGCAGATCGTCGCGCTGGACCTGCTCCTGACGCAGATCGAGAAGACCATGGGCTTCGAGGTCGGCCGCATCGGCATCGAGGCGCAGATCGAGAACGCGCAGGGCCTCAACAACGTCAACGAGATCGCCACGGCCTCCCAGCGCGTCGAGACGATCATCTTCGGCCCGGCCGACTTCATGGCGTCGATCAACATGAAGTCGCTGGTCGTGGGCGAGCAGCCGCCCGGCTACCCGGCGGACGCCTACCACTACATCCTGATGAAGATCCTGATGGCCGCCCGCGCCAACGACCTCCAGGCGATCGACGGCCCCTACCTCCAGATCCGCAACGTCGACGGCTACCGCGAGGTCGCCGGACGCGCGGCCGCCCTCGGCTTCGACGGCAAGTGGGTGCTGCACCCGGGCCAGGTCGAGGCGTCCAACGAGATCTTCTCGCCGTCGCAGGAGGACTTCGACCACGCCGAGCTGATCCTGGACGCGTACGACTACTACACGTCCGAGGCGGGCGGCAAGAAGGGCTCGGCGATGCTCGGCGACGAGATGATCGACGAGGCCAGCCGCAAGATGGCGCTGGTCATCTCCGGCAAGGGCCGCGCCGCCGGTATGCAGCGCACCGGCAAGTTCGAGATCCCGGAGGGCTGAGCGCCATGCAGTTCGGACGCACCTACGAGGAGTTCGAGGTCGGGGCGACGTACAAGCACTGGCCGGGCAAGACGGTCACGGAGTACGACGACCACCTGTTCTGTCTCCTCACCATGAACCACCACCCGCTCCACATGGACACCAACTACGCGGAGCGGACGACCGACTTCGGCAAGAACGTCGTCGTGGGCAACTACATCTACTCCCTGCTGCTCGGCATGTCCGTGCCGGACGTCTCGGGCAAGGCGATCGCCAACCTGGAGATCGAGTCGCTCAAGCACGTGGCGCCGACCTTCCACGGCGACACGGTCTACGGGCAGACGACCGTGCTCGACAAGTGGCCGTCGAAGTCGAAGAACGACCGCGGGATCGTCTACGTCGAGACCAAGGGCTACAAGCAGGACGGCACGCTGGTCTGCGTGTTCCGCCGCAAGGTGATGGTGCCGACCGAGACGTACATCAAGGAGCGCGGCGGCGAGCAGCCCGGCCGCCCCGAGCTCAGGGAGCAGGAGAAGTAGCCATGGCGCGACTCGCCCAGACCGCTGGTCTGACCGACATCCAGCAGGAGATCCTCGCCACCGTCCGCGACTTCGTGGACAAGGAGATCATCCCGGTCGCGACCGAGCTCGAGCACCGCGACGAGTACCCGCAAGCGATCGTCGACGGCCTCAAGGAGTTGGGCCTGTTCGGCCTGATGATCCCCGAGGAGTACGGCGGTCTGGGCGAGTCGCTCCTGACGTACGCCCTGTGCGTCGAGGAGATCGCCCGCGGCTGGATGTCGGTCTCCGGCATCATCAACACGCACTTCATCGTGGCGTACATGCTCAAGCAGCACGGTACGCAGGAGCAGAAGGACCACTACCTGCCGAGGATGGCGGCCGGCGACGTCCGCGGCGCCTTCTCCATGTCGGAGCCGGCTCTCGGCTCGGACGTGTCGGCGATCACGTCGAAGGCGGTGAAGGACGGCGACGAGTACGTCCTCAACGGCCAGAAGATGTGGCTGACGAACGGCGGCACGTCGTCGCTGGTGGCCGTTCTGGTCCGAAGTGACGAAGGACACTCCCCCGAAGAGGCGGCCGCCAAGCCGCACAAGTCGATGACGACCTTCCTGATCGAGAAGGAACCCGGCTTCGGCGAGGTCCGCCCCGGCCTGACCATCCCGGGCAAGATCGACAAGATGGGGTACAAGGGGGTGGACACCACCGAGCTGATCATGGATGGCCTGCGCCTTCCCGCCGATCGCGTGCTCGGCGGGGTCACCGGCCGAGGTTTTTACCAAATGATGGACGGGGTCGAGGTGGGTCGCGTCAATGTCGCGGCCCGTGGTTGCGGCGTCGCCCAGCGTGCCTTCGAGCTGGGGGTCTCCTACGCCCAGCAGCGCCACACCTTCGGCAAGCCGATCGCCCAGCACCAGGCGATCCAGTTCAAGCTGGCCGAGATGGCTACCAAGGTCGAGGCCGCCCATGCCATGATGGTGAACGCCGCGCGCAAAAAGGACTCCGGGGAACGAAACGACCTCGAGGCAGGGATGGCGAAGTACCTCGCCTCCGAGTACTGCAAGGAGGTCGTGGAGGATGCCTTCCGGATCCACGGAGGCTACGGCTTCTCCAAGGAGTACGAGATCGAGCGCCTCTACCGTGAGGCCCCGATGCTGCTGATCGGTGAAGGCACCGCAGAAATCCAGAAAATGATCATCGGGCGCAGACTGCTCGAGGAATACCGGTTCCAAGGCTGATTGTCCGGGTTGGGGGTGTTTTCTTCGAGAAGAAGATCACACCCCGTCACCTTCTCTCTGCCGTCGACTCGGCTTCCTTGCTTACCCAGTTGTGGCCCCGAACCGCTACGATCGCGGAAAGCCGCCGTCCCCCCGTCGAAGCGCGGCATCATCCGCTACGAAGGTCATCCATGCCCCACAGCCAAACCTCTGCACACCGCGACAGCCTGGTAGGCGCACGCCTCGCGCGCGGAGCATCGCCGTGGCTTCTGCCGACCGTCGCCACCGCAGCCGTCAGCCTGCTGCGCGCCCGCCGCTCGGGCGCCGCCAAGGCCGTCGCCGTGCCCGCCACCGCTCTCGCGGCGGGCATGCTGTGGTTCTTCCGCGACCCCGAGCGCGAGATCGCCTCGGGCCGGGTCATCTCCCCCGCCGACGGTGTGGTGCAGAGCATCATGCCGTGGAAGGACGGACGCACCCGGGTCGCGATCTTCATGAGCCCGCTCAACGTCCACGTCAACCGCGCGCCGCTGGCCGGCACCGTGACGTCGGTCGAGCACATCCCCGGCGGGTTCGTGCCGGCGTTCAACAAGGAGAGCGAGAACAACGAGCGCGTCGTCTGGCACTTCGACACCGAGCTCGGTGACATCGAGATGATCCAGATCGCCGGAGCCGTCGCCCGCCGCATCGTCCCCTACATCCCCGAGGGCACGAAGGTCGAGCAGGGCGAGCGGATCGGCCTGATCCGCTTCGGTTCGCGTGTCGACATCTACCTCCCCGAGGGCGTGGACGTCGCGGTCGAGGTGGGGCAGAAGACCGTGGCAGGGGTGACTCGCATTGACCGTGATTGACCCGGAGACCCAGGCGGGCTGGGTGCCCGAGGCCGACGAGGTGGACGAAGAGGAGGAGATGCCCCTCTCTCTCCGCCTGTCGATAGCGGACACCCTCACCCTCGGCAACGCAACGTGCGGCTTCATGGCGGTGTACTTCACCACCACCGGCATCCTGATCCCGCACCTCACCGGCAGCCAGGAATCCGGCATGGCCCGCCACAGCGCGGCCACGGCGGTCATCCTGATGCTGTGCGCGGCGGTCTTCGACCTGTTCGACGGCCTGGTCGCACGCAAGCTGCGCTCGTCCCCGATGGGCGCGGAACTGGACAACCTCTCGGACCTGATCAGCTTCGGTCTGGCCCCGGCGTACTTCGTCCTGGTCTACGGCATGGTCGCCGACGACGCCCACCAGCGGGTGGCGGCGGTCGGGGCGATCGTGGTGCTGCTGGCGGTGGTGCTGAGACTCGCGAGATTCTCGTGCGTCACCGTCAAGGACGGCACCTTCCAGGGCATGCCGTCGCCGTTCGGCGCGCTGACGGTCGTCTCGATCGTGCTCCTCGAGCTGCCGTTCGTCGCCACGCTCATGGCGATCATCGGCACCGCGTGGCTGATGGTGAGCCGGGTCGAGTACCCGAAGCCGCGGGGCCGCCTCGCCGGCGCGATGCTCTGCTGGATCGTGCTGTCCATGGGCCTGCTGGCGGCCTGGGCGTTCGACGCCCCGAGCGGTCAGCTGCTGCTCCAGACCGGCTGCGCGCTGCAGCTCGTCATGTGCGCGGTCATCCCGCTGTTCGCCACGGCGCGCCGGGTGAACAACTTCCGCGACAACCGGCGCGAGGCGCGGGCGGCACAGCTGCCCTGACCCTCGCTCCACCGCGAAACGGGTGCGGCCCGGACCTTCGAGGTCCGGGCCGCACCCGTTTCGCGTTCAAGGACGTCCGCAGTGTGCCCTTGCCCTGTGCGGGAGCCCGGCATCAAGAAAAGCCCGCGTGGGACGCCCGCAGCTCCGTCAGGGAGACCGGCGGCGAGCCGTCCCCCCTCTGACGTAGCCCCCGCTCAGCTCAGGAAGTCGCGGCCGATCTGTTCCGCGACCCGTTCCAGGATCGGCCCCGCGTCCGAGATGCAGGTCGCCACGTCGGGCTCGACATCCGTCAGCGGATAGGCGCGGCGGATGCCGGCCCGGCCCAGCGCCGCCGGGGGCAGGGCGAGGCGGCCGCAGACGGCGACGACCTCCTTGCCGGCCGCCCGGGCTGCCGCGGCGACGCCCGCGGGAGCCTTGCCGTGCAGGGTCTGCTCGTCCAGCGAGCCCTCACCGGTGATCACCAGCTCGGCCCGCTCGAGCGCCGACGCGAAGCCCAGCACGTCGAGCATGACCTCGATGCCGGCGCGGAACCGGGCGCCGACGAGCAGCGCCCCGTAGCCGATGCCGCCCGCGGCGCCCGCGCCCGGCGCGGCGGCGTACTGCGCCGCCTTCGACCCGAGCGCCGTCTCCAGTACCTCGGCGTAGTGCGTGAGCGCCGCGTCCAGCGTCTCGACGTCGTCCGGCGAGGCGCCCTTCTGCGGGCCGTACACCGCCGGTGCGCCCTTGGGGCCGGTCAGCGGATTGTCGACGTCGCTCGCCAGGACCAGTTCCACGGCGGCCAGCCGGGGATCCAGCCCCGACAGGTCGGCGCGGGCCAGCTGCGCGAGACCGCCACCGCCCGGGGCCACCGGCTCGCCGTCCTCGTCGAGGAACCGCGCGCCGAGCGCGGACAGCATGCCCGCGCCGCCGTCCGTGGTGGCGCTGCCGCCGACCCCGAAGACGATCGTCCGCACTCCCGCGTCCAGCGCGGCCCGCAACAGCTCGCCCGAACCGTAGGTCGACGCCGTCAGGGGCGCGAAGACGCCGGCCGGGAGCCGCTGCAGGCCGCTCGCCTCCGCCATCTCCACGACCGCGGTGTCGCCGCGGACCGCGAACGCGGCGCTCACCTCCTGTCCGAGAGGCCCGGCGACCCGCACCTCCCGGCGTTCGAAGCCTGCCGCGACCGCCGCCGCGACGGTCCCGTCACCGCCGTCGGCGACGGGCAGGGCCTCCACCTCGAGGTCCGCCACGACCCGGCGCAGCCCGGCCGTCACCCGCTCGGCGACCTCCACGGCCGTCAGCGAGCCCTTGAACTTGTCCGCGGCCACGAGCACCCGTCGGGTGCCCCGCGCTGGAGCGTCCGTCACCTTGCATCCCCTTGCTCTCCGGGCCCCGCGCACGTCAGGGCCAGTCGCGCCGCTGCGACCTTAACCGGAAGGCGCCCCCGCCGTCATGCGGTGCCCGGACCCTGGAACAACCCTGAGCGGCGGCTGTGGGCCTTCGCAACCCTCGCGGGTGGCACCGGAATCGGGTAGACCGGACCCATGACCCCTGTGGGCGGCGAGCCGGAGCTCGCCGACCGCGTCCTCGGGGGCTGGCTGGGCCGGATCGCGGGCAACATGCTCGGCAAGCCGGTCGAGCAGGGCGACCTGTGGACGCGCGAGCGCATCGACCGCTATCTGCGGCGGGCCGCAGCCCTGCCGCTCACCGACTACCTGCCCGAGCCGGCCACCGAGGAGGACGGCCTGCGACTGCGCCCGGAGTGGCGGGAGTGCGTGCGCGGCCGCATCCACGGCAGCTGCCGCGACGACGACGTCGACTACGCGATCCTCGGGCTCGACCTCCTGGAGACCCACGGCTTCGGCTTCGGCACCGAGCAGGTCGGCGACCTGTGGCTGCTGCGGCTGCCGTACCTCCAGACGTTCACCGCCGAGCGGGCCGCCTACCGCAACCTGACGGCCGGGCTGAAGCCGCCGCTGACGGCGACGTACGACAACCCCTACCAGGAGTGGATCGGCGCCCTGATCCGCGCCGACATCTACGGCTGGACCTGCCCGGGACTCCCCCGCCGAGCCGCCTCCCTCGCCCGCCGGGACGCGGTGCTCTCGCACACCGGCAACGGCGTGTACGGCGCGATGTTCGCGGCCGCGCTGATCTCGGCGGCGTTCACCGCGCCGACGGTGCGCCACGCGCTGGACGAGGCGCTGGCCGTGGTCCCGGCGAGCAGCCGGCTCGCCCGGACCGTACGACGGGTCGCCTCCCTCCACGACACCCGCATGACCTGGGAGGACACGCTCGCCACGGTGAGCGAGGAGACGGCGGGCCTGAGCTGGATCCACACCGTCCCGAACGCCGCCGTCCTCACCGCCGGGCTGCTGTACGGCGACGGCGACTTCACCCGGACCGTCACGCTCACCGTGCGCGGCGGCCTGGACACGGACTCCAACGGCGCGACGGCCGGTTCGGTGGCCGGTGTCCTGACCGGCGCCTCGGCGATCCCGCCGCAGTGGACGGAGCCGCTGGAGGACACGGTGCGCAGCGCGGTGTTCGGCTTCGACGGCGTCCGCATCAGCGAGCTGGCGCGGCGGACGCTGCGCCTGGTCGGGGAGCGGGACCGCCCGGCGCAGATCTGAGCCGGTGCGCGGCCGGCCCGGCACCCCTTCGCCGGCACATCTTCGCCGGCGCCCCTTCGCCGGCCGCCCGTACGCGTGCCGCCCGTACGCTCGCCGCCCTTGCGCTTGCCGGATGAGCGCCCCCGCCACGCCCGGCTTCGCGGCGTACATCACCTCCCTGCCCCGCGTCCTGGCGGGCGCCGCCGCGTGGCGGCTGGTCCCGCGCGAGGAGCTCACCGACCACCTGCCGGGTTCGCTGGGTCACCGGGTCCTGGCCGCACCGGACGCGCTCGCGGACGGCTCGACGACGGCGGAACTGGAGAACGGCCGCCCCGCCCGCTGACCCGCGGCCCGCCGGCCCCCGCCCGCTCAGCCCTCGACGTCGCGCGGCTTGCCGTCCACCTCACGCAGGGCCTCGTCACGGACGGCGGTCCTGGCCTCCGTGCGATGGCCGCGCTCGATGTAGTCGCGCACGACCACTTCGACGGCGTCCTGGGGGTTGCCCACACCGGTGAGCACCATGACTTCGACGACGAGTTCGGCGTCGAGCGAGACAGCGACCTTGGCCATGCGGGGACGTTAACACCGGCCGGGGCGCCGCGACATACACTCGCGACCGCCCGCGTCCCGGCCCTACGCTCGCTGATCCCCGCCCACCTGCGCGACGGGCGTCGCGGGGACACGAGTCCTTACGCCTCGAGTGAGAAGAGGGCCGCGTCGCCGGGGGCGGTGCCGCCCTCGAAGTCCAGCAGGCGCCGCTTGCGGTCCAGGCCGCCGCCGTAGCCGGTGAGGCCGCCGCCGGCGCCGATCACGCGGTGGCAGGGCACGATGATGCCGACGGGGTTCCGGCCGTTGGCGAGGCCCACCGCGCGGGAGGCGGTCGGATTGCCGAGGGCTTCGGCGAGTTCGCCGTAGGTGCGCGTCTCGCCGTACGGGATCTTCCGCAGTCCGTCCCAGACGGAGCGCTGGAACGGGGTTCCGTGCAGCCGCAGTTCGAGGCTGAACTCCTTCAGATCGCCTGCGAAATAGGCCTCCAGCTGCTCCTCCGCGTCCCCGAACAGGGTGTCGTCGCGGGGGCCGAAGGTCTCCTCGGGTGGGCGGTGTCGCTGTTCGGTCATGTAGAGGCCGCACAGGACGCCGTCGTCGGCGACGAGCGTGAGAGGGCCGTACGGGCTGTCGACGATCGTGTGCTGTTTCACCGAAGTTCCTTACTCGGGGAGGAAGTTGATCGGGTGACTGTCGGTCGCCCACAGGTACTGGACGGCGTACGCCCGCCAGGGGCGCCAGCCCGCGGCGCGGGCGGTGAGCGCCGCCGGGGTGCAGGGCAGGCCCAGTTCCTTTGCGGCGCGCCGGATTCCGAGGTCGGTGGGGAGGAAGGCGTCGGGATCGCCGAGGGCGCGCATCGCGATGACGTCGACGGTCCAGGGTCCGAAGCCGGGCAGGGCGAGCAGGACGGCGCGGGCCTTGGGCCAGTCGCTCTCCACGCCCAAGTTCAGTCTCCCGTCGGCGAGTTGTGCGACGAGGGTGGTGAAGGTGGTGCGGCGGGCGCGGGGCATCGCCAGGGTGTCGGGGTCGACGGCGGCGAGCGCCTCGGTGGTCGGGAAGAGGTGGGTGAGGCCGCCCTCCGGGTCGTCGACCGGTTCTCCGTGCGCGGTGACCAGGCGGGCCGCGTGGGTGCGGGCGGCCGCCGTGGAGACCTGCTGACCCAGCACGGCGCGTACGGCGAACTCCGCCTCGTCGACCGTACGGGGCACCCGGCGACCGGGGGCCTTGTCCACCAGGGGCGCGAGCAGCGGATCCGTGCGCAGTTGCTCGTCGATGGCGAGCGGGTCGGCGTCCAGGTCGAGCATGCGCCGGCAGCGGCTGATCGCGACCGTGAGGTCGCGCAGGTCGCTGAGGGTCAGGCGGCAGCCGATGTGGTCGGGGTTCGGGGTGAGCGCCACGACGCCGTGCCCGTACGGCAGCCGGAGCGTGCGCCGGAACGCGCCGTCCCGCCATTCCTCGACCCCCGGGACGCCGGTCGCGGCGAGGTGCCCGAAGAGGTTGTCCGGGTTGAGCGGGGCCCGGAAGGGCAGGCGCAGGGCGAGCGTGCCGGGCGTGGCCGGGCGGGCCGAGGGGTTCTTCCGCGGGACCCGGGCACGCAGTTCGCTCGGGGAGAGCGCGAAGACCTCGCGCACCGTGTCGTTGAAGGTGCGGATGGAGGCGAAGCCGGACGCGAACGCGGCCTCCGCCATCGGCAGTTCGGTCGTCTCGATGAGCAGGCGAGCGGTCTGCGCACGCTGTGCACGGGCCAACGCCAGCGGGCCCGCGCCGAGTTCGGCGAGGAGTTGGCGTTCCACCTGGCGGGTGCTGTAGCCGAGGCGGGCCGCGAGTCCGGGCACGCCTTCACGGTCGACGACACCGTCGGCGATCAGCCGCATGGCGCGGGCGACCAGGTCGGCGCGCTGGTTCCACTCCGGGGAGCCCGGCGTGGTGTCGGGCCGGCAGCGCTTGCAGGCGCGGAAGCCGGCCTGCTGGCAGGCGGCGGCGCTCGGGTGGAAGACCATGTTCTGCGGCTTGGGCGGCACGACGGGGCAGCTGGGCCGGCAGTAGATGCCGGTGGTCAGGACCGCCGTGAAGAACCAGCCGTCGAACCGCGCGTCCTTGGACTGCACGGCGCGCACACAGCGCTCGCGATCGGTGTACATCCCGTTCTGCATACGTCCAGCATCGGCCGGTCGCCGATCGGGCGCTGGCGAGAATCCGACATCGGCCTCGGCCGGCCCGCACCGCCCGCCGGCTCCCGCGCAGGGGTGCCGGGACGCCCTGGCGCCGGTCTCAGCCCGTCCTCTCCGGCCACGACGCCAGCGACCAGATCACGAACACGTCGATCCCCATGACCACGATCGACCAGAGCGGCTCGTAGGGCAGGAACAGGAACTGGGTGACCAGGCTCAGCGCGGCGAGGAAGATGCCCGCGAAGCGCGCCCAGGGCACGCCCTTGAGGAGGGCCGCGCCGGTCGCCGCCGCGACGACGCCGAGGACGAGGTGGATCCAGCCCCAGCCGGTGAGGTCGAGTTCGTAGGCGTACGAGCCCACACGGGCGTAGATGTCGTCCTTCGCGAGGGCCGCGATGCCCTGGAAGGCCGCGAGCACGCCACTGCACAGCAGCAGGACACCGGCGAAGACGACGCCGCCGGCCAGGCCGTCGTGCGCGGCGGGCCGGGACGGGCCGCCGGGGGGCGTGGACCAGGAGGTGCCGATCTCGCCGTGCGGCTCTCCGGTCGGGGAGTGCGAGCTCATGCGGGGCTGTCCTTTCGGCGGGGCCGGGTCGCGAGGAAGTCGACGATCCCCAGTGCGAAGAGCAGGGCGAGAGCGAGACCGACCACGACCCAGCCGGTCGGATACGGCCACAGGACGAAGGCCAGGACGGCTCCCGCGGCCAGGATCCAGGTGATCCAGGTGCGGTAGCGGTCGACGAACGGGCCGACGGGGCCGGTGCGCAGTCCGGCGTGGTCGGCGGTCGCGCGCACGGCGCCGATGCCCGAGTGCCAGAGCCGCCGCACCAGAGCGGCGTGGCGGCCGGGCCCGGTGAGCCAGGCGGCGAGGGCGATCACCACGCCGAGGGCGACCACCGACCGCACGGAGGTGCGCAGGAAACGGGTGAGCGTGTCGTACACGGACCCGGCGGCCGGCTGGGAGACGCCGGCCGGGAGGGCGTCCAGGTAGACGACGCGGAAGACGGTCAGCGCGACGCCCAGCAGGAGCGTGGCGAAGGCGAAGCAGAGCGCGGCGACGATCAGGACGCGGCGGCGGTGCGCCGAGAGCAGGACGCCTGCCGCCACCAGCAGGACCGCGATGACGGGCAGCCAGAAGCCGACCAGCTGGAGCAGCCGGAAGTAGGTCTTGACCTTGCCGACGTCCTCGGACCTGAGGACCGTGAAGTTCGTGTGGATCTCGGGGATCTTCCCCGCGACCGTCATCCCGGAGTCCACCAGTCGTTGCTTGACCTGGTCGACGACCGGGGCGAGGTCGACCGTGACCGTGTCGTTCTCGATCTTCACCGCGCCGCCGCCGCTGCCCGTGAGGGCCTTCTCGACGGCACTGTGGACCCTGCGGTTGGCGTCGGTCCAGATCTTCTCGAAGGCGTCGGAGGCCACGACCGCCTGCGCCTTGTCGTGCACGAAGCTGCGGACGGCGCTCTCGAGCGAGGGACCGAGCCTGCCGAGGGCCTTCTCCAGCAGGGGACGCTGGGCCGGGACGGCGTCCTGGAGGAGCGTGGTGAGGTCGAGGCGCCCCATCACCGCGTTCGTGACGCGGGTGGCGGCCGCGTTCTGGACGTCCTTGTCGGAGGCCAGCGGGCGGACGGTGTCGACATAGCGGTCGGTGTCGCCCACGATGCTGGAGGTCCAGGCCGCCACCAGGCCCAGCGGGGCCAGGACGCAGCCGAGGACGATGAGGACGACCGCGACGATCGAGCGGACCCGGTGGTGGGTGGGACGACGGGTGCGCTCCTCCTCCAGTGCCGCGATGCGGGCCCTGAGTGCGTCCAGCTCCGCGTCGGCGGGAACACCGCTTTCCGGCATGGCGGACTCCCTCGCCGTCGGTCGGATCCGGCCCTGGGTCGGACCGTGGATGCCAGCACATCCCGGCCGTGCGGCGACGGCGAGCGAGGCGGGGCCGTTCGGGTGAACGACCCCGCCCGCAGGGCAGGCCGCTACATGTTGATCATGTGCCCGGCCAGGCCGTGCACGGCCTCCTTGACGGCCTCGCCCAGCGTCGGGTGGGCGTGGACGTTGCGGGCGACCTCGTGCACGGTGAGGTCCCACTGCTGGGCGAGGGTCAGCTCGGGAAGCAGTTCGGTGACGTCGGGGCCGATCAGATGACCGCCGATGAGCTCGCCGTACTTGGCGTCGCTGATCAGTTTCACGAAACCGGTGGTGTCGCCGAGACCGTGCGACTTGCCGTTCGCGGTGAACGGGAACTTCGCCACCTTGACGTCGTAACCCTTTTCCCGCGCCTGGGCCTCGGTGTAGCCGAAGCTGGCGACCTGGGGCTGGCAGTAGGTGGCGCGCGGGATCATGGCGTAGTCCAGCTCCATGGTCTCCGCGTCGGCGAGGGTCTCGGCGGCGATGACGCCCATGGCCTCGGCGGCGTGCGCGAGCATCAGTTTCGCGGTGACGTCGCCGATGGCGTAGATGTGCGGGACGGAGGTGCGACAGCGGCCGTCGACGTCGATCGCGCCGCGCTCGGTGACCCGCACACCCGTGTTCTCCAGGCCGTAGCCGGTGACGTTCGGGGCGAAGCCGATCGCCTGGAGCACCTTGTCGGACTCCAGGACCTGCTGGGCGCCGTCCTTGCCGGTGACCGTGACGCGGACCCGCGGACCGGACTCGTCGATGGACTCCACCCGGGTGGAGGTGAGCACGTCGATGCCCAACTTGCGGTACTGCTTGGCCAGTTCGGTGGAGACCTCGGCGTCCTCCAGAGGCGCGACCCGGTCCAGGAACTCGACGATCGTCACCTTCACACCGTAGTTGTGCAGGACGTACGCGAACTCGATGCCGATGGCGCCGGCGCCCGCGATGACGATCGACTGCGGAAGGTCGTCGGCGAGGATCTGCTCCTCGTACGTCACCACTCGCGCACTGCGCTTGGTGCCGGGGAGCAGCTTGGGGGTGGCGCCGGTGGCGATGATGCAGTGGTCGAAACCGAGGGTGCGGGTCTCTCCGTCGTAACCGGTTACCCGCAGGGTGTGGTCGTCGACGAAAGCGCCGCGGCCGTCGAACTCGGTGATCTTGTTCTTCTTCATCAGGTAGTGGACGCCCTTGACCCGGCCGTCGGCGACCTTGCGGCTGCGGCGGTACGCCTCTCCGTAGTCGAAGGAGACCTGTCCGTCGACCTTGATGCCGAAGGTCTTCGCCTCACGGGTGAAGATGTGGGCGAGCTCGGCGTTGCGCAGGAGGGCCTTGGTGGGGATACAGCCCACGTTCAGGCAGACGCCGCCCCAGTATTTCTCCTCGACGACGGCGACGCGCTTGCCCAGCTGGGCGGCGCGGACCGCGGCGACGTAGCCGCCCGGACCGGCGCCTAGGACCACGACGTCGAAGCGTTCGTCCTGCTCGGTCATGGATTCGTTTCCTTTTCCGTGGAGTGCGATACGGGTGATGCGTGCTGCCGTTCCGATTCTCGCGCGCCGGCGGGAAGAATGTGTGAGTGATCGATCACTGCTGCGCCGAGATGACCCGCCAGGCCGGCCTCCGATGCCGGGTACACCCCGACGTCTTCGCCTGCCCGGACGCACTGGTCCGGTTCGAACCGAAGTTCGGGGAGTACGGGCTGATCGTCCACGACGGGGGGACGGCCTCCCTGGAGATCGCCTTCTGTCCGTGGTGCGGCGCGCGTCTGCCGGAGTCGCAGCGCAACCGGTGGTTCGACGCGCTCGAGGCACGGGGGATCGATCCCGGGGAGGACGAGGTGCCGCCGGAGTTCGAGGACGACCGGTGGCTGCGCGAAGGTCTCGCCGACCCGGTGTCGCCCGGCGAAGATCTGCCGCGTTCTCGCTGAGGCGTCGCAGAAGCGCCGGCGGTACGGGCCCGCGGGTCAGGCATGCGTCGCCGTACCCGGGCCGGTACCGCCGGCAGAGGTGGAACTGGTGGAACTGGTGGAGCGGTAGAGCGGTAGAGCGGTAGAGCGGTAGAGCGGTAGAGCGCTGGAACCGGTGGAACGGTGAAGCGGTTACTCGGAGGTTGCCGTGGGCCGCCGCGACGCGGACGTCGCCTTGTCCACGTCGGTCAACGGCCGGAGCCGGTAGGTGTACGCGTAGTCGCGGTCGGCGAACAGTTTGTACTCGTCGTGGGTGTGCGCGCCCCAGCTGTTGTCACCGCCGACGCCCATCTGCCGGTGGTTCAGGCGCAGTACGACCTCCTTGCGAGGGGTGAGCTGGTAGTCGTGGCGAGCCCCGACCGACAGGTCCTCGGGTGTGAAGTGCGAGGCGTTGAACTCCAGCAGCGGCTCGCCGGAGACCAGCAGGCCGGTGCCGTCGCCGTCGGTGAGGGCGACCCAGCGCACGTCCGTCCTGTTGCCGTTCTCCTGGGGCCGCAGATAGGAGGTCCACTGCCCGGTGACGGTGCCGGAGTACCGGCCCACGTCCGTGGCGTCGTTGCGGTCCCAGTGGTTCTCCTCGGGACCTCGGCCGTAGTAGTGGAGCTTCTCCAGGCGGGCGGGCAGGAACAGCAGCGTGCCGACCTCCGGGATGTACGGCAGGGAGGCGGCACCCGGGTGCAGGGTGTTGTCGACCTTGATCTCACCGTTTCCGAAAACGGTGTAGGTGGTGGTGTACGTCGATTCCGTCGTGGTGGGCAGCGTGCCGGCCACCTTGATCTCCACCGCCCGGTCGCGCAGCGCCCGCACGCTCACGTCGGTCACCTTGCGACGTGTGCCGGCGTCGCGCCAGGTCTGGTTGCGGGTGTGCTGGCCGTTTCCCCGGTCGTTGTCGGTGGGGGCACGCCAGAAGTTGGGGGCCGGTCCCGAGGAGATCAGCCGGGCGCCGCCGGCCTCGTAGGAGGTGATGACGCCGGTCTTCTTGTCGACGGTGACCGAGAAGTTCCCGCCCTTGACGGTGACCGATCCGGCGCCGTCCCGGTGGCTGAGCGCCGGGACACCGGCCAGGGGCAGGGGCGTGACGGCGGGGCTCCCGGCGTCGACGGGGAGTTGCTGCCTCGCCACCTCGAAGCCGGACTTCGCCCACTTCGTCGTCTCCCTGGTGGTGAACGACAACTGGAGGAAGTACTCGGCGCCCGGCGCCGGGTGGTCGGGCAGCGCGAAGGGCACCGTGATGTCCTTGCTCGACAGCGCGGCCACATCGAGTTGGGAACGGCTCAGCTTCCCGCGCCGGACCACTTCCCCGTCCCGCACGAGTTCCCAACGACCTTCGAATTCACGGAGGTTGGTGAACAGGTACTCGTTGGTCAGGGTGACCGCAGCTCCGGGCGCGAGCAGGCCGCCAAAGGCCGGGGCGGCACCCACGGCCTGGTAGATCCGCTTGACCTCGGCGGACTTGCCGGTGGCCCCGCGGTCGGCGGTCACGATGCCGTCGCCGGAGAACGCGCCGTCGTTGGGGTTGTCGCCCCAGTCGCCCCCGTAGGCGCGGAACGACTTCTCACGGGGGCGCTTCTCGGTGAGGCCGACGGTGGCGGCGTCGAACCAGAACCGTACGCCGTCGTCGCCCGGCCCGCGGCCGGCGAAGGCCAGTTCGGCCGCGCTCAGCGCCCGGGCGTACACGCGTGCCCGCCGGACGGTGCCGCTGAACTCCCGGGTGGGGTTGTCGACATCGGTGGCCAGTGACAGCGGCGCGGTGTTGACGGCGGGGCGCACCGTGGTGGTACGGGTGGCCCGGACCACACCGTCGACGTACAGGGCCAACGTGCCGGCCGCCGCGTCGAAGACACCCGCGACCTGGTGCTCGGTGCCGGTCCAGTCGCCCGGCAGTGCCCAGCTCGCGGTGATCCACTGACCGCTGCCGTAGATGAAGAACTCCAGGGTCCTGTTCGTCTGTTTCAGCGCGTACTGGGTGTCGCCCTTGGCGAGGATCGGCTGGTGGTAACCGGTTACGTGCGGGGTGATCCAGGCTTCCAGCGTGAGGGAGCCGGTGAGGTCCAACGACGTGTCGCGGGCGAAAACGGTTCCGCCGAAGACGCCCTCGTCGCGGGTGAAGGTGCCGCTGGAGGCGATGAGCTCGCCCCTGAGCGCGGCGGGGCCGGCCTCGGTGAACAGCTTGCGGACGGGGGTGGGCCAGTCGAGGGCCTGATCGACGAAGTCCCAGATCCAGCCGCCCTGGAGCACGTCGTGACGGCGGATCAGATCCCAGTACTTCTTGAAGTTCCCGCTGGAGTTCCCCATCGCGTGGGAGTACTCGATCATCACGTACGGCCGGGTGTCGCTCGTGTCCTTGGCCCGCGCCTCGACGCGGGCGGGAGTGTCGTACATCTCGGAGCGGATGTCGCTGATCCCCGGGCGGTCGTCACCCTCGTACTGGATGACGCGGGTGGTGTCGTAGGAGCGGATCCAGTCGTGCATGGCGTTGAACGTGGTGCCGCCGCCGGCCTCGTTGCCGAGGGACCAGATGACGACCGACGCGTGGTTCTTGTCGCGGTGGACCATGTTCTGGGCGCGGGCCACGCACGCCGTCGTCCACTCGGCGTGGTTGCCGGGGTACTCGCCCCGGATGCCGTGGGTCTCGAGGTTGGTCTCGTCCACGAGGTACAGGCCGTACTCGTCGGCGAGCTCCAGCCAGAGCGGGTTGTTGGGGTAGTGCGAGGTGCGGACGGTGTTGATGTTCAACCGCTTGATGATCCCGATGTCCTCGACGAGGTCGGCGCGGGTGAGGGCCGAGCCGCGGGCCGGGTGCATCTCGTGCCGGTTGGTGCCCCGGAAGGAGACCGGCTTGCCGTTGATGCGCATCAGGCCGTCCCTGAGCGCGAACTCGCGCAGGCCCACACGGTGGGAAAGGGTTTCGATCACCTTTCCGGACGGGTCGCGCAGCTGGAGCACGGCGGTGTAGAGGTACGGATGTTCGGCCGACCACAGCCGCGGCGCGGGCACGGCCTTCGCGGCCTGCACGGCCGTCTCCTCCCCGGCGCCGAGCGCGACGACCTGTTGCAGGGGCCGGGACCACACCGGGTGCCCGCCCGCGTCGTACAGCTGCGTCTCGACGCAGTAGCGGCCGGCTCCCTGTCCGCCGTAGTCCCGCACGCTCGCGGTGACCGACAGCCGGGCCGTCTCGTGGTCGTCGCTCAGCGGGGTGTCCAGCCTGAAGTCACGCAGGTGCACGGCCGGTGTGGAGTACAGGTAGACCGAGCGGAAGATGCCGCTCAGCCGGATCATGTCCTGGTCCTCGAGCCAGTCGCCGTCCGAGTAGCGGTAGACCTCCACCGCGATCTGGTTGGTGCCCGGCTTGAGGTGCGCGGTGATGTCGTACTCGGCGGGGTCGTAGGAATCCTCGTGGTAACCGACCAACTCGCCGTTGATCCACACGTAGTGGGCGGACTTGACCCCTTCGAAGTGAAGGAACGTCCGCCGTCCCGCCCAGCCGCGCGGGACCGTGAAGGTGCGCCGGTACTGGCCCACGGGGTTGTAGCGGGTGGGGGCGGCCGGCGGCTGCGCCTCCTCCCCCAGTCCGTTGGCGCCCCACCACGGGTAGGTGATGTTGATGTAGATCGGGCGGTCGTGACCGTGCAACTGCCAGGCGGCGGGAACCGGGATGGTGTCCCAGCCGCTGTCGTCGACGTCGGTGCGGTGGAAGTCGGGGTCCCGGTCGTCGGGACGGTCGGCGTGGGCGAACTTCCAGGTGCCGTCGAGGCTCAGCCGGTACGGCGAGCGGGTGCGGTCGGCGGCGAGGGCCTGGGCGAGATCCGCGTACGGCATGAGGGTGGTGTGCGGGGCTTCGGTACCGAGCCGGAAGACGTCGATGGCGCCGTTCCACTCCGGGGTCCCGTCCGCCGCGACGGCCCGGTGGGCGGTGGACGGCGCGGACAGGGCGAGCGCGCCGAGGACGGCGGCCGACCCTTCGAGCAGACGACGACGGCTGACGACCGTCCGCCGGGGGTGGTCCGGTTCCACCCGCTGGGGGTGGTCCGGCCGGTCCATGGACGACACGTGCGGGTGCGACATGACCACGACCTTCCTCGGGGCGACCCGTGCGGCTTCGCACGGACGGAGGGTGCGTCAGATCTTGTCCACTCCTGTTGAAAAAACGAACATAGACGCGCCGCGATGGCCGAATATCAACTCTCTTCGGCGCAACGCCACTTGGTGCCCGCGCCTCCCACGGGCATTTTTGGTGACTCCCGTCAGTACACGTCCCGCACGTACCGCTTGTCGGAGGCGAGCTGCTTCACGTAGGCAGCCGCCTCCGGCTCGCTCAGGCCGCCGTGCAGGACCGCGACGTCACGCAGGGCCAGGTCGACGTCCTTGGCCATCCGGGAGGCGTCGCCGCAGACGTAGAAGTGGGCGCCGTCCTGGAGCCAGGACCACAGGTGCGAGCCGTGCTCACGGATCCGGTCCTGGACGTAGACCTTGGCGCGCTGGTCGCGGGAGAAGGCGGTGTCCAGACGGGCGAGGGTGCCGTCGTCCAGGAGGGCGCCCAGCTCCTCCTCGTAGTAGAAGTCCGTCGCCCGGTGCTGCTCGCCGAAGAACAGCCAGTTGGGGGCCCGGTGCCCACGCGCCCGGCGCTCCTGGAGGAAGCCGACGAACGGCGCCACGCCGGTGCCGGGGCCGACCATCACCATCGGGGTGGCCGGGTCGGCGGGCGGCCGGAAGTGCGGGGAGCGCTGGACGTGGACGGCCACCTCGGTGCCGGGCTCGGCATCGGCCAGGAAGGGTGAGCAGACGCCCTGCCGGGGACGGCCGGCCAGGTTCTCGTACCGCACGACGGACACGGTGAGCGAGACGAGGTGGGGGTCGGTCAGCGGGCTGGACGAGATGGAGTACAGCCTCGGCTGCAGCCGCCCCAGCAACTCGGCCCACTCCTGCGCGTCGGCGCGGACACCGAACTCGGCGGCCACGTCGACGGCCTGGCGTCCCCAGGACCACTTCGCCAGCTCGTCCTTGTTGTCGGGACGCAGCAGCTTGCGCAGTTCACGCGGGTCGCGGGTGCGGTCGGCGGTGAAACGCAGCAGGGCCGGAGTGATCCGGGTGATGTCGAGGTGACGCAGGAAGGCCTCCCCGAGCGCCACCTCACCAACGCCGTTCACCTGCACGCGCGCGTGCGCGTCGAGGCCGGTGACGCTCAGCCACTCCGCCACCATGTCTGGGGAGTTGAGGGGTCGTACACCCAGGGCGTCGCCCGCCTCATAGACGAGCGGGGTCTCGCTGTCGCGGGTGTCGAAGGTGAAGCGCCGGACCTCCTTGCCGGAGCCCGGCAGGCTCAGCAACCGGTTGCCGGTCAGGCGCGCGGTGACGGGAGCGGGGCGTTTGGGGCGGGGCGGGGCGGGCGCCTTCGGCACGGCGACGGAAAGGGCTTCCGTAACGGTCACCGGCGCCTGAGCGGTGGCAGGAATCCGGGTGGCGGGAATCCGGGTGGCGGGAACCCCGGTGGCCGGGATCCGGCCGGCGCCCGGGGCCGCGGGTACCGGTTCCGTGACCTCCTTCAGGGCGGTGGCCACCTGGTCGAGCCAGGCCTCGGCTTCCGTCTCGTAGTCCGGCTCGCAGTCGGCACGGGGGGCCAGCCGGACCGCGCCGAGTTCGTCCAGCCGACGGTCCAGCCGCCGGCCGTGCCCGCAGAAGTCGTCGTACGAGGAGTCCCCGAAGGCGAGGACGGCGTAGCGGTGGCCTTCCAGGCGGCCGGTGCCCAGCGCGTCCAGGCCGTCCCAGAAGCCGGCGCCGTTGTCGGGGGCGTCACCGTCGCCGAAGGTGCTGGTGATCAGCAGCAGGTCGGCGTCGGAGGGCAGCGCGGCGGGGTCGGCCTCGTCCATGGCGACGAGGGACGCCGGGTGACCGCCCGCGGTGAGCCGCTCGGCGGTGGTGGTGGCGAAGTCCTCGGCGTTGCCGGTCTGCGAGGCCCACAGGACGACGACCCGGCGCGCCGGAGTCTGCGGCGACGTGGCGGTGGCGGTGGCGGTGCGGGAGTACATGCCGGCGAGGGTGCCGTTGACCCACAGCGCGTGCTCGGGGCTGAAGGGCGCGTCCGCCGGCAGCACCGGTACCCCGGGGGCGCCGGCCGGGATCCCGGCGAGGAAACCGACCAGGTACTGCCGTTCGCGCTCGGTCAGGACCGGCGGCGGGGCGGGGCGCAGACCGAAGACCTCGGCCGCGGCGGGCAGGACGGCGGTCGGTACGAGCACGGCTCCGGGCCCTTCCGGCACCGGGGTCCGGGTGCCCGGCGCGTTGCCGAGCGGATACTCCGGCGCCGGCGCCTCCGTGACGGGCGGCTGCACGGTAACCGGTGTCGACACCTTCGTCAGGGAGACCGCGCACACCTTCAGCTCGGGCTGGAAGGAGAGCGGGTCGACGGCGTCGCTGGTGACCGCGTTGACGCTGAGGTACTCGCCGAACAGGTCGTTCCAGTGGAACGGCGCGAAACAGGAGCCGGGCAGGACGCGGTCGGTGACGACGGCGGGCAGCACGGCCCGGCCGCGCCGCGAGGCGACCTCGACGGAGTCGCCGTCGGATATCCCGAGCGCGGCGGCGTCCTCGGGATGCACCTCCACGAACGGGCCGGGATCCAGCTTGTTGAGCTTGGCGACCCTCGCGGTCTTCGTCAGGGTGTGCCACTGGTGCTGGAGGCGGCCGGTGTTCAGGAAGAACGGGTAGTCGTCGTCCGGCATCTCGGCGGGCGGGACATGCGGACGCGGGTGGAAGACCGCGCGACCGGAAGCCGTGGGAAAGGTGAGCGAGCCGTCGTCGTTCACATAGCGGATCGGGTTGCGGTCGGGGCCGTCGGCGGTGGCCGCCGGCCACTGCACGGGGGTGGCACGCAGCCGGTCGTAGGTCACTCCGCGCAGGTCGTAACCGGTCTGCGGGTTGTGGGCGCGCTTGATCTCCTCGAAGATCTGCTCGGCGGTGTCGTAGCTGAAGCCGCTTTCGTAACCCATGGCGCGAGCGACGGCCGCGATGAGCCGCCAGTCCGCCATGGCCTCGCCGGGCGGGTCGGCGGCCGGCCGGGCGAGGGTGAGGTTGCGCTCGCTGTTGATGAGGACGCCCTCGGTCTCGGTCCACATCGCGCCCGGCAGGACAACATCGGCGTAAGCGTTTGTCTCCGTTTCGGCGAAGACGTCCTGCGCGACGACGAACTCGGCGGCCTCCAGCCCCTCGATCACCGTCCTGCGGTTGGCGACGGAGGCGACCGGGTTGGTGCAGATGATCCAGCAGGCCTTGATGTCGCCCTCGGCCATCTTCCGGAACATCTCGACGGTGCCCTTGCCGACGCCGTCGGCCCTGATCGTGCCCGGCTCGAGCCCCCACAGCTCTTCGACGAAGGCACGGTCGCCCTCGACGAGGACGGAGCGCTGACCGGGCAGCCCCGGGCCCATGTAACCCATTTCCCGGCCGCCCATGGCGTTGGGCTGGCCGGTGAGGGAGAAGGGGCCGCTGCCCGGGCGGCAGATCCTGCCGGTGGCGAGGTGGAGGTTGACGAGCGCGTTGGTGTTCCAGGTGCCGTGCGTGGACTGGTTGAGGCCCATGGTCCAGCAGCTGGTCCACTCCCCCGCCTCGCCGATCAGCCGGGCCGCCGCACGGAGGTCGTCCTCCGGGATGCCGGTGATCTCGGCGACCGTCGCGGGCGCGTAGTCGGCGAGGAACTCCGGCATGGCCTCCCAGCCCTCGGTGTACGCGGCGACGAAGTCGGGGTCGGTGTGGCCGTTCTCGTGCAGGAGGTGGAGCAGGCCGTTGAGGAGGGCGAGGTCCGTGCCCGGCGCGACCTGGAGGAACAGGTCGGCCTTGGCGGCGGTGGCGGTGCGGCGCGGGTCGACGACGATCAGCTTGGCGCCCGCCTTCACCCGGTCCATCATCCGGAGGAACAGGATCGGGTGACAGTCGGCCATGTTGGAACCGATGACGAGGAAGACGTCCGCCTTGTCGAGGTCCTCGTAGGAGCCGGGCGGGCCGTCGGCGCCGAGAGAAAGCTTGTAACCGGTTCCGGCGCTTGCCATGCAGAGTCGGGAGTTCGACTCGATCTGGTTGGTACGCAGATATCCCTTGGCCAGCTTGTTGGCCAGGTACTGCGCTTCGAGGCTCATCTGGCCGGACACGTAGAGGGCGACCGCGTCGGGGCCGTGTTCGTCGACGATCGCCCGCAGCCGTCGTGCCGTCTCGGCGATCGCCTCGTCCACGGGGGCGGGCTCGGGTTCCGCGCCGCGGTCCGGGCGGACGAGCGCACCGGCCAGCCGGCCCGGCGCGGCGAGCATGTCGGCGGTCGTCGCGCCCTTGGTGCACAGGCGGCCGAAGTTCGCCGGGTGCTGCTTGTCGCCGGACGCCTTCAGGACCGTACGGCGCCCGTCCGGTCCGCGGCCGATGTCGAGGAGCATGCCGCAGCCCACACCGCAGTACGAGCAGACCGTGCGCACCTTCGTCGTGGTCGCGTTGTCGGTCCGCGGGTCCAACGCGGCCACGGGCGCCCCCTTCCTTCTGACGATCAGCCTGGTGAGAGCCTCTGCAAGCCTCTGTGACGGTACGAACCGTGCATTACGCAGGTGTCTCCCGGACCGGCCGCCAGGAGTTAAGCCCGACGCACACCGGGGGGCGGGCTGATGTGAGCGAGCCGCTGCCGCCCGCAGGAGGGCAGGCTACCCGGGGCGGCGGGCGGGCACGTTCCGGGGCGGCGCGGGGGCGGATTTCGGCCGCGTAAGCGGTTACGGACCCGTTGCACCACGACGAGGTCCGACGGCACGCGTAAGCGGTGCCCGGGTGTTCCGCCACTGGGCCCTGGCGCATCGCCAGGAGTTCCGTCTGCTCTTCGGCACGCCCACCGTGGCCGCCGGTGTGGCCCACACCGATGTGACCGCCGAGTGGGTCCGGCACCTCGCCGCCCTCTGGGGCGCCGAGCACATGCGGCTGTGGGCAGCCCGCCCCTATCCCATCCTGGCGGACGAGGACCTCGCCCCACGGATGCGCCGGCAGATCGCCGACTACCGCGCCGCCACGGGCGTGGAAGTGCCGCTCGGCGCACTGATCGTCATGCTGTCGTGCTGGCGCACGCTGTACGGACAGGTGGCTCTGGAAGTCTTCGAGCACCTGACCCCGTTGGTCTCGGACCAGGAACCGATGTTCGAACTGCTGATGCACGAAAGCGTGACCCGTATGGGGCTGGGGGCCGAATACCGGCCCCCGGACGGCCTCAGGCCGTAGGGATCCCCCTCCAGGATCTTTCAGGACCCCGCCACGATCCCCGCCACGATCCCCGCCACGATCCTTCCGGTCCGCGTCACGATCCCCGCCACGGTCCTTCCGGCCCCCGCCACGATCCTTCGGGACCCCGCCAGTTTCCGTCGACCCCCTGGCGGTGGTCGCGCCACCGCCCGCACCGCCCGCACGGCCCGCACGGACCGCACGGACCGCACCGACCGCACCGACCGCACCGACCGTTGCTCACGGGCAGGAACGGTCGCAGCCGTTCCTGCTCCGGGTCCGACAGATCACGGCGTTCCCCCTCCCCCACCGCCTCCGCCCTCCCCCGCCCGCCCGTCCCATGACGAGACGACGAGCTGATCAGGCGGAGGCCACATGATCGGCCGGACGGCAGCTCCTAGGCGTAGGTCTCGAACTCGGCCACCCTCGGAGTGGCAGTTGAGCCCGTGATCTCGAAGGTGACCTTCTTCAGCGAGGTGGCCGTGAAGGAGATGGTGCCGGCTCCGCTGCCCGAGGTCAGCAGCGCCCCGGTGTCGGCGTTGAGCACCCGCCAGGAGCCGATGTTGCCGGTGGCACCGGAGGCCTCCCGGATGTTGATCTTGGAGACGGTGGTGGCCGAACCCCACTTGATCGAGATGGAGCCGGTCGAGCCGGCCGGCGACCAGTAGGTGCTCGTGTCGCCGTCGCGGACGTTGCCGTAGCTGGTGCCGGACGCCTTGCTGGAACCGTCGGCGTCGGCGCCGATGCTCAGGTTGGTCCCGCCGGGCGTCGACGTCGCGGTGGCGGTCGGCGTGGCGGTGACGGTGGCGGTCGACGTGGGGGTCGAAGTGGCGGTCGCGGTGGGCGTCGTCGCGGCGCAGTTACCGTCCGACACCTTCAGGCCGTTGTTGGCGCCCGCGGTCGCGGTCACGATCGACGGCACGCAGGTGGCGGCGTCGAGACTGTAGGCGTAGGGGATGCCGACGGTCGTGTTCGACGTCGGGTTGGGCCCGGCGGGGTTGTTGTCCTCGCCCGGCTGCGACCAGGTCACGTTGTCGAAGATGTTTCCGCTGACCTGCCAGTAGCCCGGCAGGTCGGTGTAGAAGGTGCCGAGGACGTCCTTGGAGTCCTTGAAGTAGTTGTTGTCGACCTTGGCCTTGCCGCCGGCCCGGGGGTTGATGCCCGATTCGTTCAGGCTGACGTAGTAGTTGTTGTAGATGTGGGCGGTGGCGCCGCGCAGCAGGGGGGTGCGGGAGTCGATGTTCTCGTACCGGTTGTGATGGAAGGTGACCGGCCCGTTGGCGAGGTCGCTGTCGCTGGAGCCGACGAGACCGCCGCGGCCCGAGTTGCGCAGGATGCTGTAGGACAGGGTCACGTACTGGGTGCTGTCCTTCATGTCGAACAGGCCGTCGAAGCCCTCCGACTCACCGCCCGAGGCGATCAGCGTGGCGTGGTCGACCCAGACGTTGTGCACATCGCTCTCCATGCCGATGGCGTCACCGCCGTTGGAGGTGGGCGAGCCCGACTTCTTCACGTTCTGGACGGTCACGTTCTGGACGATGATGTTGCTGGACTGGCGGATGTGGATGCCGATCTGGTCGAACACGGCTCCGCTGCCGACGCCGACGAGCGTGACGTTGCTGATGTCCTTCAGTTCGATCACGCCGGCGGCGGTGTTGCAGCCGGCGCCCGACACCTTCGCGGTGTTGCCGACGGTGACGGTCCCCTCGACCTGGATGGTGATCGGGGTGCTGGTACTGGCCCGGCCGCACAGGGCCTCGTGGATCTGGGTGCCCGTGGTGGCCTTGACCGTTGTCCCGCCGGCGCCGCCGGTGGTGCCGCCGTTCTGGGTGGCGTATCCGGTCGCGCCGGCGCTGGCCGCCGACGCGGTGGGCATGGACAGGACCACGCCTGTCGCAGCCGCCAGGGCCAGCGTGCCGAGTGCCGCGGAGAGTCGCAGAGCGACTGGCTTTCTCATCCTTGCCTCGTCTTTCGTCATCGCGTACGGGGGTGCCGCGCACGTCGGTGCCCGGATCCGGGGCAGTCGAGCTCGCGCACCCATGCCATGTTCATGCCATGCGCGTACTGAAGCGGGCCTCCGCCGGCCCGGTGCGGATGCCGTTCTCGCCACGGGCCGGAAGGGACGGTGATGCCGATGCGGTGCGGACAGTGCCGCCTTGACGCCGGTGGCGCGAAGGTCACGCGTGCGACGCGGCCGGGACCGGGTCGGGACGCACGCATGCAGAGGCGACGCGGGGGCGCCGCCGAGAGCGAGACGACGGGGGCCAGGGCCGGCGCGGCCCCGGCCGGCCCCTGGTGCGGGTGCCCGCCGCCGCGGCCACGGCGACGAGCGCGATGCGTCCGCGCCCCGGAGCGCATCCCGGAGTCCTGGCGCGTCGGCACCTCGGTACGGTCAGCCCTGGCCAGCCTTGCGCCGGATCGGTTGCGGCGCGCGGGCTGCTCCACGGCCGATACCGCGGGCCGCTTCCCCGACACGGTCAACAGGCGCCGGGAAAGCGCTTTCTCCACGCGAGGATAGGGCGGTCACCACGGGGTGACAAGTATGTGAACGCCGATCGATCTGTCGAACTCCCGCCACCGCCCGATCGAGGCACCTCAAGGCACCTCAAGGCACATCGACCTTCCCCAATGCACTTCGATACACCGCGATGCACCTCGATGTACCTCGATGCACCTGAGGCGCCCAGGATGGCGCTACGCATCGCGGGGAGCCAGGGGGGCCATGGACCTTCGCATCCCTGCCGCCCCGTACAACACTCCCGAATGTTCATATCCATGAACACACTCCGACTCAGCGGCCGGTGGGCAGGCACGTTGCGCGCGAGGCGGCCCCTGCCCCCGCATTGCGACGACGGGGCGGACCGGCACGACATGCACGGCAACACGAACCGGCAACCGATGCTCGGCACTCGGCACTCAGCACTCGGCACTCGATGCCCGACGCCCGATGCCCGCTCGGGGAAGTCCGGTGCGGTTCAGTGGCGCCCGCGAGGGCGTGGGAACCGCGCCTCCGGGTTGGCGCACCGGACTTCCGCCAACGCGTTCAGCAACCGCCGCAGTTGTAGTACAGGACGTCCCAGTGGTTGCCCTCGTCGGCGTAGACGTTGCCGGAGCCCGAGCGGTACTGCGGGGCGCCGTCGCCACGCAGGCCGATGTAAGTGAAGGTGTTCTTGATGTAGTTGGTGACGCAGGTGCTCTTGCCGTAGTCGAGCTTGTAGCCGTTCCAGTGCGAGTAGGTGCCACTCGCGTGACCGGTCTCCGTGCCGCCGGTGATGTTGAGCGCACACCCGGTGGCCCGCTTCAGCGTCTGCGCGCCCTGGGCCGTGGACAGGTTCAGCTGCTCGAAGGACGTACACGTGGAGTTGTTGCGGTCGGAGCAGTTGCCGGACGAGGACCAGGTGATACCCACCTCGCGGAACATCGAGGTGGCCGTGGCGTGACTGACCTTGGTGACGGCGAAGGCGTCGGTCGCGGTGCCGACGACGGCGACGCCGGGGGCGACCACGAGCGCGAGGGCGGTCAGTGCGGAGCGGAACTTCATGAAGGAACCCTTCCTGCGGACGACCGTGCTTCCTGTGGAATGACTGTGCAGGCGGTACGGGCAGTGCAGGGAGATGGTGCACGACGTCTACGCGCGTTCGCCAGAGGACAGCGGTCTTCGAACCCTCGGCGCGGACAACCCGGGCGAACACGGGCGGGCCCGCCCGGACACCTCCGGCGCCAGGACCCTGCGCTCGGCGCAGGATGGTCGTCGCTGCCGTCTGCGCCGTTCGCTGCCGTCCTGTTCGGTGCGCACCGGAAAGGGCGGGGCTACGAACGGCAATGCCCCATGAGCCCCGGGAAGCAGCGGCCGTGGCCGGTCGTCGACGTGGTCACGTGGCCGCCAGGAGGATGGCCGTGTAATGCGCGGTGAAGGCGGCGATGGTCAGGGCGTGGAAGACCTCGTGGAAGCCGAACCAGGCCGGTGAGGGGTCGGGGCGCTTGAGTCCGTAGACGACGGCGCCCGCGGTGTAGAGCAGGCCGCCGGCGATGACGAGTACGAGAACCGCGATGCCGCCGGTGCGGGCGAAGTCGGGCAGGTAGAAGACGGCCACCCAGCCCAGGGCGATGTAGCACGGGGTGTACAGCCAGCGGGGAGCACCGATCCACAGGATGCGGAAGGCGATGCCGATCAGAGCGCCCGCCCACACCGCCGTCAACAGCACCCGCTGCTGACCCGCGGGCAGCAGCAGTACCGCCAGCGGGGTGTAGGTGCCGGCGATGATCAGGAAGATGTTCGCGTGGTCCAGCCGCCGCAGCACCGCCTCCCCGCGCGGGCCCCACGTGCCGCGGTGGTACACCGCGCTGGTGCCGAACAGCAGACAGGCCGACAACGCGTACACCGCGCAGGCCGCCACCGCCGCCGCCGAGCGCGAGACGGCGATCAGGACGATCCCGCCGGCCAGCGCCAGGGGGAACACGCCGGCGTGCAGCCACCCGCGCATCCTGGGCTTCAGCGCAGCCGCCGCGCGCTCCACCCCGCCTTCCAGGCCGACGGCGGCAGTCAGCCGGCCGGCTGTACCGGGCGGCGCGTCAACCGCCGGGGCGAGCGGGACGTCGGGCGGGGCTTCGGAGCCGGGCTGGGATTCCCGTCCGTGTACCGGCGGTTGAGCATCTTCGGCGATCATGCGCTCGTATTCTCAAATCGACTGATCAGTGTGGCCTGGCGTGTGGCTGCGCAGGCTGGAGGCTGAGACCTGGGGGCCCGTGCTGCCGGCTACTACTGGCAACTGGCCACCAACTGCTTGCCACTAACTGCTTGCTACCGGCTGCTTGCTACTGGCTGCTGCGGGGCAGATGCCGGCCGTGTGCCCGGAGGCGGCGCGGCGGTACTCGGCGTTGATGCGCTGCGCTTCTTCGAGTTGGTCTTCGAGGATGATGATGCGGCAGGCGGCCTCGATGGGAGTCCCGTGGTCGACGAGTTCCCGGGCGCGGGCGGCGATCCGCAACTGGTAGCGGGAGTAGCGGCGATGTCCGCCCTCGGAGCGGAGCGGGGTGATGAGGCGGGCTTCGCCGATGGCTCGGAGGAAGCCCTGCGTGGTGCCGAGCAGCTCGGCGGCCCGGCCCATGGTGTAGGCGGGGTAGTCATCGTCGTCGAGACGGTCGTAGGAGTCGTCTGCTGTCACTTGCACCTCTCTGTACAACGCGTAGAGGGGCCCTGGCGCCGTACGGCGCCAGGGCCCGAAGGAACTGCTACACCATCCGCCGGCCCTTCTACTGCGCCGGCCTTCTGTTTCCGCAGACCCGACCGAGACGCAGTCGGGTGTGCCGGGATCGCGATTGCCTGACCGGAGACCACCTCACTGTCGATGTCCTGCGGTACCCGGGCTCAAGACTCACGCCCGGGCGATCCTGATGGCGTTCGGCTCCTCCGTTCTTCCCTGGTCGATCAACTGCTTGCCGAACGGGGACTGCGTACTGCTGATGACGCGAACTGCCCAACGGCCTGTGACAGCGCCGCTCTTCGGCAGCCGGCCGCGTCGCCCGTCCTGCGTCTGCTCTGGCTTGGAACCCCGCTGCCGAACCTCCCGGTGCGCGCGTCCGCAGCCGACGCCTTCACCGAGGTACCACTCACCGACTTCACTGCCGGGTACTGCCACTGCGGTACTGCTCACGGCGGCCCCTGATCACTGCGGGCCCCCCGGTCCGGTCGTCAGCTCCGTCGCCGTCCTGCAACAACCCTGGCTTCGAAACTCCACCACCGCACCGTCCTGCGCACTGCAACTGCGGTACTGCCACCCGGCAGTTCGTGTCTGCCGGTCCTGCTGTCTCTCTGGGCTACGAGAGAAACCATAACCACGCCATCGACCAATGTCTACTCTCGTCGGCATAGATTTTCGTGCGCTGGTCGGTGAGGTACGACTCCGAGTGCCTCCTCGCCGGCAGGGGCCGACGGCTGCACACCGGCCACCCCGGCCCAGTCGGCCACCCCTGCTCGACCGGCCACCCCTGCCCAGTCGGCCACCGCGCCCGAGCCGGCCATCGCAGTCGACGGCCGGCCTCAGGCAAGAGCCGGTGCCGGATCACCGACGGCCATCGACTCCAACCGCTTGATCTTCTGCCGCACCATGTACAGCGGGATCACCCCGAACACGCCGAACGACATGTCGATCACGCTCCACCAGAAGGGAATCCCCCGGAGCGGTCCGCAGATCAGCGCCAGCGGGATGATCCCGGCGCAGGCGATCATCGAGAACTCGACGACCCAGATATTGCGGACCGGGTCGCGGAAAACGCCGTTCGCGGCCGCGGATCGCGCGTCGTTCGCGCCCGTGCATCGAGTGCCGGACGCGGTCGCGCATCGCGGGCCGGTCGGAGCCGTGGATCATGCCGGTCGGAGCCGAGCGCACTCCGGCAGACGAGTTCGACGGCTGCGACGCGAGGCCGGTACCCCCACTCCCCGGGGCTCGCGAGGCGCAGCGGAGCGGCGCGCGGCAGCCCCGGAGGCCGCGAGCGGGGGCGTCGGGTCCGGTTCCGAGGTGGACCCTTTACCCATGCCCGATGGCATGACCGCGTCAAATCTGTCAGGCTTCCGAAAGCCGTCGCGCACCGCCCTCCGGTACACCCACGCCGTCAGGGACAGCCACCGAGCAGGCCGGAATCCCGGCCGCCGCAAAGGAGCCACGTGTGAGACCCACCCCCCGCAAGGCCGTCGCCGCGAGCGCGCTCACCCTCGCCGCGCTGGCCGCCGTCTCGCTCCCCGCCACGCCCGCGGCAGCCACGCCGGAGCGGGCCGCCTCGATCGCGGCCGCGCCCGGCACCGCCGCCCCTGCGGCAGCCGTCGCACCGGGCGGCATCGCCTCCACCAACGTCGCCGAGCCCGGGAACGCGGCTGCCATGCCCCGGAGCGCGGCTGTCGCGCCCGCGAAGGCCGCTGCCGAGGCCGACGCCTGCACCCCGGCCCAGGTGATCACCAACGGTGGCTTCGAGAGCGGCACCTCGTCGTGGACCCAGTCCTCGACCAGTGTGATCACCAGCCGCACCGGGCAGAGTGCCCACGGCGGCACCGCCTTCGCCTGGCTGGACGGCGTGGGCAGCACCCACACCGACACGCTTTCGCAGAGCGTCACGATCCCGTCCGGGTGCGCCACCGCCACCCTCACGTTCTGGCTGCACATCGACACGGCCGAGACGACCTCGTCCACCGCGTACGACAAGCTGACGGCCAAGATCGGCACGACGACACTGGCCACGTACTCGAACCTGGACAAGAACACCGGCTACGTCCAGAAGTCGTTCGACGTGTCGGCGTTCGTGGGCCAGACCGTGAGCCTCGCCTTCACCGGCACCGAGGACTCCAGCCTCCAGTCGAGCTTCGTCCTCGACGACCTCGCGCTCAGCACCTCCGGCGACACCGCTCCGCCCGCCGACGCCACCCGCACCCCGGCGGCACCGTCGTACACCGTCAACCTGACCAGCAACGCGGCCGGCACGGTCTGGACCGGTCACGAGAGCGCGACCTTCACCAACGCCTCCGCGACCGCGCTCAGCGAGGTGTATCTGCGGCTCTGGGACAACTACCACGGCACCTGCACCTCGATGCCGATCGCGGTCAGCAACGTCACCGGCGG
Organism: Streptomyces zaehneri; assembly: GCF_032248645.1. Taxonomy (NCBI): domain Bacteria; kingdom Bacillati; phylum Actinomycetota; class Actinomycetes; order Kitasatosporales; family Streptomycetaceae; genus Streptomyces; species Streptomyces zaehneri. Next base: position 57,008 of record NZ_JASTTJ010000004.1, read on the forward strand.
CACCGCGGGCGCCCTGTCGGTGGGCTGCACGGCCCTCCAGATCACCCTCGCCAGTCCCCTCACCCAGGGGCAGAGCGCCACGATCGGCTTCGACCTGGGCATCACCGTGCCGAGCGGCGCCGACCGGTTCGGCTACGACGGTGCGTTCAGCTTCATCGGCAACGCGCTGCCCCTGCTGGCGGTGAAGGACGGCGCGGGCTGGCACCTGGACCCGTACACGAACAACGGCGAGTCGTTCTACTCGCTGGCCGCGGACTTCAAGGTGACCCTCGACCATCCGACCACCCTCCTGGTGCCGGCCACCGGCGCCTCGGTCGACGCCGCCGGCACCAGCGGCCGCACCGTCACCACGGCCACCGCCACCAAGGTCCGTGACTTCGCCTGGGCGGCGGGCCCGTTCAGCAAGATCTCCGGCACCTCGACCGCCGGGACCCCGATCAACGTCTACTCCGTCACCGGCATCAGCTCGGCCAACGCCCAGTCGATGCTCACCACCGCCAAGACAGCCGTGGACGCGCACGCCGCCCGCTTCGGCGCCTACCCGTACGGCGAGTTGGACGCCGTCATCGACAACAACTTCTGGTTCGGCGGCATGGAGTACCCCGGCTTCGTCCTCGACCTGGTCAGCACCACGGCGCTGACCCATGAGATCGGCCACCAGTGGTGGTACGGGATCGTCGGCGACGACGAGTACAACAGCCCATGGCTGGACGAGTCGTTCACCGACTACGCCACCGACCTGGCGCTGGGCAAGACGGGCACCAGCTGCTGGAGCAGCGTCTCGTGGGCCTCGTCGGCCGAGAAGATCACCAACTCGATGGCCTACTGGGACACCCACTCCTCCCGGTACTCCACCGTCGTCTACGGCTACGGCAAGTGCGCCCTGCACGACCTGCGGCGGCTCATCGGCGACACCGCGATGGCCAAGCTGCTGAAGGACTACGCCACTTCGCACTGGTACGGCGTCTCGACCACGGCCGAGTTCAAGGCTGCCGCCCAGGCCGCCACGAGCACGGACCTGACATCGTTCTGGACCACCCACCGCATCGAGGGCTGACCCCGCCCGGGGTCACCGGCCCCTTCGCCGATCACCCGTTCCGCGGGGACACCGCCCGGCGTCCCCGCGGTCCCGCTGCCGATCGTCGGCCTTCCGAACTTCCGGCCTTCCGAACTTCCGGGCTTCCGAACTTCCGGGCTTCCGGGCTTCCGGCTTTCCGAACTTCCGGGCCTCCGGGCCTCCGGGCCTCCGGGCCTCCGGGCCTCCGGGCCTCCGGCCAGCCGATCAGCCGATCAGCTCGGCGAACACCTGGTACGCCTGCTCGTCGAACAGTACGAACCGCACCTCCTCGACGGACGTCTGCGCCGCGCGCACCGCCTCGACCGCGATGCGGGCGGCATCCGCCATCGGCCAGCCGTACGCCCCGGTGGAGACGGCCGGGAACGCGACGGTACGCGCGCCCAGCTCGTCCGCGACCTCCAGGGATGCGCGGTAGCAGGAGGCGAGCAGGGCGGGGTCGGTGCCGGAGGCCTGGTACACGGGGCCCACGGTGTGGATCACCCACCGGGCGTCCAGTTCCCCCGCGGTCGTGGCCACCGCCCGGCCGGTGGGCAGGCCCTTGCCGTAGTGAGAGGCGCGCAGCCGACGGCAGTCGGCGAGGATCTCGGGGCCGCCCCGGCGGTGGATGGCGCCGTCGACGCCACCGCCGCCGAGCAGCGAGGAGTTGGCCGCGTTGACGACGGCGTCCACGGACTGCCGGGTGATGTCGCCCTGAACGAGCGTGATCGTGGTCATGCCTGGGTGTATACCAACAGGTGGCTGACGGGCGGTCACCTTTTTTGCCGCAGGCTCCGCCATACGGCCTTCGCCGCGTTGTGGCCCGACATGCCGTGCACGCCCGGGCCGGGCGGGGTGGCCGAGGAGCAGATGAAGACGGCCGGGTGCGGGGTGGCGTACGGGAAAGGCGTCAGCTTGGGCCGCAGCAGGATCTGGAGCCCGGAGACCGCTCCGGAGGCGATGTCCCCGCCCACGTAGTTGGCGTTCCGGGCGGCGAGTTCGGCCGGGCCCGCGGTCGCCCGGGCGAGGACGCGATCGCGGAACCCGGGTGCGAAACGCTCCAGTTGGCGTTCCATGGCGTCGGTGAGGTCGCCGGTCCAGCCGCTGGGCACATGGCCGTACGCCCAGAAGACCTGCCGGCCGGCCGGGGCGCGGCCGGGGTCGACGACGCCGGGCTGCACCGTGATCATGAAGGGCCGGTCCGGTGCCCGGTTCTCCCGGGAGACCGCTCTGAGGGCGGCGCCGATCTCCGCGCTGTCCGCGCCGATCTGCACGGTCCCGGCGGCGCGGGCCTCCTTCGCGGTCCACGGGACCGGACCGTCGAGCGCGTAGTCGATCTTGAAGACGCCGGGTCCGTACCGGTAGCCCTCGTAGTAGTTGCCGAAGCCGGCGATGCGGCCGAGCGCGGTGGGCGAGGTGTCGAAGACGTAGGCGCGGGCCGGGGGCAGGTCGTCGAGGCGCTTGACCTCGTAGTCGGTGTGGATGCTGCCGCCGAGGTCCTTGAGGTAGGCGGCGAGGGCGTCCGAGATGGACTGGGAGCCGCCGCGGGCCACCGGCCAGCCGCGGGCGTGCGCGGCGAGGGCGAAGACCAGACCGATGGCGCCGGTGGCGAAGCCGCTCAGCGGGGCCATGACATGCCCGACGAGTCCGGCGAAGAGGGTCCTGGCCCGCTCGTCACGGAAGCGGCGGGTGAGCCAGCTGGACGGCGGCAGGCCGACCAGGCCGAAACGGGCCAGGGTGAGCGGGTCGCGCGGGAGCGCGGTCAGCGGCAGTGACATGAAGTCGCGGGCCAGGGTGTCCCACTTGGGCAGGAAGGGCTCGACCAGCCGACGGTACGTGCCCGCGTCGCGCGGCCCGAAGGAGGCGGCCGTCTCGGCGACCGACCTCGACAGCACCGCTGCACTGCCGTCGAGGAAGGGATGGGCCATCGGCAGCTCGGCGTGCAGCCACTCCAGGCCGTAGCGCTCCAGGGGCAGTGCGCGGAACGCGGGTGAGTTGATGCCGAGGGGATGCGCGGCGGAGCACGGGTCGTGGTGGAAGCCCGGCAGGGTGAGCTCCTCGGTACGGGCTCCGCCGCCCACGGTGTCCCGCGCCTCGAAGAGCGCCACGGAGAAGCCACGCCTGGCCAGCTCCACCGCCGCGGTCAGCCCGTTGGGCCCCGCTCCCACCACGACCGCATCGAGCATCGACGGCACTTCGACCCCTTCGTCAGCCGGTGACCTCCGTAGACCGGTGGCCCCCACACTCAGGATATGCCGGGGGTACGACAACGCCTGCGGCGCGGGGCCCTCGAAGCATCCCCGAATGCCTCGACGGAACCCACCCGTGGGGCCGTCCACCGGAGGGTCCCGTGCGTCGGCGGCCGGACGCGGCCCAGGGTCTCTCGACGCGGCAGTGACTCGCTCGCGCCCGGCAGGAGTGGCCGCGGTTCCGTCACGAGCCCGGAACGGGATCCTCCCCGGCCCCGTCAGCTCGACCGAGGTCCGGCGCCCGACAGCAGTCCCGCCACGCGACGGGCCGTCGCCGCGTCCCTTGCCGCCGTGAAGGGCAGGGAGTTGCCGCCCGTGACCCGGAACGGTCCGCCGTCCAGGGTGAGATGGGCACCGCCCGCCTCCTCCACCAGCAGCAGGCCCGCCGCGTGGTCCCAGGCCGCCTCCCAGGAGAACGCCGTGGCGTCCAACTCGCCGCGGGCTATGGCGAGATACTCGAGCCCGGCCGATCCGCACGCGCGCGGTGCGACCCCGTCCGTCCAGACCCCCAGCAGGGCACTCTTCTGCTCGTCGGTCGTGTAGTCGGGGTGGGAGGTGGCCACCACCAGGTCACGGCCCGGCTCGGGCGGGCCGGCGAACAGGCGCTCTCCGTCCAGGAAGGCACCGCCGCCGCGGACGGCCGTGGCCAGCTGGTCGCGGGCCGGGGCATAGGTCCAGGAGGCGAGCAGGACGCCGTGCCGGACGAGCGCGACGAGCGTGCAGAAGCCGTCGTCGCCGTGCACGAACTGGCGTGTTCCGTCGACGGGGTCGACGATCCAGACCGGCGCGTCGCCCTGTATCGCCTCGTACGTGGCCGGGTTGGCGTGCACGGCCTCCTCGCCGACGACGACCGAGCCGGGCAGCAGGGCGCCGAGGGCCCGGGTGAGGTAGAGCTCCGCATTGCGGTCGGCGTCCGTCACCAGATCGTGCGGTCCGCTCTTCTGGTCGACCTCGTGCGCGCCGAGCTGCCGGAAGCGCGGCATGATCTCGGCCGCGGCGGCCTTGCGGACCGCTTCCTCCACGTCGGCCGAGTGGCGGGCGAGAAACTCGTCGATGGTTTCCGTGTCTTCGATCATGCCTCCATGAGAGCACGCCCCACTGACAATCCCCACCTGCCCGGTGCATCCCGGGTGGAATCGGGATGAAGAACAGGAACGCGATCCTCCGCTCTCCCCGCGTGAGCGACACGCCCGGCACGCGCGGAAGCGAACCGCCCCGCACGCGTGCCGGCGACCCGAGCCGCGCTCGGCGTCAGCGACCCACCGCGTATCCCTGCATCCCGCGCGGGTTCGCGGCCGCGAGCAGGATCCCGGTCTCCGGGTCGCGGCCGACCGCGCACAGCCGGCCCTCGGACCAGGGGTCGCCGAGGGTCACGTCATGGCCGCGTCGCCGCAGCTCCTCCACCACCGCGGCCGGCATCCGGGACTCCACGGTGACGCTGCCCGGCCGCATGCCGCGCGGGTAGAAGGAGCCGGGAAAGGCGTCGTTGTGCCAGTTCGGGGCGTCGATCGCGCCCTGGAGGTCGAGAGCGCCGCGCACCCGCGCGCGCAGCGCCGCGGCCAGCAGGAAGTGCAGCTGCCACTGGTCCTGCTGGTCGCCGCCGGGTGTGCCGAACGCCAGCACCGGCACACCGTCGCGCAGCGCGATCGAGGGGGTGAGGGTGGTGCGGGGGCGGCGGCCGGGCGTCAGCGAGTTCGGCAGGCCCTCCTCCAGCCAGGTCATCTGGAGCCGGGTGCCGAGCGGGAAGCCCAGCTCGGGCACGACCGGGTTGGACTGCAGCCAGCCGCCGCTGGGCGTGGCGGCGACCATGTTGCCCCAGCGGTCGACGACGTCGAGGTGGCAGGTGTCGCCCCGGGTGGACCCCTCCGCGCCCACCTCCGGTTCACCCGGCACCGGGGACGTGGTGCGCTTGGCGACCGTCGGCTCGCCGGCGCCGATGGGGCTGAAGGCGGGGTCGTCGTCGGCGACCACGTACGCGTGCGTGCTCAGCCGCGGGGTACGGCCGCCGGGGCTGCCGGGCCGCAGCTCGTAGGACGCCTTGTCGCCGATCAGCCGCCGCCGCTCCGCGTTGTAGCCGGCGGCGAGCAGCTCGCCCAGCGGGACCTCGGCGGCGTCGCCGTACCAGGCCTCGCGGTCGGCCATGGCGAGCTTGCAGCCCTCGATCAGGAGATGGACGTAGTCGGCGGAGCCGTACGCGGGCAGCTCGGGCGGGAGCAGGGCGAGCTGCTGGAGGAGGGCCGGGCCCTGGCTCCACGGGCCGGCCTTGCACACCGTCCAGCCGTTCCAGTCGTACGTCGCCGGCGCCTCGTAGGAGGCGGACCAGGCTGCGAGATCGGCGGCCGTGAGCGTGCCGGTGTGGCGCTCCCCGCTGGTGTCCAGGGTGGGCCGGGCGGCCTGCCGGACGAGGGCCTCGGCGACGAACCCGGTCCGCCACACCTCCCGCGCGGCCTCGATCCGCGCCTCCCGGTCGCCCGCCCCGGCGGTCTCGGCGAGCAGTCGCCTCCAGGTGCCCGCCAGGGCGGGGTTGCGCAGCAGTGCGCCGGGACGCGGCGGCTTCCCGCCCGGCAGGTACACCTCCGCCGACGAGGTCCACTCCGTCTCGAACAGCTCCCGTACGGTCTCGACGGTCGCGCCGACGTTCTCCACGGGCGCGTGCCCGTGCTCGGCGTACCCGATGGCGTACTTCAGCACCTCCTCGGGGGACTTGGTGCCGTGGTCGCGCAGGAGGAGCAGCCAGGCGTCGAACGCGCCGGGCACGGCCGCGGCCAGTGGTCCGGTGCCGGGTACGAGGTCCAGGCCGAGTCCCCGGTAGTGGGCGACGGTCGCGCCCGCCGGCGCGACTCCCTGCCCGCACAGCACGCGCACCTCGCCGTCGGCCGGGGCGAGCAGGATGGGCACCTCGCCCGCGGGCCCGTTGAGATGCGGTTCGACGACGTGCAGCACGAACGCCCCGGCCACGGCGGCGTCGTAGGCGTTGCCGCCGCCTTCGAGGACGGCCATCGCCGACTGCGAGGCCAGCCAGTGCGTGGACGACACCATGCCGAAGGTGCCCTGGAGGGTGGGGCGGGTCGTGAACATACGGCCTCTCACCTCGCTGTTTACGTGTGCCGGCCCGGACGATGGGCTCTCAGGACGGGTCCTGGGGAGAATCTGGGGAGTTTGCGCCAGAGACCTCCTCCCGCTCCCCCAGAAGGCTATCGATCGCCCTGCGCCCCTTCTTCCCCGCCTCCGGCATGAAGTGGGCGTAGTGGTCGAGTGTGATGGTCGGCGACGAGTGCCCCAACCACTTGGCGAGGGTCACGACCGACTCGCCTGCCTCGAGGACTAGGGACGCATACGTGTGCCTCAACACGTGGAAACCGTCCTTCGGAGCGGCTTGCCACTGCCAAGGCTTCGCCCCTTTAACCTGCGGCATTATGACGCCTGCTCTGGCCAAAGCGGGCTTCCAGATCTCGGTGTTCCACGTGTTGGCGGCGATCGCGTTGCCGTACTTCGTCGTCAGCACGAGACTGAACTTCTTCCGCTCCTTGTCAGGCTCCGGGCCGCCCCACGGCAACTCGATCTCGCTACCGGGGTAGGCCCGCACGTGCTTCAGCAGCTCGCCAGCCACGGAACCTGGCATGTCTACGACACGTGTCTTCCCGCCCTTCGGCAGCGTGTAGTACTTGCGGCCGTTGAGTATCTGCACCTGCCGCCGGACGTTGAGGACTCCACGCCCGTAATCGATGTCCTCCAGGCCGAGCCCGAAGACTTCCCCTTGGCGCAGGCCACACCCAAGGCCCAGAACCACCGCTACACGGTGCCTCTGACTGATCTCATCGCGTACCTTCCGCGCCGTCGCCTCGGGCCATGCCTCACGACGCTCATCGGGCAATTTTGGCCAACGGACCGACCTCGACCTCATCGGGTTCCGCGCGAGGCGCTTGTCATCCACCGCTGTCTCGAGGACGCTCGACAGCGCTGTGAGGATGCTGCGGGCGTACTGCGGGGAGCAAGAGGATTCGAGCTTGACTATGTAGGCGCGGAGCTCGGCCGCAGAGACCTTGTTCAGGGGCATGTCGCCCAGGTGCGGCACCACGTGCAGGCGCATTCGCTGCTCAAGACTCGTACGGGTCTTGGCTGCTCCCCGCATACCCGGCATCCAGAACAATTCAATGTATTCGGCGAGCGTCAGGGAGCCGTCACGTGGATCGACGAACTCACCACGCTCTTGATCGGTACTTGATTGCCGGAGCCATGATTTCGCGTCCTCCAACGTATCGAAGGAGCGGTCTCTGACTCCGGGTATCCCCCCTACTCGATACCTCTTACCTTTTCCATAGCGCTCTGTGCGCTCTCGCTTTCCGCTGATCGGATCCTTCTTCTTCTTGACCCATCGATCTTCGATGTAGCCGGCCAAGTACTGGTCTCCTTTGCTTCCTCGGTTAACTGCAGCGCACGTTGGCGCTAAATGAGCCCTGAGAGGCCACGCGTACGACCAAACCGCCCCCGGCGGCCGCGCCTTGGTCTGGCTCAGCTGACGCGGCTCATACCGGGGCGGCATGGATTGTGCGGGACGACGGTTCCGTTAGGCATCGGGCATGCGGCTGGACCGCTGCTGAGGGACGGCCTTCAGCGGGCTCAGAGAAGTGTTCGAGCGGGAGTCGGCCAGCTCCTGCGCACGGATCCAGGCATCGAGAGATTCCCGCCTGTACATGACACGTCCGCGAGGACCCATGCGGAAACTCGGTGGTCCCTGCCGTCGGTGCCTCCAGACGTAGAGGGTGTGTGGTGAGAGACCGAGGTAGTCGGCAGCGTCCTTCACGGTGAGAAACGCTGCGCGTAGGCCCCGAGAGGCTGAGGAAGAAGCGAGTGGGGATTGCGCGGGCATGCAGAAGTTCCTGTGAGATTCGGGTCATGCGAGCGGGAGAGCCGGGCTGTCCGGCACCCGCCGATGTGACCTCGTGGACAAGTCGTCAGGCTGCACGGCCGGTCGGGCACGCAGCAGTCGCCGACTGCATATTTCGTGGACGCAGCAAGGCGTAGCCGCCTGTCAACTCCTCACCTCTCTCGCGGCACTGCACTGCGTTCGCCTCGGCTCCACCGCCAAGCACAGCTGAAGGCGAACACCTATGCTCCGGACGATCGGCGTTTTGGCTAACCGGCGATCGTCGGCTATGTTGCCCGCCCCCTCCGCCTCTCGGCTCCGTCGCGAGTCACGAGGCCATCCGTCAGGCTCCTTCAACCAGACCGCTCTAGCCGCCTTTTCCGGCACGCATTTCCGGGAGCTTTTACGTTGACATGCTCCCAGCAGAGGTTCCAGTCCTTTGGGGCTTCTTCTTGTCTGCCGTAGGCGAATGCCCTGACAGCTTGAATGGAGTCTTCTCGTCTTGGACCGACGAAGGCGCAGCGATCAGCCGAAATCTCCGTCACGCACCGATCGATCTCATCAATGAGAGGACCTGCCACCGCAGTGCCGAAGCCAGGCACTACCTGCATACGCCGCTGCTGCCTGACTGATCCAGGTCGGCGATTGAGCCCCACCCGCCTTCACCCGTAGCGACCGGCTTGGGGTGCGCCCTGGACGGCTGGGTAAGGTCGCGGTACCCGAGCCGGAGAGGTGATCGTATGGCCAACGACATTGTGATCGCGCAGACGACCAGCGACGACGAGGATCAGGCGAAGGCGCTAGCCCGCGGCGCGGTTGAGAGCAAGCTGGCAGCAGGCGTCCATATTGATGCGCCGATCACAGCCCTCTACTGGTGGAAAGGGAAGGTCGAGACGGCGCAGGAGTGGCGGATTTCGTATATGACTACGTCGGACCGTCTCCCGGCACTGGAGGCGTGGCTGCACGAGAAGCACCCGTACGACGTCCCCCAGTGGATCACGCTGCCCGTGACCGGCGGGTCGGATGCGTACCTGTCCTGGGTTGTCGAGGAGACCGCATAGATTTCGCGGCGTGCCGGGCCGGCCGTACGACTGCGTTCGCTTCCTGGGCCCGCGCAGGGCTCAGGATGCGAACTGCCGCAGATGCAGGCCGAGTTCCTGCTCTTTATCGGGGAGAGACGCTGCGATGGTCGCTGCGCGCTCCTTGCCCATAGTGTTGGGCTTGGCTTGTGCCGCAGCGGCGAACTGGCGTGCCACGTAGACCCCTTGGTCGACGTCACCTCCAAGCAGCAGGGCCGAAGCGAGATCACCGAGAACCACGACGCCTCCATCCGGGAGTTCGTCTCCGAGGCGGTCGACTGCGGTGTCTGCTGCAGCGGTGAGTTCGGGACGCCCCAACTGCCCGTATACAGAGAGGGCCAGCGAGTCCATGCGGTACGGGGTCACGAACCGGACCCACGCCTGCTCGTTGGTGTGATCCGCGAAGTCGTAGGCGAAGCGCGCTCGCTCCAACGCCCGGAGCGCCCCCATCTCGTCACCGGCCGCCGCAGCCTCCTCGGCGTGCCTGCCGAGGACCCAAGCGGCAGCAGTAGCGTTGCCGTGGCCTCGCACATCGCTGGCCGCCTGGGAAAGGAACTCCAACTTCGCCTTCGGCGTCGAGGCGCCGTAGCTGCTGTAGGTCAGGGCCAGGGCTCGGAGCGGAGGGTGCCCGGCGGTCGTCGCACACTGCGACGTGACCTTGTAGTAGGCGTCGGCTTTGTCGTGCTCACCCAGATCCCAGGCAACCCAACCGGCCAGGGCGGCGGTTTCTCCGGCGGCGATGGTGAGAGCCCGCTCGTGCTCGCCGGCACGAGGCAGAGCCGCGGTGATCGCGTCAAGATGCGACTCGACCGTGCTTTGTAGCCGCCGGGCGCTGAGATTGAGTTCCTGGACGTGTAGTTCAGCGGCCCGGTCGATGAGCGCGACGGCGGAGGGAGAATCGATCTTGGACCCCTTGCTGAGGGCGAAGGCGAGGCGCCCCCAGGGCTCGGCAGCCGCGCTCACGCCGACAGCGGCGCCACCCAGCAGCGTGCGACGCTTCACGGCGTCCTGGTCCTCCTCTGCATTGGCATGCCCCTTTCTCTTTCGAGCGCGGGCAGCCTTGGCCTCCCGCTGTAGCTCCTCGAAGGGCACACCGCAGGCCGCCGCGATGTGGGCGATTGTGTGATTGGTAGGGACGTTCTCGAAGTTCTCATAGCGGCTGATCTCTCGGCGGGTCATGGTGTCCCGGCCGGAGACAGCGTTGATCGCGTCTGCCTGCTCCTCCTGCGTCCTGCCCGCCTCCTGCCGGAGCCGGAGGAGCAGGTCGGCGAACGGATCTGGCATGAGTGTGACCTCTGTTGGTGGGCGGAATCCAATCATGGCCTCAATTCCCCCTCCAACTTTCCCCCTTGACAGATATTTCCCCCTCGGGATTCCCCTGGTCGACGGCGTCGCCACGCGGTGCGATAGCCCCCATGACCAGGCTCCAAGAGGAGACCCCGCCCGGCGGGGGCATCCGTAGCTTTGCCGACGTGGCAGGCATGTCATGCGCGAGGTCGGTTCACGAAGACCGGCACAGCACATCGGCGATAGCAGGCATACCGGCGGCATCCCACGGCTGTCAGGCGGCCTTTCTCCCTGATCTCGCGAAAGTTGGGGAGATGCGGCAGACAGCCGGGGCGTTCCTGCGGCGGTGCCGTGTTTCCGAGCCGGTGGCAGGGGTCGTCGTACTGGCCGTCTCGGAGCTGGTCACCAACGCCGTGATTCACGGTGAGGGAGAAGTCGTGCTCCGGATCACGGTGGCCGTCGACGTGGTGCGCGTCTCGGTCACCGATCACCATCCGGCCCCAGCTGTACTCAAGGAAGTCGGACTCGACGGTGAATCCGGTCGCGGGATCCGGCTTGTCGATGCGATCTCAGACGCGTGGGAGAGCAGCGGCGAGGAGACGTGGTGTGAGTTCCGGTATGCGAGGGCTGCGGGTTGAGCCAGACTTCCAAATGGTTCCCGGCCATGCGGTTGACGAGTCGGGCAGCTCAGTCACCTCCCCTACAGGGGACGCGCGGAGGGCCGTTCGCTTGCCTTCGCCCAGTAGTTCGGTTCAAGCATCTCGCCAGGCCATGCGGGCTGACGGATCGGGCCCTGAGGCCCCATCTGTTCGAAGTACGGTGCCAGGTCGATCACGGGCGTCCCGTAGACGGCGTCGAGATCGGTGACCAGGAGGTCCCTGCCTTCGACCTTGAGCAACCGCGGGTAACTGACCGCCAGTTGGTTGGGGCGCCGGTGGTTGCGGTGGACGAACGTACCGGTCGCCGGCCAGTTCTGGTTTCCCCTTGGACTGCGCGCGTGGAGCTGGACGTCTTCGGGTCGGGCCAGATGGAAGCGCCAGGTCACGGTCAGGTGGGAGAACTCCTCAATTCCTTGCAGCGTTTCCAGGGGATACGCGTCGTCGAGCCGGATGATCGATTCGACCCCGCCTTGGTAGTCGTCCTGTACGCGGGTGTGGCCGCCGACGACCGTTGCGATCGACTTGACCTCGTAGGTCGGCATCAGCGCTCGTTCCTCTCCCTGGGCGTAGCGTGCGCGGCGGCCTCCGGTCAGCGCCGCGAAACCGTTCTGTGGTCAGCCTATGGCGCGCAACATGCCTCGCGTGCGACGGTCCAGTTCGGCGACGTAGCGACCACCGCGCTGCCGGACGGGCGAGATGTCGCTCTGCATGCGGACGATGACGTCGCGGGCTCGCCCGGACTGGATACCGGCCATGGCGTCGAGTGCTTCGTTCCAGGTTGCGCATGCCTCGTCGAGGCGTCCCTGCTGGACTTGGACAGCGCCGAGGTAGCCGAGCGTCACGCTGTGGGTACGGGCGAACTGTTGGCGTCGGCGCGTGGCCACGCTGCGCTTGAAGTGGATCTCCGCGTCGCGAGGCTGGCCCATGTCGCGCAGAGCGCAGGCCGTCTCGTGGGCGAGGGAGGCTTCCTGGAAGAAGCCGACGCGGGCCGGTGCCTCAGTGGCGTCGGCGCGGGCGAGGTCCCGCTCCGCGCGGCTAATGGCCGCGAGGGTGCCGGCCCGGTCGCCGTCGGACGCAAGGGCGCGTGCATGGACGATCGCCAGCAGCGCCTTTTCACGATGGCTGGCCTGGCCGTAGCGGTCGCGGGACATCGAGGCGTCGGCCAGGGCCAGTGCCCGGCGTGGATGCCCGAGGTCCACGGCCTGGTGGGCGAGGGCGCGCAGGACGTGACCACCGAGCGGTCCGTCTCCAGCTTCCGCCGCGATGCGGGCGGCAATGGTGAGGTACCGCTGGGCAGTGCGGTGTTCGCTGGCGTCGAAGGCCATCCAACCGGCGAGGTAGGTCATCTCCGCCACGGCGGAGTACGTGTCGCGGCGGAGCTGATCTGTGCGGAATCGGCCGCCGAGCAGCGGTACCGCACCGTCGAGCAGGTGACTGGCGAGGGCCTTGCGGCCGGATGCGCCGCCTCGCTGCTGGTCGCGCGCGGAGTAGTAGACCGTGAGATCGCGGACGTCGTCGATGTCCGCCTGGGTCACCGAGCGCGAGGAGGACGGTCGGCGGTTCGCCGCTGCAGCGGGGGCGGCTGCCCACCACGAGATAGTGGGCAGGGCAAGGCCGGCCGCGGAGTAGGCGGCGGTGGCCAGCAGCTTGCGTCGGTGCATGTCGAGATCGTCGCTTCCCAGCTCGGCCAGTGCGGTCAGAGGGTCGACGCTCCAGTCGGAACCGCTGTCGGTCGTGCCTGTCGGCTCTTCTTCCAGCCCGAGATCAGCCAGGGAGAGGCGGCGGCCGAGTCTGCGGGACAGCGTCTCGCGCAGGATATGCGGTGCTCTGCCGCTGGGCTTTGTGCCCTGGACCCACATGGCGATGTGCGAGCGGGAGATCGCGTCGAGTTCGCGCACTCCGCTCTCAGCGGCCACGCGGGCCACCGCGGCGGCTGCTTGTGGCTGGGACCAGCCTGCTTCGCGCAGAAGTGCGGCGAGGGCGACGTTGCGTTCACGGGCCATGGACTGCCCCTCGGTTCCGGAATGATCTTTGACGCCTTTGACGGCCCTGCGGGCGGTGTGGGCATACCGCTCGGCCGTGATTCACGGTTCGCTCAACGTAGTGACCAGGTCACTCACTTCGCACGTCAGTCGTCGGTGCCACTTGGTGACTTGGGCTCACTTTGGCTTGATCCGAACAGGAGTTGTGTCATGCGCCTTTCGCTGGACCCTCGCCGAAGCGACAGCCAGATCGGAGGCGGGCGCGGGCGGCGAGAGTCCGCCACCGTGGTGCTGGCGCCAGAGCGCGATCACGTGGTTGCCGCGTGGGAGACGGTAACGCTCGTGCTGGGCGAGGATTCACCGCTGCCCGAGAACGCTGCCGATGTGGAGGACCTCGTTCGGCTTCTGCGCGGTCATGTCGCCCAGTTGGGAGCACGGACCGCTGTGGGCAGCCCCGTCCTGGTGCGAGCGCAACGGCTCTGCTCCGAAAGCATTCCCGAGGGCTACATGCCGAGCCGGGTGTACCTGGTCAAGCTCGCCGAAGCCACCCGGGAGCTGATGGCACACGTGGAACGGGGCGGTCCCGGGCCGAATCGAGCGAAGCGCGGGCGGCGCTGGCGGAAGCCGCAGATCAACGCGCTGCGCGGGGCGGTCTTCGCCGTCGCCCTGGCCTGTCTGGTCTTCGCCGCTTCGGTACCGCGGACATGACGGTGACCGGGGCCGTCGTCATCGGGCTGGTCCTCGGGCCGATGGCCTGGCTGGTTCTTCGCGGCGAGCGCGCGGCCGGCCCTGCAGGGGCCGACGAGGACTTGCCGCCGCCCCGGAACGCCCCTTCCTCACTCCGGTAACCACCGGCCACTCCTCTTCCCACCGTTCCCGGCCGCTGCGGCGGCCCCGATACCGCCCCGGACCTGCGGGGCTCACGGAGATCCACACGATGAAACGGATTCGGCGCATCGAGCAGTACGGATTGATCGGCGACATGCAGACCAGTGCCCACGTCTGCGATGACGGTTCGATCGACTGGCTGTGCCTGCCCCGGTTCGACTCGCCGGCCGTCTTCACCAGCTTGCTCGGCACGCAGAAACACGGCACCTGGCGGATCGCTCCGGCCGCTCCTGCCGACCGTTCCAGCTCCGAAGCAGTCGCCGAGCGCCGGTACCGCGGTGACTCGCTCGTCCTCGAATCGGTATGGCGCACCGAGGCCGGTTCGGTCTGTGTCCGGGACTTCATGCCACCGCGCGACGGAGCACCGCAGGTGATCCGGATCGTCGAGGGCCTGACCGGTGAGGTCTCCATGATCTCGGCCATGCGTCCACGGCCGGGGTACGGAAGCGTCAGCCCGTGGATTCACGAAGTCGGTGGGCGCATGGTCGCGGAGGCCGGCGCGGACGCTCTGTGGCTCGACACCTGCGTCCCGCAGGTGGAGAAGGACGGCGTCATGGTCAGTGCTTTCTCCGTCGCCGCCGGGCAGAGCGTGGCGTTCGTCCTCAGCTGGTGCCCGTCCCACGCAGCGGCGCCCGACGTTCCCGACCCCGAGGCCGCGCTGACCGAGACACTCACGTTCTGGGAGGACTGGACACGGGAGTGCACCTACGAGGGGCCATATCGCGAGGCCGTGGTTCGATCCTTGATCGCGCTGAAGGCTATGACGTACGAGCCGAGCGGTGGGATCGTCGCGGCGCCGACCACGTCGCTGCCAGAGGAGATCGGCGGAAACCGGAACTGGGACTATCGCTTCACTTGGTTGCGGGACGCCTCCACGACGCTGGCCGCGCTCCTGGGGACCGGGTACCGGCAGGAGGCGCAGGCATGGCGGCGATGGCTCTTGCGCGCCGTGGCCGGTGATCCGGAAAACCTGCAGATCATGTACGGGATCACGGGAGAGCGTGACCTGCGGGAACGGGAGCTGTCCTGGCTGCCCGGCTACGAGGACTCGACCCCGGTACGGGTCGGCAATGGGGCGGCGGACCAACTGCAGCTCGACGTGTACGGCGAGGTCATCGAGACCCTGTACCTCGCACACGAGAGCGGTGTCGCCCGCTGCGCCGACACCGCCGTGCTGCACCAGCGACTCATCGAGCACCTGGCACAGCGCTGGCAGGAGCCCGACGAGGGCATCTGGGAGATCCGCGGAGCACGCCGGCACTTCGTCCACTCCAAGGTGATGACCTGGGTGGCGGTCGACCGCACCATCCGCCTGACCGAGGCCGGTGCCCTCCACATCGACGTGGCCCCGTTGATCGAGCTGCGGGCAACCATCCACCACGAGGTCTGCACCAAGGGCTTCGATCCGGTGCGCAACACCTTCACCCAGTCCTACGGTTCCCAAGAGCTGGACGCCGCCACGCTGCTGATCCCCCGCGTCGGCTTCCTGCCGCCCGACGACCCCCGCGTCATCGGCACCGTGGACGCAGTGCGTCGTGAACTCGCCTCGCCGGACGGGCTCGTGCGCCGTTACCCGACCATCGGTGACCGTACCGGGGTGGACGGCCTGAAGGGCGATGAGGGCACCTTCGTCCTCTGCTCCTTCTGGCTCGTCGATGCCCTGGCTCTGATCGGCAGCCACAACGAGGCCCACGCCCTGTTCGAACGCCTCCTCGCTCTGCGCAACGACCTCGGGCTCCTTGCCGAGGAGTACGACCCCGTCCAACAGCGCCAGCTCGGCAACTTTCCGCAGGCGTTCAGTCACATGGGCCTGATCCAGAGCGCCCGGCTCCTTCAGCTCCTGTCGACGCAGTCCTCACACCATCGCGGCGCGGTCGCGGTTCCGACGCCCCGTTCGGCCCCACGCAGCACACGCCAGATCTGCGCAGATCTGACGCCGCAACACGCTTAGTCACCCCCACCTGACGAGGATTCCCATGCCTGACAGCGCCTTCCCGGCACGGCCGGCCGCTACCGGCCACCGCAGACGGCGGCCTCCGATCGACGCGTTCACGCTGCACCGTGTCCGCCGCGCCGTGGCATTGCCCCTGGTGCTGCTAGCCGCGCTGCTGGGTGCCGCCTTCCCCCTCTGGTCGGTGTCCGCCGTAGGCCCCGGGTGGCTCCTGGCCTGCCTGGTCTGCGGACTGGCCGGGGTCGCCACGGCGGCGGCTCGCGGAGCGCGTACGGCGGCAGGGGCCGTGCAGGCGACCGCGGAGGAGGACTGGGCAGCGGCACTGGCAGCGGTTGCGGGGGCAGCGGCGGCTGTCGAGAAGTCGGTGCAGTGGTCGGCGGATGAGCTGTGCCGCGGGGGACGCCCGCCGCTGCCGGACCTGCAGGCGCCAACGTCGGCCGGTCCGAACGCCGAGATCAACACGGCGTTGAGTGCCCTCCAGGTGCAGGCCATCGCGTCGCTGATACGGGTGCACGACGAGTCCCAGTCCGTCGTCCTCCTGGAAGTGCTGCGCCGTCTGGCCATGCGCGAGCACGCCCTGGTCGGCAAGGCGCTTCAGGCACTGAGCGAGCTGGAGATGCTGACCGACGACCCGGAGCTACTGGCCAAGATCTTCGAGATCGATCACCTCGTGACGCGGATGCGTCGCCAGGTCGAGAGCACTGCGGTACTGGGCGGCCAGTCCCTGCGCAGCGTGCGCCGGCCCGTTCCCGTCGCGACGGCACTGCGCGGCGCCGTCTCCGAGGTCGTGCAGTATCCACGTGTGTCCGTCGCCGCCGGGTCCGTAGGCGCCGAGCTAGGTCTTCCCGGCCATGTGGGCCCGGACCTGACGCACCTGCTGGCCGAGCTGATCGAGAACGCCTGCGAGTGCTCCGATCCCGCGACGAAGGTGATGGTGCGTGCGCAGCGCGTGGCGAACGGGCTGGCGGTCGAAGTCGAGGACCGGGCTATCCCCATGCATCCACAGACGCGGGCACAGATGAACCACCTGCTCAAAGCCCCCGACGAGGTCGACGTCAGCGGCCAAGTCCGAGCCGGCCAGCTCGGCTTGCTGGTCGCTGCGAAGATCGCCCAGTCGCACGGGCTGTCCGTTCTCCTGCAGGAGAACGTGACAGGAGGCACCACCGCCCTCGTCGTCATCCCGGCACGGCTCCTCGTAGCGATTCCCTCCGTCGACGATGCGACCGCGCGACCCCAGGAAGCCCGCCCCTCCGCTCCGCCGCAGCAGGTCGCCGCGGCTTCAGCCGTCCCGACGGCAGGCCAGGTCACACACCCCGGCAATGTGGGGGCACCAGGAGCCGTAGAGGCGGGTCACTCTGCTGATGCGCCCGCTCTTCCCACGCGTAGACGTCAGTCCGGCTCGTTCCGTCCATCGCGCGAGCGGGAGCAAGCCCCCGTGACCGGGGCGACGCCAGGGCTCGCAGCCGCCTTCCGAAACGGCATCCAGGCCGGCGGGAGAGCCGGTTCTTCCACCGCTTCGGCAGAGCAGCCCGCGCCCTGAACCCCCGGTCCCTCGACGTTCCCGGTGGCCCGTTACATCCACGGGCCCTTCCCCCTTCTGGAGCGATCCCTATGAGCACCCACCCCGCGATGGACAACGTGACCGGCGACGCGCCCGTAACCGAGACAACTGCAAGCGGACAGCGGGACAACATGGCCTGGCTGCTGCGTCAGTTCGCCTCCGACGTCCCGGGCGTCACGCACGCCGTCCTGCTGTCGCGCGACGGACTGCGGCTGTTGGACAGCGACGTCGACAAGGACTGGGCGGACGAACTGTCGGCCGCCCTCAGCGGAGTTGCCTCCCTCGCGGCGAACATCACCGGCCCCAGCCACAAGAAGAGGCCGGCCCGGCAGGTCATCATCGAGCGCGACGACTGCCTCTTCTTCGTTCAAAGCGCCGGGCGTAGCGCGGCCTTCGACAACCACCCCGGCAACGAACGCGGTGAGGTGGACACGATCCTCGCCGTCATCGCAACCACGGACGCCGATGCGGGCACCGTCGGATTCGAGATGGGGCGCCTCGTCCAGAAGTTCGCCCCCTACATGCTGATCCCGGTCCGCGTCGGCACGGGCGGAGAGGTCCGGTGAGCACACACGGCCGCGCGACCGAGGAGTCGATGTTCGTGCGGACCTACACCCTGACGCGCGGGCGGACCAGGCCGCGGCACCTGCTCGGTCTGGAAACCGTGCTGGAAGCAGGACGGGGAAGGCCCGGCCCGGCCCAGGCCGAGGAATGCGAGGAGATCCTCGCCCTGTGCCGGGAGCGCCGACGATCGGTGGTCGAACTGGCGGGACGACTTGGCCGGCCCGTCACCGCCGTCAAGATCCTCGTCTCGGACCTCCTGGACGCCGACGCCTTGGTCGTCTCCCTCACCCACCCCTTTGCCGATACAGGCGCGGAATCCGGTCCGTCTACCCAACTGCTGGCAGCCCTTTCAGCGGGCTTGAAGAGGAAGTGGCCTGATGCCATCGCCTACCCCCAGGCCGGATGACCTGGGCGCGGTGCTGCGTACTTCGCCGCACCCGCGCGCCGGCGCCGCGCCGACCGTGCTGAAGGTCGTGATCGCCGGGGGCTTCGGCGCGGGCAAGACCACCGCCGTAGGCGCCGTCAGCGAGATCGCGCCGCTGAGCACGGAGGAGTACCTGACCGAGGCGAGCGCAGACGTGGACAGCCTGGCGGGCATCGAGGCGAAGCAGACCACCACGGTCGCCTTCGACTTCGGCCGCCTCAGCCTGCCCGACGCGCCCGTACCCCTGGAACTGTTCCTGTTCGGCACGCCCGGCCAGGACCGGTTCGTCGACCTCTGGTACGACCTCTCCCGCGGCGCCGTCGGGGCGGTCGTCCTGGTCGACACCCGCCGTCTGGAGAGCAGCTTCACCCCCATCAGCTTCTTCGAAGACATCGGCCTGCCCTTCGTCGTCGCCATCAACCAGTTCGACGGAGCGCACCGTTACCAGCCCGAGCAGGTCCGCACTGCCCTCGAACTCCCTGCCTCCGTACCGATGATCACCTGTGACGCCCGCGACCCGAACCACGTCGCAGGCGTCCTGCTGACCCTCGTCGGCCACGCCGTGAAGAACGCCTCCGCGAGCCGCGTTCACCACACGCCCACTACCACCCTCCAGGACGCCTGATGTCACATCACCCCAACCCCTACCTCGCATCGCCGACCGCCCCACCCGCACTGTCCCTGCCGCGGCGCGGCACGCGGGACGCCGCCCGCGGGCTGATCACCCCGCCCGCCACCGCCGTCACCGGGCCACAGACCCAGCAGGCACCGGAGCTGGCGCAGCGGTACGAGCTGCTCAACCGCCTGGGCGTGCCTACCGTGGCGAGCGAGGACTTCGACGACCTGGCCCGCGACATGGCCGCCAAGGCCGGGTTCCTGTACGGGTTCGTCAATCTCTTCCTGGAGGAGCAGACCTTCGTCGGGCTGCACCAGCCGCCGGCGGACAGCGGGTACCTCATCGTCGGCCGCACCATGAGCCGCGACCACGGCTGGTGCCCGGAGGTCATGGTCCGCAAGAAGGCTCTCCCGCTGCACGACGTGCACGCCAGTCCGCGCTTCAGCGGCAACCACGTGGTCGACGCCGTCGGGATCCGCTCCTACTTCGGCGCCCCGCTCGTCCATGACAGCGGCACCGTGCTGGGCACGGTGTGCGTCATCGACCCCGAGAAGCGCCCCCTGAGCGAGGCCCGACGGCTCAGGGACATCGTCATCAACGCCGGTGCCCAGGTGATGGACCACATGGTCCGCGCCCCCGTCCGCTAGGCCGTTCCACCACCCCCACCCGGGAGCCGTAGGCGATCCCCGGCCGCTCCACGTTGCGACCTTCGCCCAGGGAGAGGGAGACCATGTCCGCCACACCCACTACACCGCCACCGGCACTGCGCCCCTACCTCACCGCCCGCCACGAAGTGCTGTGGGACGAGGCGGACGCCTTCGCGGCCGAGCACATCGCGCCGCGCGCCGCGCGTATGGAGGCCGCTCCGGGCAGGGTGGAGCGCAAGGTCGCCGACCTGATGGCCGCACGGGGCTGGTTCGCCGTCACCATCCCGGCCGCCTTCGGCGGGCTGGGTGCCGGACATGTGGCCAAGACCATCCTGGTCCACCGCATCGCGCGGATCTCGGCGGCTGCCGCAGCCATCCTGCAGGCCACCCTGATCCCCGTCGGCGCCCTGCTGCACTTCGCCACCTACGAGCAGAAGGGCCGCTGGCTGCCCCGTGTCGCGGACGGTTCCCTGCTGCTATCGATCGCCGTGACCGAACCACAGGCCGGCGGACACATCGGTGGCATCGAAACCACAGCCGAACGTGCCGGCAGCGAGTGGGTGATCACCGGCAGCAAGGTCCATATCGGCAATAGTCACCTCGCCGGTGCCCACCTCGTCGTCGCCCGCACCGCCGAAGCGGGCGTGAGCACCTCCCAGGCGCTGACCGCGTTCATGGTCGAATCAAGCCGCCGCGGGCTCTCGGTCCCCGAGCACCGCCCCGGCCTCGGTCTGCACGGCTTCTCCGCCGGCCGACTCGACCTCGATCACGTCCGTGTTCCCGAGGACAACGTGGTCGGAGAGATCGGCCAGGGGCTGAGCGTGGCCCAGAGCAGCAGCATTCTGTACGGCCGTCCCAACCTGGCCGCCGTGAGCCTCGGCATTCACGAAGCGGTCGTGGCCGCCACTACTGCTCGTCTCAAGACCCGTCCTCGCTATCGGGCCAGCCTGTCCGATCTGCCCGTACTGCGGGACCGCATCGGTGGCATGGAGGCCCGCCTGCGCGCCGGCCGGATACTCGCCTACCAGTCCGTGCACCTTCTCGACCAGGGCCTGCCCTGCGACGCCGACCTGATCAACGCCAAGTACCTCGGCCACCAGTGGGCCGCGCAGTCGGCCCAGGACGCCATGGAACTGCACGGCGCCCACGCCTTCGACCGCGACTACGTCCTCCAACGCTTGTGGCGCGACATCCAGCACACCTACCCGCCCGCCGGCACCGGCGAGGTCCAGCGCATACGCCTAGCCGACGCCGCCTTCGACGAGGACCACATCCAGTGGTCCGAACGCCTCGCCGCCGAAGCCGCCTGGGCACGCCCCGACCCGACCGCCGCATGAGCCCCCGTACGCGGCACCCCGTGAATCCCGACCGCCGCGCACGGGCCGGTGCCGCCGGTCCCCGTCCCCCGCGGGGACCGGCGGCACCCACCCCGGTGACCGTCCGTTCCAGCCGAGAAAGAGACACCGTGACCCCGCCCGTGACGACAAGCGCACCGATCACCCCTCTGACGCCGACGCTGCAGCGCGTCGCCCAACACCTCGCGAACGGCTGTGCATCCCAAGAGATCGCCGCGAAGACAGGGCTCTCGGCGGTCACCGTCCGCCAGTACATCCGCGACATCCGCGCGAGCCTCCACTGCCCGCCCCGCTGCAAGCCCCCCGTCATCGTGCACCGCCTGTTCACCACCCAGCAGGTGGCCTCTCCCACGGCGGACAGGCCAGCTCCGAAGCTCAGCCCCGAGCAGCTGCTGCTGTTGCGAGCCGCCGCTGAGCACAGCGATACGCGCGACATCGCCGTCGCCGCCAAGCTCGCCCCGGCCGACCAGCGCGCCGCGCTCGACCAGCTCCTCGCCGACACGGGCGCACAGGACACCACCGAACTGGTGGTCCTGGCGCACGGCTGGCAGCTGCTGCCGGCCGAGCAGGCAGCCCACACGACGCGAAGCGGGGCAAGCCAGTGACCCGGCCTACGACCTCAGCGGCCAGCGAGTACCGCTCCGCCTCCGTCCCCTTCACGCAGACGCCGCCGACCGCCATCTACGAGATGCGCATGCTGCGCACGGCGGCCGAGCGCGAGGAAGCTGCGGCCCTCGTCCAGGACCGCCAGCGCTGGCTCACAATGCACGGCCTGCCAGTACCCGCCCGCGCCGACATCCCGGCACTCTTCCGCGAGGCGCAGACCATGTCCGCCGGACTGTACGAGGACGGAAAGCTGCTGGCCTGCATGATCCCCGAGCGTGACCCCGACCTGGGATGGGGCCAGGGCCCGTGCCTCTTCCTCCAAAGCGTTCACACCCTGCCCGGCCAGTCCGATGACATCACCCGCCTGATCACCCTGTGGGCGTCCGACTTCGCCGCCCGACTCGACCTCCACGTCGTACGGGCCGAGACCCTGGCCCGCCACACTCTCGAAGCCGAACCCCTCGCTGCCCTCCTGCGTCGGCTCACCGACAACGGCTGGGACGTGTGCGGATCCGGCCCCGGACGCGACGGCGATCGAGTCGCCCGCCTCGAACTCCCCGCCGAGCACCGCGCCGGGCTCCGCGCGCTGATCAGCTGCCAGGTCCACGCGCCTCAGCCGGCTCCGGATGATCGGAGCAACGCGTGACAACTGACGAACCGCAGCGGCCCGACCTCGCCCGCGAGCTGATCGCCCGCGCCACGGAATCGGCCACGCACCGGGCCAAGCGCGTACGCGACCAGCTCGACGCCGTCCAACTCGGACAGGGCCGGCACACCGACCACGTCAACACCAAGGTGCTGCGCCGCATCCTGGCCGACCACGACTGGCCCGGCCACCGCCTCGTCGGCCCCGACGCGGCCCGTGCCGCGTGGAGCATCGCCCTGCACAGCGACGACGAACCCGACTTTCAGCGCGCCGCCACCACCCTGCTGGGACGTGCGGTCCAGGCCGGCGACGCGCTGGTCCAGCACTGGGCGCACCTGCACGATCGCGCCCTCATCACCAGCGGGCGCGACCAGGAGTACGGCATCCAGCTCCTGCTGTGCGCCGACGGCATCGAGCTGTGCCCGCTGCGCGAGCCGGAGTCAGTCGACGCACGAAGGGCCACCGTGGGTCTGCCGCCGATCGCTGTCGCTCTGAAGGCGGTGCGCCGCCGGTACACCGCGCATGACTCTGCCGATGAAGGCCCGACCGTCGTCCTCGCGGGGGCCGCGTGAAGCAGCGGAACCCCAGGTTTTCCACCAGTCGGCCTCCCGGCCGCAACTCCGCTCTGCGAAAGGATCGTTGACAGATGAAGCTCACCACCGCCGTCCTCGCTGCCGGTGCTGCCGTCTCCGTCACCACCGCCGTGGTCGGAGCCGCCCGGCTCAGGCAGGACGCGCGGCACCAGGCCGAGCGCAACGAGGCGGTCGTCGCCCGCAACCAGCTCGACTGGCTGGCGCAGATGTCCACCAACGCCGACCTCGCCAAGCTCTGGGCGCCCGAGGACGTGGACGTCGAGGAGTACATGCAGCTGCTCCATGCCAACCAGCAGATCTGCACCCTCAGCCTGCGCGACCGCCTGGGCTTCGTCCGCGACGGACAACTGCCCTTCTACGCCTCGATGCTCATGAACAGCGACGTCTGCCGGCGCTACTGGGCCCGTTTCGGAGACCTCCGCGCCCAGGAGGCCGAGGGCGACGAACGCGCCGAGCACTTCACCAAGGTCCTGAACCAGGCCGCGAAGGCCCACCAGGAAGCGCAGCCCGTAGCAGCCTGACGGCACGGGGCCCATCGACTCCCAGACGTCCTGGACCAGGCGACGCCTTCGCCCGCCACCGTCTGGCACCAAGCTCCGGGCCCCGACCGGGTCCCGGGATCCCGCACCACCCATCGCCACTAGGAGGCAAGCATGACCGCCGTTCAGACGGAGAGGCCGACCGCCCCCGTGCAGTCGGACCTGGCAACCACCGACGAGACCGACCCGTTCGGACTCGACATCACCTTCATCGAGGGCACGCCGGCGACCGAGACGGTCCTGATGTGCAGCACGGGCGACACCTGCGGCAGCTCCTGCCCCAGCGCCTGCACCACCTCGTAAGCCGGGACACCCCGGCAACGCGGGCCGGACGGGGCTCTCCCCGTCCGGCCCGCCACGCAGAAGATGAGGAGAGCGCTGATGACACGGCACCGGTCCAGCCTGTATGAGGGCGCGGGGCAGGCCATGCTGCGCGCCGCGGTGCACACGACCGAGCCCGCTATGCCGCCCTGGCCAGCGACCACGGCGCCCGTGGAGGAGTGGCGCGTGTGGCTGAGCACGGTGTGGTCCGACACCGACTTCCGCCGGACCGTGTCGCAGGCGAGCCCTCACTTGACGGACCAGGTGCAGGCCATCATCGACGGCCGCACACCGAAGGTGCGCCGGATGCGCCGGGCGGCGCTGGCCACCGCCCGCTACGCGATCCGCTACGCCCGCCGCCCCACCCCCTACGGCCTGTTCGCCGGCGTCGCCCCGCTCGGCTTCGCCCAGGCCACGTCCGTGCGCTTCGGTGAGAAGCACCAGGCGGTCACCCGCCCCGACCCGGTGGGGCTCGCAGAGATACTCAGTGCCTGGGAGAGCGACGCTGCGCGCATGGCCGACGCCGAGGTCTGCGTCAACACCCTGATCCGACAGCGCGACCAGCACATCCACGTACCGTCCGAGGGCGATGCCGAGTTCCGCCTCGCCCTCAGCCCCGCGCTGCGTCTCGTACTCGACCTCGCGCGATCGCCGATCACGTACCGCCAGTTGTCCGACAAACTGGCCGCGGAGTTCCCCGCCGTGAGCGACACGGCGCGCGACCAGCTGCTAGGTGAACTGCTGCGGGTGCGGCTGCTGCGCTCCTCCCTGCGTGCTCCCGCCACCATCGCCGACCCCACCGACGTCTTACCGCCTGCAACGCACACCCAGGCAGCCGGCCTGCGGACAGCGTGCGACCTGCGGCTGGACGCCGACGTGCGGCTGCCCAAGCAGGTGCTGACCGAATCGGAGACCGCGGCCACCGTCCTGGCCCGCCTGGTCACCCATCCGAACGGGACACCGACCTGGCGCCGGTGGATCGAGCAGTTCTCCGAGCGCTACGGCGAGAACACCGCGGTGCCAGTGGAAGCGGTGACTGACCCCGACCGGGGCGTGGGCTTCCCGGCAGGGTTCGTCACGGCGAGCGAACCGCCCCGGCCGATGTCCCGGCGCGACCGCCTGCTGCTGGAGCTGGCCGGCACCGCAGCCGCCGAAGGCAGCCGCACTGTCGCGCTGACCGGGGCGATGATCGAGGAGCTGGAAGCAGCGGCCGGCGACAAGCCCCAGGTCCTGGCACCCCACCTCGAACTGGCCGCACAGGTCCACGCCTCCTGTCTTCCGGCCTTGGACCGAGGCGACTTCCGGCTGCACGTTCTGACCGTCTCCCGCTCAGCCGGATCGATGACCGGTCGGTTCTGGCACCTCCTGCCCGGCACCGAGACGGCGTACGCGAACTTGCCCACCGTCGATCCGGAGGCGGAACTCGCGCAGCTCTCCTTCCACGCCGGGCGGGTGCCGGCCGACCTGCTCACCCGCGCACCACAGGCCCTGCCCCGGATCGTCAGCGTCGGCGAATTCCGCCGTCCCGAACCGCACGTGCTCTTCCCACGCGACCTGGCGGTCACCGTCGCGGACGGCCGCCCCCAGCTGGTGGAGTCCGCGACGGGCAAGCCGCTGGAGCTGCTGGCCCCCACCGCCATCAACTTCCTGTGGAACAACTACACCCCGCCAATGGCCCGCTTCCTCGGCGAGATCAGCCGGGCCGCGTCCCCGCAGGTGACCTGGTTCGACTGGGGCGCCGCCTGGACCCTGCCCTTCACCCCGGCCCTCACCTACCGTCGCACCATCCTCACCACCGCCCGGTGGAAGATCCGCAGCCGTACGCTGCCTGCCCGCACCGCCCCACTCCAGCAGTGGGCGGACCAACTCCATGCCTGGCGTGCCCGGTTCCGCGTGCCGGATCGGGTCCTGCTCGCCGAAGACGACCAGCAGCTGCCCCTCGATCTCAACCGCGACGTCGACCTGGACCTCCTGCGCGCGCACCTGGACGCCAGCCCTCTCGGCATCGCCACCCTGCACGACGCACCCCCGCCGGACGCCGACGGGTGGATCGGCGGTCGGGCCCACAGCATCGTCGTCCCCCTGGCCAGGCGCTCATGACCACGACGACCGTGCCCCGTACGCAGGACCTGTCCGAGGGCGCCCTAGGGATGGCGCTGCTCGACATCGAGCGCCGTGATCTGTCCACCGCCCGCCGCCACCTCGCCCAGGCCACCGTCCGGGGCGTCAGCACCGGCAGCAACGCCAGCCTCTTCCACGGCGCACCCGCCCTGGAGTTCGTCCTGGACCGCGCCCACGGGGCCGCAAACGACGTCCGCGCGGCCGTCGACCGCGTCGTGGACGCCCGGCTCGCCGTCGCCCACCGCCGGCAGGAGGCCGGCACGCTGCCCCACCTCGCCGAATGGGACCTCATCCGCGGCATGACCGGGCTCGCCGCACTGCTGCTGTCCCGCCGCCCGATCGCGCCCCGGCTGCCCGACGTGCTCGCTTGCCTCGTCGCGCTCGCACACCCCGCCGGCAGTGACGGCAGGATCCTGCCCGGGTGGTGGTCGCCGGTCGGCCCCGACGGGAAGGACATGGCAGGCGGACACGGCAACAACGGCATGGCCCACGGCATCGCGGGGCCCCTGGCCGTGCTCTCCCTCGCCCTGCGCGCCGGAGTCAGCGTCCCCGGCCAGGAGGAGGCCGTCGGCACGTTCGCGACCTGGCTCGACCGGCACGGCGACCACTACTGGTCCACCGCAGCCCACATGGACGCCGACCAGCCGCCCGCAGCGGAGCCGGCCCGCCAGTCCTGGTGCTACGGCCAGCCCGGCATCGCCCGCGCCCAGCAGCTCGCCGCGCTTGCCCTCGGCGACCCTGTACGGCGCCAAGCGGCCGAGGACACCGTCGAGGCGATCCTCACCGACCCGCTGCGGCTCGCCCGGATCACCGACTCGTCGCTCTGCCACGGCTGGGCCGGGCTGCTGACTCTCACCCGCGCGGTCGCCGCCGACAGCACCAGCCCCGAACGCTTCACCCCGATCATCCAAGACCTGCACCGACGGCTGGCCGCCGACTGGGAGCACCTGCCCAAACCCGGATTCATGGAAGGCCGCGCCGGGGCCCAACTTGCCCTGAAGGCCACCGACGACACCGGTTGGACCCGCGTCCTCCTGCTCACCTGACCCCACCCCGCTGTCTCGCAAGGAGTTCCCCCCTCATGACCCTCGACGAAGAGAACCTGCCCGTCCCCCCGGACACGTCCTGGTGGCACGCCTCCGTGGCCTTTCCCGACCCGCACGCGGACGCCGCCCGGGCCCTGGCGACCGCGCTGGCCGGGCGCCGCTTCCACTTCCTGCGCAAGGACGCCGGCGTGCGCCTGCGTACCGAACAGCCCGTCGCCGACTTGCTGGACCAGCTCGTCGCCGACCGCGTGATCACCGGATGGGTGGGCGGGATCTACGAGCCGGAGACGCACGCCTTCGGCGGCCCCGAGGGCATGGAGGTCGCGCACGACGTGTTCTGCGCCGACAGCCCGGCCGCGCTCGCCGAGACCGGCACCCCCGGCGCCCGCGAACGCAGCGTGATGCTGCTGTCCGCCATGATCCGCAAGGCAGGGCTGGACCCGTTCGAAGCCGGAGACGTATGGGCCCGGTGGGCCGCCCTGCGCCCCCCCGTCACCCCGCCCCAGGGGCCCGCACTGGACAGAGCCGTCTCCGCGATGCGGCGGCTGATGAACGCGGACGCGGCCCTGCGCCCAGACGCGGAAGCGGGCTGGGTCGAGCGCGTCGCCGAGTTCGAGGACGCCGGCCGCCGCCTGCGCCGGCTCGCCGCAGACGGCCGACTGATACGCGGAATCCGGGCCGTCATCGCCCATCACGCGATCTTCGCGTTCAACCGTGCGGGCGTGCCTGCCGACGCGCAGGCCGCCACCGCATGGCTCGGCCGTCACGTCGCCTTCTCCACCGGAGAAGGAGCTGACGTGTCTACCCCCAAGTCCGCCTCAGCGGACCCTAGCCTCCCTCGAATGGAGACCTCCGTGACATCCGTAACCGACCCCAACCAGCTGCGCGAAGCCCTCGCCCAGCGGCTCGTCGACAGCGGCCACCTGCGCAGCAAGGCGGCCATCGACGCCTTCCGCACCACCGACCGGCACGCCTTCCTGCCCGGCGTCGACCTGGAGAGCGCGTACAAGGAGGACGCCGTCCCGATCAAGCACGACGAGCACGGGGAGATGATCTCCTGCATCTCCGCGCCGTCCATCGTCGCCACCCAGCTCGAACAGCTCGGCGCCCAGCCCGGTCACAAGGTCCTGGAGGCTGGAGCCGCCACCGGCTACAACGCCGCCCTTCTCGGCAAGATCGTCTCCCCCGGCGGGCAGGTGTGGACCCTCGACGTCGACCAGGACCTCGTCTCCGGCGCGAGCAAGCACCTCGTCGGCGTCGACAATGCCACCGCGGTGATGGCCGACGGCGCGGCCGGGCTGCCCGAGCACGCCCCCTATGACCGGATCATCTTCACCGTCGGCGCCGGCGACGTACCCGTGAAGATCCTCGACCAGCTCGCCCCCGGCGGACGCCTGGTCCTGCCGATGCGCATCCGCGGCAGCATCTCCCGATCCTTCGCCTTCGAACGCGACGGCGACACGTGGAAGACCGTCTCCTGCGAGATGGCCACCTTCATCCCGCTGCGCAAGGGCGTCTGCGACGACGTGTACACCCTCGTACCGATGGCAGGCGAGGGCAACGTGCGCCTGGAGACGTTCAGCGAGCAGGACGTCGACCGCGACGCGCTGCGCTCCGTCCTCGACCAGCAGCAGACCAAGCTCTACACCGGGGTGAAGTTCCGGAGGGGCTCAGCCTGGGAGTGGCTGTACCTGTACCTGGCCTGCGTGCTGCCCAACGGCCTGTCCCGGCTGCCGGGCCAGCGCCCCGGGTTCACCCCGCACTTCGGGTGGGGCTCCATGGCCGCCCTCGACGGCGGGTCGCTGGCATACCTGACCATCCGGGAGGGCGAGGACGAGCAGGGCCGGTACTGGGAAGTCGGCGTGATCGGCCACGGCGAGGGCAGCGCCGACCTCGCCGAGCGCGTCGTGAGCGAGATCCGCGCCTGGGACGCGACCGGCGGCAACGACGCCCCCGAGCCGGGCTTCCGGATGGCCGTCGCGGACTCGCGTGACCGGCTGACGGCGGACGACGCCCGCTTCCTCGTCGACAAGCCCTACAGCCGACTCGTCATCGACTGGGCGCGCAAGGGCTGAGCCGATGATCCCCGCGATAGCCAGCCGCATCCCCCTGGTCCTCCGCACCAAGGCGCCCGCGCTCCCCTTGGAGGAGCGCATCAACCACCTCACCGGGCTGACCGTCGCGCCCGCAGGTGCGAGCCACCACGACCTGGTGGCCCGCGCCTGCGGGGTCCTCAACTACGCCGCGCTCATCGCCTCCGACGTCGGCCTGCCCAACCTGGCCGCCGACCTGTGCTGGCGCCAGCACCAGGTCTTCGCCGACGCCGGACGCCTGAGCGGACCGATCGCAGTCATGTCGCTGATGCCGCTGGTCAACCTCTCCCGGCTGCTGACCCGGGACGGCCAGGGCGAGGCCGCCTACGACCTGCTGGTCCGCCTCAACCGCGCCGCGCGGCAGCGGGAGAAGACCGAGATCGATGGCCACACCGTCGACCTCTCGACCCTGACCGGCACGGACGAGGATCACCGCGCGGTGTGCCAGGAGCTGTACGTCACCCTCCTCGTGGACGGCGCCCGCGCCCTCGCCTGCATCGGCCGGTGGGCCGAGGCCGCCGACGCCATGACCCAGCACCGCGGCATCGGCAACCGGCTCCTCGACGGCCGCCAGATCAAGATCATGGCCCTGATGGAACAGGGTCTGGACCAACAGGCCCGCGACCTGATCGACACCACCCAGCCCACGGAGCCTTGGGAGGGAGCCATCGCCCTCCTCCTGCACGCCCACTGCCGGCCCGTAGACACCCCCGTCCCTGAACGCGACCTCGACCGCACCCTTGATGAGGCCGTCCAGCTCCTTGCCCACCCCGATCCGCCGACTGCCGCCTTCCAGACCCGGACGGGCCTGTCAGCCCTGGAACTGGACCGCACCGGACGACATGCCGCCCCCATACTCGACTCCCTCGTCAGCGTCGCCCGACTCGACGCCTACGCCGCACGAGACGCACTGCACCACCCCGTCGCCGCGTCCGCCCTGGACGACGGGGCGACAGACGCGCTCAACGCGGTGATCGCCGCGGCCGGACTGGGATCCGGCGTCCTGTCCGCCCACCACCATGAGGCTCTGACGGGCGCGGTCGGCCACGCCGAGACAGAACTGGAAAGGCTGCTGCAGGCCGAACCAGATCCCAGCTAAGAGGGGACGACCCGGGATGCCCCCGTGCTGCCCACGCTGTTTGGCGGTGTCGGCGTTTCGGCCATTTCCTGCCCGCAGCCGCTCCAAGCCAGACCAGGGATCCCGCGCCCGCGGGGTTCCTGACGCAGGAAATAGCGGGCTCCGCAGCACGACCGAATGACGTGTGTTCGATATCGCAGCCGTGTCGTTAGACCTCACGACTCTGCCGCAGCGACCGTCCTAGGGGGAACGATGACCTCGGCCATTACGCAGGACCAGCCGCCGCAACCGCCCAAGAAGACCGCGCCGGACGACGAACCGCAGGAGGCCGGTGTTCGAGAGGAGGAATACCTCTACCGCGACGAGTCGAGGCTCCAGGCCGGCTCCCTGCTGACCTCCCGCACCATGGCGCGGCGCCTTCCCTCGCTCGTGCGGCGCTCGGTGCAGATGGCCTGGCGCGTGGACCGCGGCGCGACCATCGGCCTGCTGGTGTGCCAGATCGGGACCGGCCTCCTCGCTGCCCTCAGCCTCCTGGCCGTCACGGGCACGATCACCGCGCTGATCTCCTCGGGCGACATCACCGAGCGGCTGTGGGACGCCGCCCCGCAGCTGGCCGTGATCGCCGCCGCCACCGGCCTGCGCACCCTGCTGGGCATCACCGTCGTCTGGCTGACCGGCCGTCTGCGCCCGGTGCTCGGCCGGGCAGCGGAGCTGACGATGATCGAGGCCGCGCTCGGCGCGGAATTGGCCGCCAACAACAAGCCCGGCTACAACGACGCCTACGACATCGCCGACCGCGGCGCCCAGGTCACCCCCGACCTCGTCGAAGAAGCGCAGGACGTCCTCGCGGCCACCGCCACGCTCGCGGCAGGCGCCACCGTCCTGACCGTCCTGCACCCCCTGCTCCTTCCCCTGCTCTTCCTCGCCTGCCTGCCGCAGGCCGCCGCCTACGTCCGCTCCGCCCGCGTGATCTACCTCGCCGGGCTGGAGACCTCCGGGCGGCGCCGGATGCTGGGCAAGCTGCGCTGGCACATGGCCTATCAGGAGTCCAGTGAGGAGATGCGCGCCTGCCTGGCCGGCCCTTTCCTGATCGGCCGCTACCGGCGGCTGGCCGCCTCGGTCAACGCCGCCGAACGCCAAGCCGCGAACACCGGTGCCTGGATGGGACTGGCCGGAGCAGTGGCCGGCGGGATCGCCTCGACCGCGGTGTGGGCGGCGCTGCTGTGGCTCCTGGCCTCCGGGCGGATGAGCCTGGCGGCCGGCGGCGGCGCCGTATTCGCTCTCCAGACCGCCACCGGCTCAGTGCGCGGCATCATCAACGGCGGGGCCCGCCTGGTGCGCACCGGCTGGTACGTACAGGACTGGCAGAACTTCCTCGACAACGCCCACGGCCAGGCCATGACCGACTCCCGCGGCACCGCGCCCGTGACCACGGCCCCGGAGCGCTTCGAGGTCCGCGACGTCACCTACCGCTACGACGGCGCCCCCAAGGACAGCCTGAGCAACGTCTCCCTGCACGTGCGACGCGGGGAGATCGTGGCGCTCGTCGGGGAGAACGGCTCCGGCAAGACGACCCTCTCGCGCCTGCTGTGCGGACTGCTGCTGCCCACCGAGGGCGACGTGGCCTGGGACCACGCCTCCACCGCGGACCTGCACCCGTGGGGGTCGTGGGAGCACGTCGCGCTGGTCCCGCAGAAGTTCACGTACCTGCCGCTGACGATGCGTGACAACATCACGTTCGGGCAGGGCGACACCAGCGACGCGGCCCTGCTAGCCGCCTGCGAGGCGTCCGGCGCCGCGGAGATGCTGCCGGGCCTCCGCTCCGGCCTGAACACCCTCCTGACCAGCGAGTGGTTCGGCGGACAGCAGCTCTCCGGCGGGCAGTGGCAGCGCCTGGTCCTCACTCGCGCGTTCCACCGGCAGGCGGCGCTGCTGGTGATGGATGAACCCACGGCCGCCCTCGACGCCCGCGCAGAGCACCGGATCTTCGCCGGCCTGCGCGAACTGGCCAAGGACCGCGCCATCCTGCTGATCACGCACCGCCTCACCAACGTGGCCGTCGCCGACCGGATCGTGGTCCTGGACGAAGGGCGGATCGTCCAGGAGGGCACCTACGCCCAGCTCACCCAGGAGCCGGGTCTCTTCCGGACCCTGTGGGAGCTGCAGCGCCGGATGAGCGGCGACACCCCCTGATCACCCGGCCCGTGCGAGGCCACCGTTCTGCCAGGCAGAGACACAGGGCCGCTCCCGATGCTCCCTCCGCTCCACGTCCGAACCCGCCCAACTAGCCCCGGAAGGAATGCCGTGACGACTCCACCGGCTACGAAAGTTAGCGACGTGAGCGAGCTTCGCCACCAGCTCGTCGAGCAACTCCGCGCCGACAACCACATCCGCACCGCCGCTGTCGAGCGCGCCTTCGGAACCGTGCCCCGGCACGTCTTCGCTCCCGATGTCGCTGTGGAAGCGGCGTACGCCAACGACATCATCCCCACCCGCCACGCGCCCGACGGCCGGGTGATCAGCTCCGTTTCCGCACCGTGGCTACAGGCCGACATGCTCGAAGCCGCTCGCATTCGGCCTGGCCACCGCGTCCTGGAGATTGGCTCCGGGGGCTACAACGCCGCCCTCATGGCCGAACTCGTCGGCCCGGCCGGGCACGTCACCACCCTCGACATCGACCCTGCCGTCGCCGAGAGGGCCACCCGCCTCCTCAGCGAGAACGGATACGACCAAGTCCACGTCGTCACCGCCGACGCCGAGCACCTGCCCACCGGTGTGGTTCCGGACGGCGGCTTCGACGCCATCGTGGTCACCGTCGACACCTGGGACCTGCCCTGGATCGACGCCCTGGCCGAAGGCGGCCGTCTCATTGCACCGCTGCGTCTGTACGGCTACCACTGGGCCATCGACTTCACCAGGGACGATGGGGCACTGCACAGCGACGAGCCCCTCATCGTCTGCGGCTTCGTCGCCATGCAGGGCGACGGCGCCTGGCAGACGAACCGCCACGCCGTCCCCGGCACCGGAGTCCACCTGTCCTGGGAAGACGGCACCCCGCTGCCTGTCGACCAACTCGCCCCAGCCCTCACCCACGAGCCGACCGTCACCCGCACCAACATCACCGTCCGCGGTCAGGAACCCTTCGACGCCCTCACCCTCTACCTCGCCGGCGCCCTGCCCGGCTTCTGCCGCCTGGAGGTCGACCCCAACGGCGACAACCAGGTCCTGAACCCGCCGCCCCAGCACTGGCCCGGCGCCGCCATCGTCCGCGGAGCCTCCCTCGCCCAGCTGGCCACCGAACGCATCGGCGACGGAGACGACGGCAAGGGCCTGTACGAGTTCGTCGTCCACGGCTATGGCGCCCAAGGACACGTCGCCGCACAGGAGATGGCCGAGCAGGTCGAGCACTGGCAGCGCAACCACCGCGGTGCCCGCTGCCCCCTCATCACCGCCCGCCCGGCAGCCGGCTGTACCCCGGCGGGCACGGACCACGAACCGCACGTGTTCGCCAAGAAGCACACCCGCATCACCGTGGACTGGCCGATCGTTCCCAGCAGCGCTGCCCTGCTCACCAACCCGGGGAGCTGCAGCGCCCGATGAACGGCTGTGCCTCCTGATCACCGCTCGCCCGCCCGCGCTGCACTCGCCCGTCCACCGTCTCGGAAGGCAGAGCTACGTGACCTCTCCCGTCTCCCCTTCGGATCACGTCACACCGCGTGCCGCCCTGTTCACGGGACAGCACGCCGCATCCCGGCACGCAGTATGGCTCGGCGCCGCCGCGATCATCACCGACGAGGTCGGCCGGGTCCTGCTGGTGCACCCCACCTACCGCGAGGACGGCTCGTGGCTGCTGCCCGGAGGCGTCGTCGAACCCGGCGAACATCCGGACGTCACTTGCCGCCGCGAGATCACCGAGGAACTGGGCCTGGCGAACCTGCCCCTGGTGGGCGTACTTGCCGTCCACTCCCTCTCCCCGCACCACCCCGACATTCAGCCCGGCACTCCCTTCCCCGGGGAGATCCGGTTCGTCTTCGATGGGGGAACCCTCTGCCCCGACCAAGTCGAGGCCATCCGCCTGCCGCGCGAGGAGCTGTCCGAGTTCGCCTTCCTGGAGACCCGGGATGCGGTACAGCGGCTGCGCCCTGTGGACGGGCAGATCATGCTCGCCGCCTACCGTGCCCGGCTCGGGAACACCGCCACCGCTCACCTCGCCGACGGCCGACACATCCTCGACGTCCCGGCGCTGGACCGCCATGACGTGCACGTCCGCTACCGGCCTTTGTGGGACAGCCCTCTCAACCGCGGCCCCGTCCCCGAGTGGCTCCCCGTGCAGCAAGCCTGGGCGTGGTGCTTCGTCCCCGACGGCCGGGTCGTCCTCGTGGCCGACCCCGGCCCCCGTGGCGCCCTGCCGATGCTGCCCGGCGGCACCGTGGAGACGACCGACACGACGCCCGAGGACACCCTGCACCGCGAAGCCGCCGAGGAAGCCCAACTCACCCTGGCCGATCCGGTACGACTGGGCTGGGTGCTGGACGAGACCGGCGAGGTCTACGGCGGAGTGGGGCCCAACGCCCGGCTCCGCCTGGCCGCCCGGGTCACCGCCATCGGGCCTGCGACCGCCGACCCCGCCACCGGGCGCCCTTTCGCCCGCCTGCTCGCCACCCCCGCCCAGACAGCCGCTCTCCTGGGATGGGGCCCGCCCGGAGCGCGGCAAGCCCTGCTCGCCGCGGAGACAGCCCGGAAGCGGTGGCGCCTGCCCACGGCTCGCGCCGCCGCCATCGAGGAAGTCCCGCCGGAGGGGATGCGGCTGAGCTGACACGAACGACCACCCCGCCTCGACTCGTCCCGCTCCACGCACCTCTGAGGTAGCCCCATGCCGCTGTCGCACCACCACATCCGCACCACCGTCGAGACCTACCTTGCTCGCCACCCTCACGAGCGAGAACAGCTCGGCGGCCTCCTGGACGCCCTCGACCGTCCCACCGACATCGCCAGCCGGACCACCTTCACCGGACACGTCACCTGCGGCGCGATCGTCGTCGACCCGCCCGGCCGCGTCCTGCACGTGCTGCACCTGGCGAGCGGGAAGGTCCTCGCCCCCGGCGGACACACCGAGCCCGCCGACGAGTCCCTGGCAGCAGCGGCGCTGCGGGAGCTGCACGAGGAGACGGGGATCCCGTCCCAGGCCGTGACACCGTGGCCCGGCTACGAGGCCGTGCCGTTCGACATCGACATCCACGACATCGACGCCCACCCGGGCAAAGGCGAACCCGGCCACCAGCACTTCGACCTCCGGTTTCTCTTCCGCCTGCACACCGCGACCGAGGTGCCGGTGGTGCTGCAGGACGAAGAGGTCGGCGGCATCGAGTGGCGGCCCGTGGACAGGGTGACCTCCCCCTCCCTGCGCGAGAAGCTGCTCAAGCTCACACCGGAGACCGAACCGCAGACCGCCAACGCCTCCGCCCTGATCTACAACGACCGCGGCGAGTACCTGCTCCACCTGCGCGACTACTTCCCCGGCCGGATCTGGGAGCCAGGCATGTGGTCCCTGCTGGGCGGCGGCCGAGAGCCCCAGGACGCCACCCTGGAACACACCGTGCGGCGCGAACTGGCCGAGGAAGCCGGCCTCGACATCGCCGGCCTGACCCCGTTCGGCACCGAGTACGCCTCCGACGACGCCGGCGCGAGCGTGCCCATCGCCATCTACGCCGGCCGCTGGAACGGCGATCCCCGCGAACTCCGCCTGACGGAAGGGGTGATGCTGGCCTGGTTCGCCCCCGACGACCTCCACCGCCTGCGCATCGCAGACACCACCAGCGACCTCGTACGGCGCCACGCCGCCAGCCTCCCGGCCAACACCGCGCCGCAGAGCGGGCCCTCATCGCACGAGGAGCGCCGCCCAGCATCGCCGCACGGCACGGTCCTCAACGTCATCGGCGTCCACCTCTACCTGGAGCGGCCCGACGGGACGGTGCTGCTCGGGCTGCGCCACCCCGACTCCGCGTTCGCGCCGTCCACCTGGCACGCCCTGGCCGGCCACTGCGAGCAGGAGAGCGCCATCACCTGCCTGATCAGGGAGGCCCGGGAGGAAGCCGGTCTGCACATCGAGCGACGGGACGTCGAACTCGTCCATGTCGTCCACCACATCGACCGGGCCGGGGACCAGCCCCGCATGGGCCTGTTCTTCCGCGCCCGGACCTGGACCGGCGAGCCGGAACTACGTGAGCCGGACAAGTGCACCCAGTGGAAGTTCTGGGACCCCGCCGCGCTCCCCGACAACCTCGTTTCCTACACCCGCCAAGCCATCGCAAAGATCCAGAACGGGGATATGTACAGCGAGACGGGCTGGCGCACATGACCGGCACACCGAGCGGCGCACACCGTCGCCTGTCCACTGCAACTGCGGCCGGCCGTGAGGACACCCGCCTCGTGGTGATCCGCGGCAACTCGGCGTCAGGCAAGTCGAGTGTGGCCCAGGGCCTGCGAGATCACTACGGCCGCGGTATCGCGATCGTGGGCCAGGACGTGATCCGCCGGAACGTGCTCAGGGAACACGACACCGCGCGCGGCGCCAACATCGCCCTGCTCGGCCGGATCGCACGCGAAGCACTGAACGCCGGCTTTCACGTGGTGCTCGAAGGGATCCTGTACGCCGACCGCTACAGCCACATGATCACGTCTCTGGTACGCGACCACCGCGGCGTCTCCAACTGCTATTACCTGGACGTGCCGCTGGAAACGACGTTTGTCCGACACGCGTCGAAGGCGGATGCCGCGTACCTGGCGCAAGTCACCGACAACCACCTCGCCTCCTGGTACCGCGAACTGGATCTGCTGCCCGGCAGTCTGGAGACCGTGATCCCGGCCGACAGCACGCTGCAGGACACCATCGCGCGAATCCTGCGCGAAACCGATCTAGCCTCTGCCTCCCCCGTCCCGCCACCGCAGTGCAAGCCGTCACAGGGAGACTCGATGGACCTTCTGGTGTTGATGTCCGATCCGCGGGTCGCCGCGATCCCGATGCGCGAGTGTGGGGAGCCGCTCGTCGACGTGCGTGACCACAGCTTCCGCGTCGACCCCCGCAGGCAAGATCCGCTGGGCGCTTTCGCCCACGTCCGCGAGGGCGTCCTCGCCCGGCTGGAGCACGCCCGCTCGCTTCTGCCCGCTGGCACGGACCTGCTGTTCATCGAGGGCTACCGGCCGCTGGTCCTACAGCAGCGCTACTTCACCGAGTACCGGGGCGAGTTGGCCGCCGCTCACCCCGGCTGGACAGCTGAGCGGCTGCATCAGGCCGCCAGCCGGTACGTGTCGCCGCCGGAGATCGCGCCTCACTCCGCGGGCGCGGCCGTGGACGTAACCCTCGCCGACCAGGACGGCCACGAACTCGACCTCGGCACCCGCGTCAATGCCTCCCCCGAGGAGAGCGACGGGGCCTGCTTCACTCACGCCCCGAACCTCAGCGATCGTGCGCGCTACCACCGCACGCTGCTGCTCAACGCCATGGAGAACGCAGGTTTTACCAACTATGGAGCGGAGTTCTGGCACTTCTCGGTAGCGGACCGGTACGACGCGCTGATGAGGCAGGAGCCGCACGCGCGTTACGGACCGATCGAACTGCCCTAGCTGTTCTGTCTCGGGAGGTTGTGGACGGGTGAGCCAGGTCTCGGCTGAAGGATCTTGAACAGGTGAGGGCCTTCCGGGTTCGGTGTGGATTGCGACGTCTACACCGACCAGAAAGGCCCTCGTGGTTCACCGTAATGCACCCCTGACCGAGACCGGCCGCCTGCGTCTGGCCCGCTGCGTGGTCGAGGACCGCTGGCCGTTGCGGCGGGCCGCCGAGCGCTTCCAGGTCTCACCCACCACGGCCCAGCGATGGGCCGAGCGCTACCGGCAGTTCGGCGAAGCCGGGATGTCCGACCGTTCCTCCCGCCCTCATCACAGCCCGCGCCGGACACCGACCCGCACCGAACGCCGGATCATCAAGGTCAGGCTCCTGCGCAGATGGGGACCGGCCCGCATCGCACACCTGCTCGGCCTGGTGCCCTCCACCGTCCACCGGGTCCTCGTCCGCTACCGACTGGCCCGCCTCACGCACCTGGACCGCGCCACCGGCCGGGTCATACGCCGCTACGAACGCGACCGCCCGGGCGAACTCGTGCATGTGGACATCAAGAAGCTCGGCAACATCCCCGACGGCGGAGGCCACAAGGTGCTGGGCCGGCAAGCGGGCCGCAAGACCCGCTCGAACGCCGGCTACAGCTACCTCCACACCGCTGTCGACGACCACTCCCGCCTCGCCTACAGCGAGATCCACGCGGATGAGAAGAAGGAGACCGCGACCGGTTTCTGGACCCGCGCCCAGGCGTTCTTCACCCAGGCCGGCATCACCGTCGAACGGGTGCTGACCGACAACGGCTCCTGCTACCGCTCCCGCCACTGGCGCGACCTGCTCACCGCGGCCGGGATCGCCCACAAGCGCACCCGGCCCTACCGGCCGCAGACCAACGGCAAGGTCGAACGCTTCAACCGCACCCTGCTCGACGAGTGGGCCTACGCCCGGCCCTACCGCTCAGAGACCGAACGACGCGAAGCGTTCCCCGGCTGGCTGCACACCTACAATCACCACCGCGGACACACCGCGCTCGCAGGCAAACCACCCGCCAGCCGCGTCCCCAACCTCACAGGGCAATACACCTAGGGAGTGTCCGACGGATCATGATCGGAGCCATAAGCGGATCGCTGCTGCGGTGACGGTGCCATGGAAGACGTAGGCCCTCTTGTCGTAACGGGTTGCGACGGCACGGGAGTTCTTGAGCCGGTTGATGGTGCGTTCGACCTCGTTGCGTCGCTTGTAGCGGTCGCGGTCGAAGCCGGTGGGTCTGCCGCCCGCACTGCCTTTGCGGCGGCGGTTGGCTCGCTGGTCCCTCGGTTCCGGAATCGTGTGCCGGATGCGGCGTCGTCGCAGGTAGCGGCGGTTGCGGCGGGAGCTGTAGGCCTTGTCGCCGCTGACGTGGTCGGGCCGGGTCCGAGGCCGTCCGCCCAGCGGGCGGGGAACCCGGATTCGGTCCAGGACCTCAATCATCTGCGGGGCGTCACCCCACTGACCTGGAGTGATCAGAAGGGCCATGGGGCGGCAGCCGCCCTCGCCGGCAAGGTGGATCTTGCAGGTCAGGCCGCCCCGGGACCGTCCGAGTCCCTCGTCGGGGCGGTGGTGCCGGGGCGTCGTACTTTTTTCGGGATCCGCGGCTTGGCCGTGCGGGCGCCAGCCGCGTGCTGGTGGGCCCGGCAGGACGTCGAGTCGACGCCGATCATGCCCCAGTCGATCCGCCCGGCAAGGTCGGCGTCGGCCTGGACCGCCTGCAGGATCCGGTCCCAGGTACCGTCCGCCGACCAGCGACGATGCCGCTCGTAGACGGTTTTCCAGGAGCCGTAGCGTTCCGGCAGATCACGCCACGGGACACCGGTACGTATCCGGAACAGGATCCCGTTGAGCACCGTGCGGTGGTCGCTCCACCGGCCGCCTCGGCCACCTGGAGGCGGCAGATGCGGCTCCAGCAGTAACCACTCGCGATTCGTCAGATCCCCCCGACCCATGACCCAACCAACGAGCGACCAGTCAAAAAGTCACATGATCCGCCGGACAGAACCTAGCGCGCTGGCATCCTCGTCCACTTCATCGCCACCCACGCCGATCCGGACGGACAGGAGCGCCGCCACCGCACCCTGGCCCGGTTGCGATCCCAAGACCGCGACGGACGGAACACATCGAACGGAGGCACGCGTGCCTGACGACACCCAGCAGGCGATCCCAACTGTCCCGAGTCCGGCGACCGGAGGTGAACCACCAGAGCACCACATGCACCTGCTCGGGCGGTACTACCGCCAAGTGGAAGCAGGCCGCAAGACGATCGAAGTGAGAGTGGCCACCTCGCAGAAGCGCGCCGTCGCAGTCGGTGACACGGTCGTCTTCCACGACCGGGACACCGGGCGGGACTCGACGTCATCGTGAAGCGGATCGCCCCGTACCACTCCTTCGAGGATCTGCTCAGCTCGGAGGACACCGTGCGCATCGACCCTGACGGGCCTCCTGGAGAGCTGCTCGCCAACCTCCGCAGCATCTACCCGCCGGCCAAGGAAGCCCTCGGCGTTCTCGCCCTCGCATTCGACCACCGCCCTGCCCGGCCCGGCCGCCCCATGCCGATGACGCCCACGCAGTACGCGCAGACCGTCCCCCACCACACGGTGTACGGCTGCCTCTACATCCGCGACGAATACGACCGGCCGATCCAGCTCCGCTCGGTCTACGGCTCGAGACTCTGGCAGTTCCCGGGCGGCAACCTGGACGCCCCAGGCGAAGACCCGCTGCAGACCGCACGGCGAGAGGCGGTCGAGGAGACGGGCCTCGCACTCGGTCTGGACACGCCGAAGCTGCTCCTGACGCACTTCCTTCACGCCGGGCCGCGCCTGCCGCTGAACAAGGTGGGGCTCATCTTCGACGGAGGCCAGCTGACCGCCGGCCAGTTCGGCCGGATCCGACTCGATCCCGCAGAGCACGACATGTGGGCCGTCCACGACCTCGCGACCTGGCAGGAGCTGATGGCGCCGCGCGCCTTCGCCCGCCTCGACGCCCTCGAACGAGCCCGGCGCGGCGAGGGCCCCGCCTACCTGATCACGCACACCTGATCTCCCCAGCACCCCCACCCAGGAGGCAACCGTGCCCGCCGAGGACACCAACACCCGGGTCTGGCAGATCTACGGCCAGCGCCAGCTGGCCCGCGCCTACACCCCGCCCATCCCCGACCGGCTCGGCTGGACGCCCTGGGAAGGGATCGGACCGGGTGCAGAAGTCCTCGGTGACGTCGCCGGCCACCGGACCCTGGACATCGGGTCCGGAGCCGGCCACCACGCCGTCCACCTCGTCCAGGCTCACGGAGCCCGCGTCACCGGCATCGAGCTGTCCCCGACCCAGCATGAACGCGCCGTCTCCGCCCACGCGGACGTTGACGGCGTGGAGTTCGTCCAAGCAGACGTGGCCGAGTACCTGGCCGGAGCCGAGCCGTTCGACGCCGCGTACGCGATCGGGACGCTCGCCTTCATCGACCCGCACCGCTCGCTGCCGGCACTGCGCGACGGCCTGCGTCCGGGCGCCCCCTTGATCCTCTCGCTCCTGCACACCGACCTGCACGGCCGCGGTCCGTCCACGGAAGTAGCCCCGCGCGAGCAGATGATCCTGCTGCGCGACGACCCACCCCTGCCGACACAGATGTGGGTCCTGGCACCGCAGCTATGGGAGGACCTGCTCACCGAGTACGGCTTCCACGTCGAGGCCATCGATCTGCTACCGCACCCCGACAAGTGCGCCATGGTCATCCAGCAGCTCATCCGCGCCCGGCGCGTCCCCGACCGGCCGGCGCGCGTCTCCAGCCGACCCCGCAGCACCAGAGCGCCGAAAGCGCACGCGGCCGTCGGCGTCGGAGCGATCCTGCTCAGTGAACAGGACATCTTGTTGGGCCTGCACCGCCGCGGCACCCTCGAACTGCCTGGCGGCAACGTGGCGGCCGGGGAATCCTTCGAGGACGCGGTGAACCGCGAACCCACCGAGGAGACCGGTCTGGTCGCTCGCGCCAAGGACGTGGGGCTCCTGGGCACGCTCGTCGATCACGTCGCTGGTGTCCTGCGGGTCACCGTCGGCGCGCTCGTCCACGACGCCGGCGTGGCTGCGTGCCGACCGCAAGTCGCTCAAGCTGGACTTCACGACATTGCCGACGGCGTTCGTCCCCACCGCCAAGCGCCTGTTCTACGCCCAGCTCACCCAGGACACCCCGCCCGGGGAGCAGCCGATCACCATCGCCAGCATCCGCACTTACTTCAGCTGCGTACGCCACTTCCTGCTGGGGGCCAACGCCCGCGGACGCACGCTCGCCCAGATGAGTGGCGCGGAGTTGAACGACTACCACCGTGAGCTGGTCGGCCTGCGTCTGTGCCTTACGGGGTTGTGAGCGAATGAGTTCGAGGTGCGCTGGCCTGTTGGTTCGGCTGGTGGGTGATCAGGCGGTTGCGGGGCGGGCGAGGACGAGTTCGGTGCTTGTCGGCCCTCGGGTGGTCCGATGGCTGGCGCGGTCGGAGACCAGGCCGGCGATGGCGCGGTAGGTCTGTGCGAAGTGTTCGCGACGTCCCGTGTACCGCTGCAGCGGGCGCCACTGCTTGTGTTCGGCGTTTGGCGTGCTCGACGCAGATCCTGCGGGAGGACTGCAGTCGACGCCTCTCGCGCCAGGCGTACTGCTCGCCGAGCGGGGCGTCGTCCTTCGGTTTTCTCGGCGGAGCGGAGATCTGGCCGGGGAACTCGTTGGCCAGGCCCCGGTATCCCTCGTCGACCTCGGCCTTCACGTGCGGGTGGAGGCGGAACTGTTCGGCGATGCCTTCGGTGCGTACTGCGGTCTGGTCGTGCATTCTTCCGGGCCGGTCGGCCCCCGACCACAGAGTGCGGCCCTGGCCGTCGCTGATCGTGGTGGT
Organism: Streptomyces zaehneri; assembly: GCF_032248645.1. Classification (NCBI taxonomy): domain Bacteria; kingdom Bacillati; phylum Actinomycetota; class Actinomycetes; order Kitasatosporales; family Streptomycetaceae; genus Streptomyces; species Streptomyces zaehneri. The sequence goes on from NZ_JASTTJ010000004.1 coordinate 99,747, forward strand.
CTTGCAGGTGTTCTGCTTCCTCTTGCCCGAGATGAACGCCCGCCGTCCGGGCCGGTGGGCTTGGGGGCGACGGACCTGGGTCTCAGTGCCGTCGATCCGCAAGGTGACGTCTTCCGCTTCGGCGTAGGCGAACACGTCGGCCAGGGTGTGCAGCCGCACATTGCTCCGGTCGGGGACGGCGAAACCCCGCTCGGCCAGCAGTGGGCGAATCTCCCCGATCGCCCGGGTGATGGTGGACCGCTCCAGGCCGTACAACTCCGCGAGAGCGGCATGCGGGAGCTGATGACGCAGGTAGATCAGGGTGACCAGGACCCTGTCGGTGAAGACGAGGTCGTGCTTCGGCCCTGCGCCCGGCTGTTGCCTGCGTTTCCCTCCTCGTCGCTGGTGCAGCGTGGACTCACACCGCGCGGCCCACGGAAGGGCCAACTCCTCGATCAAGCCGCCGAGATGTGCGCGGGAGATGCCCGTGAAGGCGGGATGGGACAAGGCCGCACGGGCCCATTCCTTCGTCATCACACACGAGGAACCCTGCACGGTCCTTTCCACGTCACGCTCTGGCCTCGCGCGCGGCCTGTTGGTCCTGGTCTCGGTCTGCGAGTGCCGCCGCGGTGGCGCGGGCGAAGGCTTCCAGGTTGTCCAGCATGATGTTGTGTCCGCAGTCCGGGATCCTGACGACGGACACCCCTGCCGCGGTGAGTGCGGCGGTGCCCGTGAGCGGGCCGTCGGCCTCGGGCAGCAGGTAGGCGCGGGGAATCCGCAGGTCCAGCAGAAGCTCACGCATGGTGGGGACGGTGCCGCGGGTGAGGTGGACCGCGCTGCGATGCAGGGCCTCACGGCCGGCCAGACGCATCGTGGACCACCAGTGGGGGCCGACCCGGTCGCGGACCTCTCCCCACCCGTCTGCCAGAAACTCCTGCTCGGAGTAGGCGGCGATCCCGCTGCTGCCCGACGAGGCAGGTGTGCGCGCGATCGGGTCAAGGTTGGCGTCCACCAGGACCAGACGGGAGACCAAGTGCGGGTGCCGGGTGGCCAGGACGATGGCCACCGAGCCACCCATGCTGTGTGCGATCAGCTCGGCACCGGTGACACTCGCGCAGGTCAGGGCTGCGGCGAGCGCATCCGCGTGTGATTCCAGGGTGTAGTTGAAGCCCGTCGGCCGGTCGCTGATGCCGTGACCCAGCATGTCGATCAGCAGCGAACGGCGGCCCGCAAGCAGGGGATGGACCGCGACCTCCGTGAAGTAGGCGGGTGAACTGGCACCCAGACCATGCACGTAGACGCGTGGCGGCTCCTGCCCCGGCAATTCAACCCAGCGGATCTGGTCGCCCTCGGGCGTCACGGTGGCATGGCGCACAGTCTGCTCCCCTGTAGTCAAGATCAATGGAGAGACGAGAGTAGCCACCGAGCCTCGGTGTATCACCACCGGTCCACCGCGCCAGGCCCTTACACCCCGAAGCTCGACCTCGGGCAGGACACCTCACCCGACTATTCGTTCACAACCTCGTTACTTCCACCTACCGCTACCGGCGTGCGGTGCGGCTTCTGTGGGCCTACCGCAGCCGTCTGCCCGATCACCTCGGAGCCGATCCGCTGCGGCGGCCGTCCTGGCAGCCGTGGGCCCGCGCGAACCGGCCCTTGCCGCCGACCTGCCCGCCGCAATTCTTGCCGACCTCCTCGGCCTCCACGTCAACACGGCCGTCCGCTGGGTCACCTACGGCCGCCGAGACTGGGCCGACTACCTCGCCGCCCGCCTTACACAAGACCACGAGCAGAGTTCAGGCCAGTAACACACGCTCGGCGGCATGAGAGTGCATCGACTTGTCCGCAGAGAGACCAGCGTGTACCTCATCAGGGTGCACTCTCGATACCAGGAGTTTCGAGGTCGTCCTCGACGAAGCGGAGTGCTTCTTCCGCGCGTTCGATCAGATCCAAGTAGGTGAGTACCTGAACTCGGCTCTGGTCCGTGTTGAAGGAACGGATGGTACGGGCGACCATCTGCTGAGTGACTCCAGGTACCTCCACGTGATCAGGATTCCCGATCACAACGGTTCCCCGTGTACGAAGGTAATCGTAGTCAAGGTCAAGTGTGTTGCGGTGGATTGTTTCCAGTGTCGGTCCCGCGTCATCCATTCTCTGAACGTAGTTCCTGCATTGACTCACCGCCTCGTGCACCTCGTTCGACATGATCAGGCCGTTGCGGTGCCACCTGACAAGTGCGGCGCCGGGCTTCTTGAGTTCGACGACGTGAACGCTGCGGTCAGCGCGCACGAGAAGAATGTCGTGCTGGTCGAGGGGCAACAGGTCACGTCGTTCCGAGGCTTCTGTGTACTCACCCCCGAAGATCCAGTGATTGCGTCCGATTATCCGTTGAACTGCGGCTTCCGGCGCACTCCTGTCGCTGACGACCTTCCGAAGCTCCTGCAGGAGTTCGCGGCGTTGCCTGATGACCTTTAGCTCGGCCGATCGGTGGTCCTTCTCGGTCGAGTCCAATGCGGGAACGACGCTGCCGTCTTTCCGGTACGTGACGACCTGAATCCGCACATGTTCGTCGGCGCCCGAATCAGGGGGCCCGGATTCTTGGTCGGGTCTCGCCGCCGCAATTACGTCATAGTGACCGCCGCCTGTCCAGTTCACTTCATGTGTGATGCCGCCTGAGTCGTTACCGCTGATCACTTTGTCCAGACGGTCGCGGACGACGTGCGACTCGCTGTCGACAGCGAGCCAGTGGCGGCCAGTTTTGTGCGCGACCGCAGCGGCCGTGCCTAAGTCGCCGAAGTAGTCGAACACGAGGTCACCGGGGTTGGTCGCGATCGTGAGAATCTGTTGCAGCAGTTGTTCCGGCGGCGGAGCTGGCTGGTGCATGTCATCGAGCAGTCCGCGCAGGTGCTGGCGCGCTTGGAAACTTGTCCCCACGTCGGCCGGGCTCCATACCGTGGAGGGCGGCTTGTCAGGGGCCTCCGATAGATAGAGCTTCAGCGTCGGACGGCCGCTGGGCGACCATGCGATACGTCCGTCGCGATCGAGTTCCTCGAAACGCTGCTGGGTGAATCGCCAAGAACGGCGGGCAGGTGGCTGTATGGCCGTGCCGAACGGACCTACCACTTCGTAGCGCAGGTTCTCACGAAGAACGGGGAAGGAGAGGTCGGCTGCTCGCCACGGCCCGCGGGGATCGTTGTCAGGGTTGCGGAAACTCGACTCTGATTCGGCTGTACGAGGGAGAGGGTTCGGCTGCCATGTCGAGGCGTCTTTCGCGAAGACAAGTAGGTAGTCGTGGCTGACCGTGAAGTGACGGGAGTTATTCCGTGCAGGCTTTGGAACGACGACTGTAGATACGAAGTTCGATCGGCCGTAGACCTTGTTCATGAGCACATGGCAGTCAGCGAACTGCCGGTCGTCGACGTGCACCCACGCAGAGCCGTCAGGGGCGAGCAGGTCGCGCACCAGACGCAGATGCACCTGCATCATGCCGAGCCAGGACGCGCGGCCAGGAGCTTCGTGGTGCTCGAACCCCCATTGCATGTCCCACGGCGGTCGCAGATATGCCGACTTGACCCTGCCTCGATACTGGCCGGTGTCCTTCAGGGTGCGAAGTGCGTTCTCGTTGCCGCCATGGATGAGCAGGTTGTCCGCCATCTGATCAGCTTAGGGCTATGGTGCGGGGCCGGGGAGCCGAGGCCGTGCACGTACTTCGGCACCATAAGGTTACGCTCGCTCATCGGCACGAGCGGACGTTCGGGGTGGCGTGAGCCCACGGTCTCGACTAGCGCGCTGACACATCCGCCTTGGGCGAGGATTGCGCATGGTCCGAATACCACCCCTGCACCAGTAGTCAAGCACCTGCAACGCGGCTGCTTGAGCGTCCAACGCGATCCGGACGGCTGCGTCTACCGCCACCGGCTGCGTAGTCTCGCTTTCAAGGGCGAAGACGCCCATGGAGTTCCGGCCAGCTGGATCATTACCGCCCCGGTCGCCCGGGCCGTCGCCGTCCTGGAACGCTTCCAACCAGCCGAGCAGCTCGCCGTCCAGAGTGGTGGCATCCGGCAGTTGCACAGCCCCAGCCCCCATCTCCGGGAACGCCGGAAGTATCTCGGTGCCGCGCCTGGAGCGCAGCACCACCCGGCCCATCGCCTCATGAAGGCGTTCGGGGGCACGTCGCGGTGGCCGAGACGTGGACAACGGACAGCAACAAATCCTGTCCATATCCCGAAGCCTTGGACGACTTCTTCGCTCGGTTCGAACCGCCTACCGCCGATGAAGACGCAGTCACCTACAACGGTGACGTAGAGGTCATCCGCTCCATGGTGCGATGACGCCCTCGGCCGTCCCTCCGAGCAGGGGCGCCAGGTGCTCGGCCATCACGAGCAGGGTCCGGTCCGAATAAGCCGGTCCTACGAGCTGCACACCGATCGGGAGGCCGTCGGCGCCGTGCGCGATAGGCATGACGAGGCTGGGCAGACCGACGTGGCTGGTGAGGTTGGCCCAGCCGGTCTGGTCGAAGAAGCTCCGTTCGACGCCGTCGACCGTGAGAGAACGGCTCCCGGCCGGGATCGCCGCGGTGGGAGCGGCGGGCGTAATGAGGACGTCGTACTGACCGTCGGCGAAGAACCGGTGCCACGTCTGCTGGAGCCGGAGGCGCTCCTCGTTGGCGCGGAGCCAGGCGCGGTGTGTCTGCGTGCGGTGGCGGAGGATGGCGGCCCGTGGGCTCGCGTCGTCCGCGTGCAGGCCACGGGCCGCGGCGAGTTCGGCCTCGCCGACGGCATCGTCGGTGGCGGCCGTCGTGGTGGCGTGGAGGAGCTGCTCGAAGAGGCGGAGGGATTCGGCGAAGCCAACCGGCTCCGCAGTGCGGTGGACACTGGCGCCGGCGGAGGCGAGTGTCCCTTCCAGGGCGGCGACAGCATCGGCGATGTTGCGGTCGATGGGGCAGCTCGCGTCTTCGGCCCACACCGCCACGCGGAGCTGGCCGATCTGGCGCTGCGCCGTGGGCAGCGTGACGCTCCAAGGGTTGTTTTCGTCGGGTGACGGTGTCGTCAGTGCGGCGAGGAGCAGGTCGAGGTCGCGGGGGTCGCGGGCCAGGGGGCCGGGGGTGAACATGTCGCTGCTGGTGATCCATCCCGGCGGGCGGGGGATGTGGCCGCGGGCCGGGATGAGTCCGTGGGTGGGGCGCAGGCCGTAGACGCCGCAGTAGTGGGCGGGGAGCCGCAGGGAGCCGGCGAGGTCGCTGCCGAGGTCGGCGGGGGTCAGGTGGGCGGCGACTGCTGCGGCGGGGCCTCCGGAGGAGCCGCCGGTGGTGTGCTTGGGGTCGTGCGGGTTGAGCGTGGGGCCGAACAGGACGTTGTCGGTGTGCAGGTCCTGGCAGTACGCAGGGGTGTTGGTCTTGCCCATGATGACGGCACCTTGGTGGCGGAGCCGGGCGACCGCGTCGGCGTCGCGTGTTGGGACGTGGTCGGCGAGGTCTTCGGCGCCGCTGGTGGTGCGCAGGCCCGCCGTCTCGAAGCTGTCCTTGATCGTGAGGGGAAGGCCGTTGAGGACGCCGGTGCTCTCGCTGCGGGCGCGGCGTTCGTCGGCTGCATGCGCGGCGGCTCGGGCCGCGTTGTCGTCGCGCGTGACGACGGCGTTGATCTGGCTGGCGTCTATCTGGGCGAGGTGCAGGTCGAGCAGTTCGCGGCTGGAGATCTCGCCGCGGTCCAGGGCCCGGAGCTGGACGTGGGCGGGCTGGTGGGTGAGGTCGTTCGTCATGCGGAGACTCGCTCAAGGTGGGGGACTCGTGCGGGCTGGCGGGGCAGGTGGCGCGCGACATCGAGGAGAGCGTCGATGTCGTCCATGGGCCTGGTGGTCTGGCGTTCGAAGTCGGCGAACTCGGTGAGCTGGTCGGGCTCCGGGCGGGCGCCGGCGGCCCTGGCGGCGATTCCGGCGAGGATCTGGTCCGCCGTGACGGCCGCGGACAGATCCTTTCCGTGCAGCCCTCGGGCCCGGTGACGGGCTTCGCTGGCCTCACGGACGGCGGCGTCGAGGTACTGGCGGATCACGAACCGGCCGTCCCGGATCTCGACGGCTCGGCGGTAGAGCCGGATCGAGATGCGACGGAAGCGGCGCCGCTGGGCCGGGTCGACCCTGTCGATCGGCAGCTCGATCTCGGGTGCCTCGCTGTAGAAGGCCAGCCATAGGGGGCGCAGCCCGTAGTAGCTGCGGTACTGCTTGATCCGGTACCGGACGCTCTGGGCCTGGTCGCTGATGGTGGGCACGAGCCAGCCGATCAGCGTGAGCATGGCGCCGACATCGCCGCAGGTCCAGGCAAAGCCCTCCCATTCCGCGAGAGAGGTGTCGAAGGCGGCGGCGATCACGTTGCCGATGCGGACGGCGCTGTATCCGAGGGTGACGGTCGCGCCGAGGGCGACGATGCGCAGGCCGACGCGGACGGACCCGCGAATGCTGCGGAGGGCCAGGCGCCAGCAGGCGCGGGCGAGGAAGACTTCGCCGATGGTGTAGGCCGTGACGTACAGGGTGAGGTACGCGGCGTACCAGTCGTCGTGCGCATAGTAGAGCGTGAAGTCGATCGGGTGCGGCGCGTTGGGCGTCAGCAGGGCGAACAGCACCAGCAGCCCGGCGATCACCGCGAAGCCGACCCAGAGCCAGCGGCGACTGCGCCGGCGGGCTACCTCGGGCGGGGATCCCCAGTGGGTGAGGACCACCTGTTGGCAGCCCAGGAGCGCGACCACGCAGCCCTGCGCGAGGGGCACGGAGATGTTGACGGTGCCGAGCACACGGTCGAGGTAGTTCCACATCGGCGTGATGGAGAACAGGAACGAGAGCCCTGACAGCAGGAAGACGGCGGCCAGCGCGGCCGAGGCGGGGTCGCGGCGCCGGGTGGGCACGTCCCGCAGGAGGCAGAGGAAGCCGAGCGTCGCGACGACGAGGCTGATCGGGTGGAGCAGGTCCTTCACGGCCGGGCCTCCCGTCGGCGCAGCAGCGTGTGCGTGACCCGGTCCTGTACTTCGTCCCCGGAGGACTCGTCGCTGCGCAGCCACCGGTCGATGATCTGGCGCTGGAGCAGCGATGCTAGGAGTTCGGTGTCTCGCTCCTCGTCCTCGTCGTACTTGGTGCGCCCCAACATCATCTGCACGGTGGCCGGGTCCACGCTGGTGATGAAGGCCGGAGCCAGCGCGGAGACCGGTCGGTTCTCGTGGTGGCCGAGCAGTAGGTGGCTGAACTCGTGGGCGATGATGTGGTCCTGGTGCAGGACACTGGTCCACGGGTCGTAGAAAACGTGGACGGCACTCTCTGTAACGGCACATGCCCCGCACACCGAGGGCGCCTGCTCCCGGGGCTCTAGGACCACCGTCCGTCCCGTGCGGCGAGACACCTCGTCGCTGAGGTCGCGGATATTGGTGACGTACGGGAGCTTCAGCTCGGCCAAGAGGTCAGGCCGGCGCAGCCTACGTGCAGACCACATTGCTTTCCTTGATCATTAACTGAACTACGGCCGTTTACGCGCCAGTTGAGGGCGGCAACCCCTCGGATTTACGCACGCTCTCAACGATCCCCAGGACGGCATCCTTTCCGTCTGCGGAGACGTCGGATAGACGAAGAAGAACGTTCTTGATCTTCGTGTCGCGAAGCAGCGCGAGCAACTCAAGTTCCTGCACGGTCCTTTCGGCGACAGCATCGTCGAACCAATAGGCGGGATCCACGCCAAAGAACCCTGCGAGCGCTTCGAGATGACGCTTCGTCGGGTTATCGCGCTGCCCGGTCCGCAAGAGCCACAGGTACTGCCCCGACAGCTTGCCCAGCCCTCGCTTCTCCATCAGTTCGGCCACTTCAGCGTTGCTGTAAGGGCCGCGATCGGGCGGGTGCACGGTGTCGAACAGGCGGTTTAGGCGATCCATGAGCCCCTTGGAGCTCACCTGACCTTCGGCCACTCTTTCATGATCCTTTCCGGGGCGGGCTTCGTCGTCACGTCAGCCACCCTACCCCGCCATAAACAGCAGTTTGACGCGCCGATCACACGTGTGGAAAGTTCTTCCTCACCAGCACGTTTCCGTGTGACGCGTACCGCCTGTTTCAGGGCGACCTGTCCGTTTCTGCCGACTGGAGTACGCCGGGCGGCGTGGCGCAAGCCACATTCACCCAGCCACATACGTCACGTCTGGCAGGCCGTATTTGATCTTCGATCGGAAAGCGCGGAGGCGACCGTGGAAACTCCTCATCCACATCGCTTTTCCGCTGCCGGAAATACCAGACTCCCGCTCCAACTCGGGCACAATGGCACGCTCTTGGCGTACGTGGCAACCGCGGCAACGGTGCGCTTCGACGCGAGGACGGGCCCCGCCAGGCCCTGTGCGGACGGCTGCGGCACACGACCGTTCGGGGACTCTCTGCGACCAGTACAGAGTTTAAGAACCAAGTCTGGATCTTGACACCGGTCCGTGCGTATGTTCGTCGTCCCCGGGCAGCCCGCCTGCGGCGACGAACGTGAGGAGACCGCGAGCACGGACCGGACCGCGAAGGTCCGCAAACAGCGACGGCGCCCGAGAGCGGTAACTCACGGACGCCGAACGCTAAGCGGCATACCCGCCCCGGCAAGGGCGGAGATTGCCCACCATCACCACGCTGAGTCCTTCCGAGGGGCGCGTCAGCGTGGCAACACTGCAAAGGGGAGTATCGCATGCCTCCTGCCCTGCGTAAAAGGCTCTTCCGCCTGGCCTGCGCGGCAGCCACCACCGCCTCGGCGCCTCAGCGCCCCGAGCCGGACCGCACCACCCTGGCCCCGGCGAGCAGCCGGACCCGCCCGCTCGTCTGGAGCGGCCGATGAGCAGCGAAGCCCGCGAGTGGGTGTGGGAGCACAGCTCCAGCCGAGGGGCCGCGCGCCTGGTCCTGCTGTCGATCGCCGACCGGGTGGCCGACGAGCAGTGCATCTCCTGGGCCTCGTTGTCCAGCCTGGCCAAGCGCACCCGCGCCTCGGTCTCCACGGTGCGCGAAGCCGTCGAGCGCCTGCTCCTGGCCGGCGAGCTGGAACAGCTCGATGACCTCGTAGGCCCTCAGCGCAGCACGGTCTACCGCATGCCTCTCGCCGCCGAAGTGGTCGCCCAGGCCCAGCGCGAGCAGCAGGAAGACAGCGACACGGCGGCAGTAGACGAGCCCGCAAGCCCCGCGAAGCTCCGGCTCTCTGCTCTGCGGCGGTACGGAATCCGCCCGCGTGAGGTGCCGGAATCCCCCGGGAGGGTCCGGAATCCGGCAGTACCGGAAACCGGCAGGTCGAGGCGAAAACCGGCACAGCGCCGTACCGGCTACCGGCACAGCGATGTACCGGCTACCGGCACACAGAACCGTAGTGAACCTGATTTGAACCGGAGGTACAGCAGTAGTGGTGCTGCCGTCCTCTCGGCTGCCGAGTGGCAGGTCGACTCCGCCACCCACACCTGGGCCCGCCAGCAGGGACACCTCGATCGCCTCGGCGAGCAGGGCCTTCGGGCCGCCGACGCGAAGTGGCGTGCACACCGGGCGGGCCATGCTCCGAGGGCGGCGGAAGCCTGGGCTGCCGACTGGCGCTCCTGGGTCGCCCGGGAGCACGCTCCCAGCCGACCGAACCTCTACGCCGTGCCCGGCAAGAACACCGCCGTACCGGGGGGCATGACGCGGACGGAGGCCCACACCGCCGCCCTGCTTGCCGCCCTCGACGAGCCGACCGGAACGGAGGGCTGACCGTGGACCGCCGCGAAATCGCAGCCCTGCTGGCCTACATCGGCCGACTCGACCCCCGCACCATCCGCACCGACCAAGGCGAGGCGCGCGACCAGCTCGCCCAGTGGCACGAGCTGCTGGGCGACGTGCCGATGGCCACCCCGCACGGCTGGGACGTCCGCGTCGCCGCCCGCCAGCACATCCGCGCCTCGCCGTACCAGATCCTGCCTGCGGACCTGGCCCGTCCCTGGGAGAGCTACCGGCGCGACCGCCTGGCGAGGCACTCCGATCCCACGCCGTCCGTCGACCCGGACGACCAGGCCGCCTGGACCGCCGAACTGGTCGGCACCCGCCGAGCCGTCGCCGCCGGTACCGCGCAGCCCGCGCAGCCCCGGGCGATCACCAGCGGTCGCGACGGAGTCGACCCGAAGCTGGAGGCGCGGCTGCGGGAGATCGGCTCCTGCATACCGCCCGCCGCCCGAGCAGCCCTCGCGCCCTACCGGCCCGCCCGCGCAGTCCGTGAGGCCGCTGTCGCGCAGGGACTGCCCGACGTCCTGAGCGTGCGGTGCGACTGGTGCCTGGCCCAGCCTGGCGAGCCGTGCCGCCGCCGCAGGATCGGCCCCGACGGCGGAGCTCGTGGAACCGCCCCGCGCGCCACCCCGCACCCCGGCCGACTCGACCTCGCCACCGCCCAGCAGGCCCAGCAGCCCGCCCTGGCCTGACCGGCGCACCCGGCGCGTGCACCCCCGTCCGCTGCACCGCCACCCGACACGTCCCGCACCGGCTGCGACGCACGCCCCGCGCCGCAGCCGGCACCCGACGCCGCACCCGCCGAGCACCGCCCTAGCCCGCCGCGGCAGCACATCGGAGACCCGCCTTGCGCCACATCACCACCCACGAAGCGCCGGCCACCGGCCTGCGCGGCATCGCAGACACCAGCTGGCACACCCGCGCAGCGTGCCACGGCATGGACGTCGAAGACGCCGACGCCGTGTTCTTCCCCGGGCCCCGGGACCACGAGGAGATCGCGGAGGCGAAGGAGCTGTGCGGCTGGTGCCCCGTACGCCGCGAGTGCCTGGACTTCGCCCTGGAGAACGTCCTCAAGGAGGGCGTCTGGGGCGGCCTCACCGAAGCCGAGCGGCGCCCGCTGCACGACGGACTGCACCAGCGCCTGGACTACCGGCGCGTGACCGCCTTCTTCCAGGGACGCGACGTGCACCTGACCGAGGCCGAGCGGCAGGTCGTCATCGACCACGCCTACGTCCGGGGCTGGCAGCCCGACCGGCTCGCCGCCGCCCTGCAGATCAGCCACAAGCACGCCCGAGACCTGCTCCGGCAAGCCGCCAACAAGGTCCTCGACCGCGACCGTAACTACGGCGCGCCCCGCCCCAAGAAGAAGCGGAAGAGGACCTCCAAGACCAAGGGCACCCCCGCGCCCGCAGCTCCCGGCACGCAGCAGCCGGCAGGCCGCCCGGCAGCGTCGCCCCCGACGCACGCCCCTCTCGGAAAGGCAGCATGACCCACCCCGTCCTCGCCTTCGGTGCTACTTCGGACCTCCCTCTCCTCCTCGCCGCCGTCGTGCCCGCCACCCTCGCGCTCGTGCTGACCGCCTGGACCATCCGGCGCCGGGGATCTCGCTCGCAGAAACGTCTCGGCGGCCCGGCGGTCAAGGTCGCCGCCGTCGCCGCCCTCGGCTGCACCGCCTACAGCGCCGACACCTCGTGGCGGTTCGCCGCCGACTACCTCGACATGGCCGGCGCCGCCGAGCGCGCCGGCATGTTCGCCGCCGCCGAACTCGCCCTGTTCGCCACCGCGCTGATGGCACGGCAGAACCTCGCCGTCCAGGGCGCCCCCGGCCTGCCGGGCACGCTGGTCTGGGTGATCACCACGGTGCAGGTGATCCCCGCCTACGCAGAGAGCGGCCCCATCGGCGGCACGGTCCGCGCCTTCGTCGGACCAGTCATGGCGGCGATGCTGTGGCACCTGGCCATGGGCATCGAACTGCGCCTGCGCACACCCGGCGCCGCCTCAAAAGGACTGATCGCCGTCCTGGGCCGGGAGGCACGTGAGCGTCTCCTGTCCCGCCTCGGCATCGCCGCGCGAGACCGCGACGCCGCACAGATCACCCGGGACCGGGCCACCGCCCGAGCGGTCGCCCTCGCCGCCCGACTCGCCGAGCGCACACCCGAGCAGCAGCGGAACCGTCGAGGCCGGCGGCTGACCCGACGCCTGTCGAAGGCGGTCGGCAGGGCTTCGGTCGGCACCGACCCCCTCCAGCAAGCACAGCTGCTCGACCAGCTCGCCGCCCGGCGACACGCGCTCGCTCTCGCCACGGTCCCGCTCCCTTCTCCCTGGTCCCCGGCGCACAGCAGCGCATCGGCGGCCACGGCCCCCGCACAGCCGACATCGAATGTGCCGGTCCCCGTCCCCGGTCCCGACAGTTCCGACGAGCCGGTCCCGGACCGAGGACCGAGGACTCCTCGGGGACCGGTCCCGGAAGAGGCGGACCCTGAAGCCAAGGTCGGCGCGGGGACCAAGGGCGACGAAACGGGAACTACCGCGGGGACCAAGCCCCCTGAGGACGGCGCGGTCCCGGGGACCGGTCCCGCCGATCCAGAAGCCGCAGCCCGGGTCTCAGCGGCCACGAGGACCGACCGCAACGCGCGAGAAGTAGCAGCTCAGGACCCAGATTCTCATCGGGGACCGAGCCTCGCGAAGTCGGGGACCGAGAGCACCGAGGACCGGGGACTGACCGCCACCGAGTCCGGAACCGAGACCACCCAGGACCGAGGACCGACCGCCACCGAATCCGGGACCGAGACCACCCAGGACCGAGGACACAAGGTCCCACTCCGTCGGAAGCCGGCCAGGAAGTCCCGGACGAAGAACAAGGACAACCGTGCCCGGTCCCGCTCTCCGCAGACGGAGCGCCCGGCACGCGAGCTGGGCGAGTCCGAGCGCCAGCTTGTCCACGAGGTACGCCCCCATGTTCCCGCCCTGCTCGAACGGGACGGCAACGGAGCGATCACCCGGGTGCAGCTGCGCGAAATCATCCGCCGCCAGGGCCTGACGGGTGTCGGGAACGACCGACTCGGCCTCGTCCTCCAGGAGCTGCGGAACGAGGACATCACGACGACGAGGAGCACCGCCCGATGAAGACCTGCCACCAGTTCGACACCGTCCGCGCGGAGTACGAGCGAGAGATCGGGTTCATGCTCGCTCACTCCGAGCGGCACGCGGGCAGGCCGGCGGCGAAGTCCAGCGCGAAGCAAGCTGCCTCGGCGAAACAGCGGATGGCTCGCGCGCTCAACAGCCACGTCGGGCGCTGCCCCGAGTGCGGCTGAACCGGCAAAGCCCCAGTTCAAAGCCCGTGCCCGCAAAGGTGGCCCGGCTCCGTACCGGGCCACCGCCCCGCTTAGGAGGTACGCCGTGATTCCGCGTCCCCCTCGTTCTTCCGAGCCCACCGTCGCCGAGGCCGATGCCTGGGCGGACGTCCTGGTCCGCCAGCAACTCCTACACGCCGTCGTCCTCACGCCGACCGGGCAGTGGCTCGTCCAGGACCGCCCCGACGGGCCGGTCCGCGTCCTTGCCAGCCCAGCCGATGTCCTCGCGCTGGCCGCAACCATCCAGCAGCGCACCCGCTCTACGAGGCCCGAATCCTGATGACGAACGCACGCAAGAACGGCACTACCCCGGAACCTGATCCCGACTCCAACTCGGTCTCGGGGCGAGCAAGTTGGGGCGGAAGCGTAGCTTCCGCCGAACCCGCCCCCTCGGGGGCGGGAGAGGACCTGCACCGGAGGGCGCAGGTCCTTGAGGCTTCGACCGGGGGCGGATCGAAGCCAGGGCAGGAGGAGAAGCAGACTGAACCGCGTGTACGCCGACAGCGCGCTCCTCGCGCCCGCCAGCGTCCGCGCCAGTCGCCCGAGAAGAAGCGCCTCCACCAGCCCAACACACGTTTCAATGATGATGAGTTCGCCGTGATCAAGTCCGCCGCCGCCCAGTGCAATCTGTCCGTCGCCGGGTTCCTCGCCCGCTCCGCGCTCGCCGCCGCCCGCGACCTCAACCGCACCAGCGCCGAGATCGCCGACGAACGCGAAGTCATCACAGCCCTCTTCGACAGCCGACGTCGGCTCGGCTGGGCCGGCAGTAATCTCAACCAGGCAGTCAAGGCGCTCAACTCCGGTGCAGACGTTCCTCAGCTCGAAGCGGCCGTCGCCGCCGTACGGCGTGCCGCCGACACCGCCCACGAAGCCGCCACACGGCTGATCGAGCACCACGGCTCATGATCCCCAGCGTCAACCCGTCCGGGTCGGACACCAGAGGTCTCCTCTACTACCTCTACGAGACCGGCAAGTACGAGGATCACACCGACCCCCATCTCGTCGCCTCCTTCGACGGCATGTCCCCCGACCCCGGACGCCACCCGAGCGCCACCCTCACAGACCTCCAGCAGCTCCTCGACCAGCCCGTGATGGCCCTCGCAAAGCACGCCCGCCCGGCCAAGCACGTGTGGCACACCTCCGTACGCGCCGACCCCGGCGACCGGATCCTGTCCGACGAGGAGTGGGCCGGCATCGCCCGCCGCATCGTCGCCGCCACCGGCATCGACCCCGGCGACGGACAGCCCGGCTGCCGTTGGGCCGCCGTACGCCACGCCGACGACCACATCCACATCGTCGCCACCCTCGTCACCGAGGACGGCCACCGCCCCGACGACTTCCGCTCCGGCGCCCGCGCCCAGGCAGAAGCCCGGCTCATCGAGAAGGAACTCGGCCTCCACCAGGTCGCCCCCGGCGACGGCACCGCAGCCCAACGGCCCACCAGCGCCGAACGCCACAAAGCCGAGCGGCAGGGTCGCGAGCGCACCGCCCGCGAGGAACTGCGCGAAACCGTACGACGGGCGGTGGCCGGCGCGAGGAGCGACGAGGAGTTCTTCGACCGGCTCGCCACCGCCGGCCTCCTGATCCGCAAGCGCGCCGCTCCCTCTGGCGACCTCCTCGGGTACAAGGTCGCCCTGCCCGATGACCTGAACAAGGACGGCGAGCCGGTGTTCTACCCCGGCGCGCGCCTGGCCCCCGACCTGTCGCTGCCCCGCATCCGCGAGCGCTGGGCCGGTGACGCGCAGGACGTTCCGGCTGCCCGGCGGGAGGATGCGATCCGTACGGAGCCGGGCAGTCCGGCCGCCGCACGCCGCGGAACAGCCTCGGCCGTGTGGCAGGCCGTGCTCGTCGTCGAGCACGGCGAGGACGCGGTCGCCGCCGCCCACATCGCAGCGGCCGGCGAGGTCCTGGATGCCCTCGCGAAGACCTCCGCCGCCCACACCCGCCGCGAACTGCGCGACGCTGCAACGGCTTTCGAACGGGCCTCGCGCTCTCACGTCCGCGCCGTGCGCGGGCACGATCGAGTCCTGCGGCAGGCCGCCCGCGACCTCGTCCAAAGCGGCCCGGCCCTCGGCCGCGGCGAGGACGGAGCCACCACGGCCATGGCTATCGACATGCTGTTCTTCCTCATCACCGCCGCCGCGCACTGGCACGCCAGGAAGGGGCACGCCCAGCAGGCCGAGGCCGCTACCCGGGCCGCCGCGCACCTGCGCACCGCCTACCAGGCCGCCGCCGCCCAGCCCCTAGGCGTGCTCTACCAGCGCGGCCGACGTCTGAGCCGACCGATGCTCCAGCGGCAGACCGTGCTGCTGCGCGAGGCGCTGCCGGAGCTGGCCGAGCAGATCCTCGCCGAACCCGGCTGGTACGCCCTGGCGGCGACCATCGCGGAAGCCGAAGCCGCCGGACACGACGCGGCCGTCCTTCTGTCCGACGTTGCCGGCCGCCGCGAACTCGGCACCGCGGACTCCGTCAGCGACGTGCTCGTGTGGCGGATGCGGCGGACCGCCGATCTGCCCGCCGACGCCTCCCACCTGCCCGAGACCAGCACCGCAGGGCGCCGGTCCGCAACGCGCGGGACGACCACCAGGCCCTCCGCGCCCGGCAGGCAGCGCAGCGGAGAGGACACATCACGTAAGCCCCTGTGAGCCCGCCGGGTGCCTGCACGCGGACTCAGTGCATCACCGAGAGAAGGGACAGCGCCACCGCTTCGCCCGCAATCCAGAGCATGGCCGTGCGCCACATCGAACCTCGGTGGCGACCAGGTCCGATGTGGGGGCTGTCGGCATCCGTGCACCCGCAGGACGGACGAGCATGGCGCAGGTGGGGCGAGTCGAGCCAGTAGGCGTCGCGAAGTTGAGCGGTCGAGGGAGACGATGGCGTGTGATCGGGCACACCCTGGCATGGCCACCCCGGCGCATGGAGACACGCATCGTGGCCAACTCATCCTCTGGGCAGCCGAGAAGCCGAATACCTCTGCTGACCTGGCCGGAGGTGACTGTGGACTTTGTGAATTGAAACCGCCGGGGGCGTGGGGCACGATCATGAAACGCGCAGGACGAGGTGCTGAGGTAGAGGAGGACGCCGAGGTGTTTCACCGGATACGCCGCAGGGCCAAGGAGCCGAGCGAAGCCCAGAGACAGTTCGCCGAGCTGTACGTGCAGCTGCAGGGCCAAGTCCCGCCCGGCTTCGGAGTGTCGGCGCCTGAGACGGAGTCCGCCGAGCCAGCCGCCATCGTGGACGACTTCCTCCCGCCGGAACTGCGCGTGCCGAGCCACGACCAGGTCGACGGCAAGATGATGCCGTGGAAGCAGCCCCTCGTCCTCGAAGGCGAGATGGCCGCCTGCACCGAGTGCGGCGCATATCGGGACTGGCTCATCCTCTCCACCCGTGGCGAGATCTGGCTGCGCTGCCGGGCAGGCCACCAGCAGCAGGAGACCCGCATCGACACCGCCTGGTACAACCGGCACTCCGGACCGGCGGACGCGACGCACGCCACGTTCGAGGACTGCCTGCGCCACCTCGGGCACTGACCACCACTCCTACGACCCCACCGGGCCTGCAGGCCCGCACTGACCACCCGTCGCCTAGCACCAAGGGGTCAGTTCCGTCATGCGCGTTCGCGTCGCCACCACCGCACTCGGCATCACCGCCGCCCTCCTCGCCCTGCCCGCCTGCGCCACCGACACCACCGGGGCCAAGCACCAGACCCCCTCCTTCCGTACGGGAAAGCCGGCCGACGCCGTCCAGAAGCCGACCGCGCTCTCCTCGGCCGCACTCGAGTCCCGCCTGCTCGACCCGCGCGACCTCGGCAACGGCTACCTTCCCAAGCCGGAGCGTCCGGCCCACCACGACGACGTCAGCGTCATCGGCTGCCCGGCCCTGAGCGAGCTGGGGGGCGACGCGGCGACTGGCGGCACGCTCGCCTTCCCGCACAAGGCGAAGGCGGACTTCACCTATGGCGGCAGCTCCTCGGAGATCTCCGAGGAGCTGTACAGCGACAGCGTGAAGAAGCTCTCCGACGGCATCGACCGGATCTTCGACGCCATGACCGGCTGCCCGACCTATCAGGTCGTCGCGGGCGGCACCCCAGTCGACGTGACCTCGCAGAAGTTGCCCGCACCCCACGTCGGCGGTGACGAGCAGTGGAGCCAGCTCCTGACGTTCATCGCCGGGGGACGGAGCACTGTGGTCAAGCAGACCGCGATCCGCGACGGCAACCTGCTGCTGGTCGTCTCCGGCTCCCCGGCCCTGGTCGACCGCCACCTCGACAAGGCTCTCGCCAAGGCCACGGCAACGAGCTGACCTGCGCGCACGTCACGCTGCTGCCTCCGACCACCGCAGGTCGGAGGCAGCAGTGCGTTACTGGCTGACGCGTTGAGCGGCGCGAGCGGCTTGGCCTGGTACCCAGGCCCGGACCTGGCCGGGCTGGACGTAGAGCACGTTCGGATTGTGACTGTGCGGCCCGTAGCCGCTGGAGGCGTTCACGAGCAGGTACGCGCCTGCGGGAACGTGCCAGTCCCAGAACCAGGCGTCCTGCTGCCGCCCGGTGTCGCACCAGGTCACGACAGCTTTGGAGCCACGGCGGCCGTGCTGGTAGACCCGCGTCACCTGGAGGAGTTGCCCCTGCCCGGAGCTTCGGTGCTGCTGAAATGCCTGCCACTGCGCCGCGAGGGCAGCCGTGCGCTTGCGGCGTGAACGGACCGTCAACGCGATCGTCACGGCGACGATGAGAGCGATGACCATTAAGGCGCCGGGGCTGGGGTGCATTGCCGCATCCTGCATCGTTCCATCAACGGCCGGCAATTCTTCCTGGGCATCGAAGACCGAACGGCCACTTCACCCGAGAAGCAAGAAAGTCCGGCACCCCCAACTGAGAGGGTGCCGGACTGCGATCGTCGAGAGTTGTGCACGGGACGTTAGATGGCCGGCGCGCGCAGGAGTCGCTCCTGGGTGGCCTCGGGCAGTACCCGCCGCAGGACCGGTGCGGTCGAGCTGAGGGAGGCGGCGAAGGCGGCGACGAGGTCGTGCGGGACGCTGGCGGCGAACGATGCCGCCCACAGACACGGTGCGCCGAGCGCGGGCTCGGCCCACGCCTGCCATCCGGCCAGTCCCGTCTCGTCGTCCTCGGCGGACAGGGCCCGCGGGTCGGCGTCCTGGATGAGGGGCGGGACCTCGCCGAGGCTGATGTGCGAGGTGAACGTCGGGTCCGTCGCCGCCGACTGAGGTTGGTCGATGTCGCGGAACCATCCGTGGGCGGCGACAGCATCAAGGACCAGCTCGGATCCGGCGAGCGGCACGGCAGGCTGGTCACTTGCGTCGAGCGCGATGAGGAAGTCGACCACCGCCTCGCCGGGGACGTCACGGGTGAAGTAGGCCGACCACTGGGCGAGCGGGCTGCTCGCCTCGGCTCGGGCGGAGATCTGCCAGGCGATCGGCAGCTCGCCCAGGTGGAACGGCTCGTCCGCCAGGCCCCACTGGGCCCAGCGCAGAGCGTCGGGGCTGATGTGCAGGACGGTGCTGCGCAGGACCTGGCGGTCCTCCGGTGCCTCGTCCGGCTCGTGCCGTCCGCGGACGATCGTCAGGCTCAGCCAGCCCAGGCCGGCGAGCGCGTCGGCGACGACGTCGTAGAGGCGTCCATCGTCACCGGCCAGGTGCCGGGGGCCGACCCAGAACGCGGGTTGGCCGCCGCGCGGGGTGGACGAGTCGAGCGGGAAGTCGGGGTACAGGGGCGCCTCCAAGGGCTCGGTGAGGGTCTAGTTGCCGCCGGCGCGGCGGCGGGGGCGGCGCGGGGGCGCCTGGACGGGGCCCTGCCACGTCAGCTCGATGGCGACCTCCGGCGGAAGGTGGCCGAGCTGTGCGTCCGGGTCCGGTCCTTCGGCGAGGTAGACGACGGTCTGGCCGGTCTCGTCGACCGACTGGAGGACCTGCGCCAAGCGGTGCGCCATCGGGGCGAAGGGGTTCATGGCCTGGCGGACCGGAGCACTCCGGTCGCAGCCGGACAACAGGTCGATGAGATCGCCGACGGTCATCTCCGGGGACGTCAAGGACAGCCTCCTGGGGTTCGGGGGAAACGGGGGCAGTGGAACGGGCCGGCCTTCGGTACGGCCAGCGCTCACAGGGCGGGCACTACGTGTCGGTGTCCGCGCTGTCAGAGGCGGCGTGAGGTCTCCAGCACACTCGCTACGGTGGCGGCGACGATGTCGGCCGGCGTCTCGGTATCGAACGACAGGTGGTAGCCGCGGATCTTGGCGGTTCCAGTGACAGCGATCTTCCATCCCTCGCCATCCGTGCCGGGGCGGCCGAGCGGAAACCAGCCGAGGTAGAACCGGCCGTCCTTGGAGCTGACGTGCACGTCCGCGCGATCATCGACGATCAGGTGGAAGTCCTCGGCGGAGAACTGGTCCATGACCAGGGTCGGCTGACCGGGGCCCAGCTGCCACTCCCGCGGTCGCAGGGCTTCGACGGTGGTAGAGAAACCGGGGCCCGCAGGGGCTACGGTCACGGGCAATCACCTCTCTGACCTGGGGTTTCTTGCAAGGTCGTCTACGTTGACATGCCCTCGCGCCCGTTGGCCAGTCTTTCCGCGATCTTTCCTGTCTGCCCCCGGCGAACTGTTGTCCTTTGTCATCCAATCGAGGCGATTGACAGCGAACCCAGTCGTTCCGTCTTCCTTGCCAGCGAACCTAGTTGTAGGAGATGACGTGCTGGGGGCGGTGGGTGGCCGTACTGGTCGGGGCGGATCTTGCGCCGCCTCGGACAGTCCGCCTCGCGCTGGACGCCTCACGCCCAGTCGAAGGGGAAGCCCTCCCGGGGAAGGGCCCCGCTCAGAGGCAGTCTCCCATCGGCCTAATCGACAGCATGCTCACCGACAACCTCAACGTCAGGGGCATTGGAGCAAGCTCATGGACAACCACGACTACTTGGTCTCCTACGCATCCATGCGCTACCACTTCAAGCACCAACAAGACCAGGGCGCCCACACGGAAGACGAAGCCGCCCAATCCAGCCTCAGCCGGACACCGTGACCGGGGACCACACGCCGAACCACTGCTCGGCGCCGTACTCCTCGAACCGCTCCACCTCGGTGAAACCCAGCTTTGCCGCGAGGCGCATCGAGCGGTCGTTGGCGGTCTGGGTGCAGAGCACCACCGGCTCGCCGGGAAGCGTGTCGGTGAACCAGTCGAGTGCCGCCGCGCATGCCTCGACTGCGTACCCGTGTCCCCACGCGTGCGGCAGGAACATGTAGCCGAGCTCGGCCTCTTCGGCGTCCGGGCGGAGGTGCCCCGGACGCTCCGCGTCGCGCCGGTCGAGCATGACCGTGCCGATCAACGCGCCGTCGAGCTCGATCACGAAAACGCCGGGGCGCCGACCGGGCACCTCCGGCACCGTGCGTTCAAGCTCATCGTGCGGTCGAGGGCCACCAAGGTAGGTGCGCACCTCCGGCGAGGTAAACAGCTCGATGAACGCCGCGCGGTCCCGAGCCTCGGACTCGCGGAGCAGGAGCCGATCGGTCCTTATCGGGGCAGGTGGCCAGGCGACGGGTCCTAACTCAGTCATGCCGGGCAACCTATCGCACGCCCATGGGCGTGACCCGAAACAGAAGCCCAGGCCAGAGATCCGTTCTAGGCCCTGTCATTCAACATAGTCGCCGCAGATCAGCGCTTACCTACCGATCGACTTCGTTATCGAAGGACAACGGCTGTCCTTGAACAACAAAGGTGGTCAGCAGAGGCGCTCTGACGGTTGCCCACATTCACCCTCAGTAGCCCCGGAGGTACTCGGCTATCCGTTCAAACTTGTCCGGGTCATCGCCGAGGTAGCCGATCACGGAGTTGCACCGCCGATGAAGGATGCCTCTCACGCAATCACCGCGGGATGCCTTCCCGGGGCAGCACGAGTGATCGTGGTCAATCACAACATCCTTGTCGAACTTCCCGAGGTGTTGTCCGCATACCGGGCACCGACCGCCTTGACTCAAGTGGATCTCCGAGTACCTGTCGTACGTAATGCCGTGCCTCGCCGCCCTCCTGGCGATCTCCTTCTGATCTTCGTTGCACTTGGCGCTGTCGCATACGTACGTCCACACGGTTTCGTCTCCGCTGGAGACGAATCTGCGCTCGTTCCTTCCTCCGCAGCATGCGCACTTGGGTGTGCCCTTGATCACCGACATTCCGACCTTCACGGGTCCTTTCTCCAGGCGCGCCGGCTGTTGAGCCGAGAGGTCACTCGGCTTCCGAGGCCAAGGGCGTCGAACCACCCGTCGTCTGTGCATGCGCTCGCTTGTTCCGCAGGGCAGGACCAGCAGGCAGGCTTCACGCAGCGGTTCCGTTGCCCACAGGACGTGTACGGTGCAGACGCTGAAACGCCTTAATCAGCTCGTGCTCCACCCATGAGGCGCTGTGGCCCAGTGGGTGAGCCGGATCGCGGTCGGGAGCCAGCGAATACGCGCAGAAGCCTCCTCGTGCCATCAGCCACTCGTGCGCCGGATGCCCAGCCCAGCGCTCGTGAGGGCCGTTTTTGATCCTGCCTCGATGCTGGCTGACCCGGCCCCGCACTCCACGCTGCTGCTCTGCTTTGCCGAAGTAGACGATCGAGGACTCGCCGACCGGATAGGTGATGGGCTTGTCGCCACCGGCCAGGAAGACATAGACGCCGATCTTGGTGGGGATTCCGGCTGGCCACTCCTCGATTATGTCGAACATACCGCCGAAGGGCGGCCAGCCGTAGGCCCCTAAGATCTCGGTGTTCAACTGCTGCAGTGTGGATTCAGGGTGCTCGGTCACACAGGAATCCTAGGTACGGCCACTGACAGCGAGGTTGTCTCTTGACCGTGTTCCCGCGGGCTCCGGGCCCCGCCACTGACAGATGCGCACTATCCCTGAGGTTCCCCCGCAGTGCGGGAGTGGCTGACTAGCTGGTCAGAGCGGGTTGACGTGGTTTCAGGTTCACTTGTTCGGTCGCTGCCTGGTCGGTGTAGTGCTTCTCCTCGTATTCGATCGGGCTGAGGTAGCCGAGCCGTTTCTGGATGCGGCGGGGGTTGTAGAAGCCGTCGATGTACTCGAAGAGCGCAA
The DNA here is from genome assembly GCF_032248645.1 of Streptomyces zaehneri. Classification (NCBI taxonomy): domain Bacteria; kingdom Bacillati; phylum Actinomycetota; class Actinomycetes; order Kitasatosporales; family Streptomycetaceae; genus Streptomyces; species Streptomyces zaehneri. Next base: position 121,879 of record NZ_JASTTJ010000004.1, read on the forward strand.
GGTTCGCTTCGGCCCTGGTGGCGAAGACGCGGCCGCGGATGCACTCGGTCTTGATGACCATCCACAGGTTCTCCGCCAGGGCATTGTCGAACGAGTCGCCGACCGAGCCCATGGACGCCTGGATACCGGCCCGGACCAGGCGCGTTGTCAGCTTCACGGACGTGTACTGACAGCCGTGGTCGGCGTGGTGGTCAGCGGTCTGCCCACGACTAACTTCGCTGTCGAAGGACAACTGTTGTCCGGTGACACTGAATCTTGACCGCTTGCCACTGAAGTTTGACCGCGTGGGACTCGGCGGCTTGGAGGGGAGATCGCCGAGATAAGCACAAAGGCGCCACGGAACGCCTTGAGTGCCCGGTTCAATTCGGCGGCGGGCGGCGGGTTCGCGTTCGGCGACGTGCTCGGCGACCGCAGCAACACTGGGACGGGCCTACAGGCCCCAGCCCTCAGTGTCGGTGCTTGCCGCCGGAATGCGACGGCAACAGGCAGCACGGAGCTCCAACGTACACTGCACCGTTGTGGCGATACCTGACACTTGCCCGAGCTGCGGCGAGACCGATGGCTCCTGCATCACGCTCACGCCGCTGCTCGATCGGCCCGAAGCTGTCGTCGGGTGTTTCGCTCATCTCTGGTTCGACGTCCGCAACCGTGAACCGTACGCGAACCGCGAGGAGTGGCTTGCGGCTCTTGAAAATTTCGCGCTCACGGCAGCCAGCGAGCCTGTGAAGGCAACCGAGACCCTGCGGACGCTGGAACTGCGGGAGACGGCGCAAACCATGGCCATGCCCGATGGGCTCATGGAGTACACCGGCTGTGGGGACATTGCCCTCGACATCCACGAGTACCTTGGGCCTGTCGCCACCTGCCCAGACTGCATGCAACCCCTCGGCAAGCACATCTTCGCTGCCGGAGCGGCCTACTGCTGGCAGCACTTCTCCCAGCAGTACAGGCTCATCGACTGCCCGCACCTCGACGACTTTCCCCGTGACGCTGACGTACTCAAGACCGAGATGAGCAGCCAGGCATGGGCGACCATCAAGGACCGGTTCCCCCTGGTGCCCATCCCGTACGAGGACGACGAGGAGTAGGGCGCACGGCGAGTCGAGAACTCCCTCGTGCGTTCAGCAGGCCACCGAACGTACTCGTGGCTTCAAGATTGCGCCTCCCGTCTCGAATGATCTGGCTTCCGCCTCAAGTGGTCTGGCCCGAATCGATTGTGGTCTCAGGTGACCTGGTCCGCTGTCCGTCCGTTCCACGACCGCATTCGGGCCAGGCTGAGGGGTCAGCTACGGCGTGGTCGTGCCACGAGGGGAGCGGACATGGACAGGCCCACCAGGTCGGTCCACACGGCGTCGCCGACTCCGTCGATGGCTTCCTTGGTGGCCCGCTCTTCGGTGGTGAGGACGTTGAGTTCCATCCGGAGGTCGTAGGGCAGGTAGTCGAGGGCCAGGCGGCGGCCGACATAGTCCATGACGGAACTGGCCTGCTTGATCTCTGGGTCGTTGGTGAGGCCGGCGGGCTCGAAGCGCATTCCGACGTAGTCGGTGACGAACGCCCTGAGCGGAACCCCATGCCGGAGGCCCTGGGTGATGGTCGAGGAGAAGGCGTCCATCATGCCCGCGAGCGTGGAGCCCTGCTTGGCCATACGGATCAGCACTTCGGCGGGGGCCCCGTCCTCGGTGCATGCGACGGTCAGGTACCCCTTGCCCTCGCCGACAGTGAACGACCGGGTCGTCGACTGCATGCGCCGCAGAGGATGCTGCCGGGCCGGCTCGACAGCGTGCTCCCCGCTACGCGTTCGCGTCGTGCTGTCACCGAACCGTTCGGCCATGGAATGATCCCCATCCTTAGTCGCGAATCTAGGCAGAGCGCAAACGAATACACAAGCTGTGGGCATCAAGTCGATGACGACCACAACATGTTGGGGTTACCGTAGGGGCGGGAGGCAGACGGCGCCAAACACGGCACGCCGAACGAGCCCGCCTGAAGCCACGAGGGGCACAGTGACTACAACACCCCAACTGCACGGTGGTGTTGGGGTCTGTGGGCGTGTCGGTAACCCCGGGCTTCCGGGGCGGTACCGTTGCCACGGGCTGTCTTCCGTGCTGCGGGACGCGAGCGCGTGACAGCAACGTACGTGCACGGGCTCGCCACTGGCCCGAGGGCTGTTTCGACAGGAATCAAGTCCGGATCATCATCGAAAAGGATCAGGCTGTGCAGCACGTGTTGAATCTGTGGCGTCAACAGCTCGGAGAAGTACCCGAGTCGGTCTGGCAACGCACCGAGCTGAACGTGCTGATCCTTGCGGACACCGGACTCACCGCCCTCCCGGCCGAGATCGGGAGGTTGTACCGGCTGACCACCCTGGACCTCGGCCACAACAGCCTCACGTCCGTCCCGGACGAGCTCGGCGACCTGACCGGCCTCAGCGGCTGTCTGTACCTGCACGACAACAACCTGTCCCAGCTCCCGGGCTCGCTGGGAAACCTGACGCGGCTGCGCTACCTCAACGTGGGCGAGAACGCTCTCGCCACCCTGCCCGAGGCCGTCGGCCGGATGGCCGCCCTGATCGAGCTCCGGGCACAGCACAACCGGCTGGGCACGCTGCCCGCCAGTATCGGCCGCCTCCGCAACCTCCGTGAACTCTGGCTGAGGGGCAACGTGCTGGAGAGCTTGCCGCCGTCTGCAGCCGACCTACGCGAACTACGCCACTTGGACCTGCGGGAGAACGCACTCGCCGAACTGCCGGAGATGCTGGCGGGCCTGCCCCGACTACGCCAGCTGGACGTGCGAAGCAACCGCCTCACCCGGCTGCCGGACTGGGTCGTCGACATGCCCTCACTGGAAAAGCTGGATCTGCGCTGGAACCCATGCGAGCTCGCCCCGCAAATGGTGACCACGCTGGAGCGGCGGGGATGCATCGTCCTGACGTGACTGAGCGAGGAGAAGCTCTCTGCCGGGGCTGCCAGTCGTGGCTGACGATCCAGGCGTGGTAGCAGTTCGAAACGGCAGAGCCAGACCAGACCAACTGGGACAAGCTCCGGCATGCACTCGCCCGCTACCAGATCAGCTGAGACCACCCACATCCGCAGATCTCAACCGACCTGGTCGCCGCAGGTCACAGCTCCGGGCCGGGGCCAGATCAGTTGAGACGGGACAAGTGTCGAAGGGGGGTCGGACCACCCCGTCACAGTTCCGCGGACGGCTCGGCACCCGGCGCCGGGAGCGGTCTGCGGCCGTGCCAAGGTGATCTGCATGATCCCCGCACATGTCCCCGACGAGCCGCCGCTGACCTACGCCGACAGCTTCGACATACCGGTCCTGTTCCGTAGCGGGCCCGCGAAGAAGCCACGGCGGCAGTGGCGGACGGCCAAGCACAAGGCATGGACCGGATCGGACGGATTCCCGGCCGCCGACGGCTGGTACGCGCCGACCACCACGTGGCGGGAGATCATCAAGGCCGCCACCGAAGTCGGCCGCGACGTCACCCCGCACCTGCAGAACCAGCCGCGCTACGCCCACGGGGAACTCGTCGCCCGCGTCTCCCCGCTGTACGCCTACCTCGGCGCACACCCCGTGACGCCCCGGCATCCCGTGCCGGGGGCCAAGGGCCGGCGCCTGACCTGGAATCCGGTCTATGCGCACGGCACCGAGCGCAGCGCGAAGAATGCCGCCGGCTACCGGCTGGGCATGACGATGACCGAGTGGGCCTGCCGCTCGCTGCTGGGCCTCGGCCAGACCGAGCACCTCGAACTCGGCGGACCCGTCCCTGCTCTGTATGACACGTTCAAGGATCCGAAGAAGAAGCTGCCCGACCTGTGGGGGCTCCACGAGACGGAGGAGCTTTACTGGCTGATCGAGGCCAAGGGCGGCGACGTGGGGCTCAGGAGACTCCGCGAGGGGTGGGCGCAGCTGGCGGCCGGCAGCAAGGCTCTCGGCGCGTACGGGGACCGCACCGTCCTGGTCGGGGCGTCCGTACGGCCTGACGATGACCTCTTCCTCACGATCGACCACGACCTGCACCCCGGCCAGGCGCCGCTCGCACCTGCCGAATCTGATGCCGACGACGAGGCAGCGGGCCTAGGCAACCTGGAGGATCGCCTCGGCGACAGCGACGACGCGCTCATCGGTGCCGCCCGCGCCCAGATGCTGGCCTACCTGGCACTGCGTTCGGCTCCCGCCTCGCAGTTGCGCACCGTACCCGTTGCCGCCGACCGCGCTTCCCGCCGCCGGCGCTCCGGGCTGACCACGCCCCTGGAAGACGACAGCCTTACTCTCGCCATGCGGGCCGACGCCCGCGGAGCAGCGACCGGCACAGAACAGCACGCTTTGCTCGTCGGAATCCGTTCCGTGGGCCTTGACGATTTCCTGAGCTGCCGCATCCCCGGCACGGAGGTCCACCTCGGCATGTCCCGGAAGCTGTTCGCCGCCTGTGAGCGCCTCCACGAGGAGGACCTCGCCATCGCCCGGCGCACCCCGGGACTGCGCGCCGAGGACCAGCCGCCCGCCGACCTGGACCTCAGCGACGAAGCCCAGGAAGAACAGCGACTCACCCAGCGGCGCATCTTCCGCGAACAGCAAGAAGAAGCCCGCCCACGGCTGCGGCCCCTACTCCGCGACGCCTACGAGCGAGGTGCAGCGAGCAACTGGAGCGACCTTCTCCGTCGTCCCCAGGAGCCGGAACTCGACCTGGAGGGCGACGAGAGCCTCCTCGAAGCAGCGACGCCGGAAACCTACCTGGCCGTCAGCCGCTACGACCTGCCCCCCGCACGCGCCTAGCTTTCCTCGCGCGACGACCGTGGCGAGGAGTTACCTCGTCTTTGCGACCTTCAGCGATAGTTGGCCAGAGACGCCCCCTGGTGAGCGGTCGGTGCTCAACGGTGGTCGGCCATTTCCCTCAGGGATAGTTGGCCATCGCGGCGTCAGCGAAGGAACTCACGGGCGCCGCGGAGCCTGGTCCGCGACCGCTCCTGCGTTGCGCCGCTGTCGAAGCGTACGTCCAGTCGGCCCCGCTGTTTGATGCGTTGACCACGACCGACGGGGCCACGTCGGCGATCACCCGGGCGACACACGCAGGGGCCCGGACGTCGAGCCGATGCCCGGCGACACCTGAGGCCCCGCCGGGCCGGGATGCAAACGTCACGGAGCTCGCGGGCGCCCAGATGCGGGCCCGCCACATGGCACGGGCAGCCGGACTGACTTCTCATGCAGCGCGCCTCCTGTCGACTGGCGCTGCTTACAGCGTGATTATCGCAACTGCCGCCATCCCGACAGCCGCAGAGCCCCAACGGAAGACCTCCTTGGCAGCCCGCACCCGGGTCGAGTCGGTCGCGAGCGGGGCCATCTCGTCGTAGAACTGGCGCGCGCCTGTGGCGGCCTTTCCCACACCAGGAAGCGCGTAGATCCCACCCGAGGGCCCGGTCTTCTTGGCCAGTGCAGCGGCCTCGGAGCAGTCGTCGTAGTTGTCCATCTCCATGCCCATCATCTCCAACAAGTGGTCGGCGTTGTTGCCAGTAGTTGGAGGTTATGACAGCTCTGACGGGGTGCGCAACAAATTCCAACTAGTCAATAGTTGGGGTAGCCTTGCGGCGTGGATGACGGTGATAGGCAGCTGGAGACCCACATTGGCGAGCCGTCGCCGTTTGTGGACATGGTCGTAGGGCCCGGAGAAGCGGACAACAGCCGCTTCGGTGGGCTCCTGGAGCGCCTGCGCTGGAAGGCCGGGTTGTCCCGCGCCGATGCGGCGGCCAAGCTCGGGTTCTCTTCCGAGTACCTACGCCTCATCGAGGTCGGTAAGCGCACACCCGCCCTCGGACAGATGCGAAATCTACTGAGTGTCTACGGTGCGGTTGGTGCGGTGGAAGAAATCTCACCAGATGGCTACCGGCAGGACTTGATCGTCTTTGACCCGCTCGATGGCGACGACGGCGATCCGGTCGTCGTCGAGTTCACGAGCAGGATCCGCGAAGCACGACGAAGCGCACTCGGCGGCCTTCCGGACGACGACGAGGACTCGCGGCAGACGGCCCACGAGCGCCCGACCGCAAGCCGGGCTGCCGAACTCGGCATGGTGGTCTCCCTCCTGGCCCGAGCGGACGACGCCACTTTGCGCAAGGTTCACAAGCTCCTTGAGGAACGGGTCGACTGAGAGGGCATTGTGTCCGGTTTTCGCTCCACGGGTGTTTGCGGTGGGGTTCGACGGATCCCAATGGCAACATCTGGCCTGCACGTGGCACAGGACAACTGAACCTCATGTCGACTGTGACCTTCAGCGATAGTTGGCCAGCTCGTGCACCGCAGCGCAGGTGCTTCGGCGGTGCAGGGCGGCCACATTCCAGCGCTCCAGCGTGTCGGCCTGCGGGATAACCCAGAGTTCGTCGTCGTAGGAGATGCGCAGGTGCAGCCCGGAGAGATCGCCGGGGAGCGAAGAGGGGTCGATCACTGCGGCAACGTAACGAGGCCCGCGCGCGTTCGTGGACGACAGAGCCCCCGGATTCCAGGCTGTGGAATCCGGGGGCTCGGAGTCGTGGAGGGCGGGTCAGCTCTGCGTGCGGCTGCGGCGTGCCAGGAGGAGAGCGCCTCCGCCTGCTGCGATCAGCACGGCCGCGCCACCGATCAGCCACGGAGTGGCGTCGGCTCCGGTGTGGGCGAGGGAGCCCGTCGGCGTTTTCTGCGTGGACTCCTTGACCGAGGTCGCGGCGACGGGTGAGGAGTCGGGCTCCGGTGTGTCGCTGCCCGAGGCGGAGGGCGTGGCACGTGCGGTACCGCTGTTCGGCTTGCCCGGACTGGACGGGGAGTCGGTGGGCCTGTGCGTCGGCTTACTGGAGGGGGCAGGCTTCGGGTCGGTGGCCGTCTTGGCGTTGGTGACGGTCACCGTCACCGGGGCGCCGGGACCTGCGGTAAACGTCTTCATCGGCTTGTAGAAGTCGTAGCCGGCAGGAGCCTTGATCTCCTTGACCCAGAACTGCGTCCTGCGGCTCGACACGGGTAGTTCTCCGGAGGCGGCGCCCTTGGTGCCGGTAGTCAGGGTGAGCAGCGTGGAGGTGCCGGTGCCGATGTTCACGGTCGCGCCGGGCAGGAGCTTTCCGGACTTGTCGTCCTTGGCCTGCAGGAGGACCTTGGCGGACTTGAACGGGTCGGTGATCGTCAGCCGTGTGGTCGCGCTCGGGGTGACGATGACGTCCTGATCGCTGACAACCTCGTGGAGCGGGCTGCCGGAAGCCGTCTGCTTGAGCCGGTAGACGCCCGGCGCGAGGTCGGGGAAGATCAGCCTCCCCTGGACGTCGCTCTGTCCGCGTGCGGCTTCCTGGCCGGCGGAGTCGAGCAGCAGGAACGCGGCGCCGGGCAAGACGTCTCCGGCCGTGTCCTTCGTAGTGATCTCGACGCTGCCCGCGTCCGAAGCCGGTGTCGCGGCGGGAGCGGCGGAGGCCGAGGGGGTCGGTTCGGAGGGCTCGGCACTCGCGGCCGGCGCCCAGCTCAGGGTGCCGGCCGCGACAGCGAGGGCAGCAGCGGATCGGACGAGACATGCGTGCACGGGGAAGAGGACTCCTTGATCGGTCGGCGCAGGTCAGCGGGTGCGGCCGACGACTGGGGTAGCCGGCTGGGTGGGAGTGCTGCGCGGGGTGCGGCCAACCGCGAGCCTGGGCCTGGACGCGGCCCAGGCGCCGGGGAACCAGACGGCGGTGTACTGCTCGATGGCGTCGCGCAGCCCGGTGGTGACAGCCCCGTCCCACGGCGGGCGGCCGGGGCGGTGATAGGTGTCGAAGGTGCCGTACTGCTTGGTGTTCGGCCGGGTATTGGTGGCTTCATCGCGGCGGTGGAAGGTCCCGTGGTCCACGAAGCTGAGCGCCACCGCGTCGATCTCGCCGCGTTCCGGATGAACGACGGTGACACGCAGCCCTCCGTAGGTGTCCGCGTGGATGGTGGGGGTGAAGTCGATCCGCATCCGCAGCGGTGCATCGGGGATCGGGATAGCGAAGTAGGTGTTGCCAACAACGGTGTGGTCGTGGAAGGGAAGGCACAGCTCGGCGAAGAACTCGGCGGCTTGCACGGACAAGAGAGGCTCCGGTCGAGGTCTGGCTGGTCCTACAGGCGCGGGCCGGGCAGGGCCGGTCGGCTGGTGGTGCTCCAGCGCGGGACGCTGGCCGCGGGCAGCGCAGCCGGACGGCGGGAGGAGACGGCCCGCTGCACGTCGAGCGGAGTGGGAGCCGACGGGCCCGGCGGGAGGATCGGGGTGAGCTGGGCCATCCCCTTGATGTAGCTGGAGGTCACCTCGCGCCACCGGGGCAGGGGAGCCGGATCGGCGACGCACTGGGTGACGGCGGTGAGCAGGGCGACCGGGGTGTCGGTGCTGGCCGTGGCGTACCAGACGGGCCGGTCAATGGACTTGCCCGCCCACAGCTGCCAGCGCGCGTCGCGCGTGGTCAGTTCGGCTTCCGGATCGAGGTCGCCGGTGGTGAACTCCATGCCGGCGAGCCCGTCCGGGGCCTGGACCGCCAAGACGCCCCAGCGCGGACGGTCGATCTCCCAGCCCTGCTTCAGAAGCGGCACGACCGCGAGGAAGGGATCGTGCTCGTCGATGCCGGAGATCGGCCGGGCAAGGTAAGCATCCGGCCCCTGCTCGTACGCCGTGGCCAGGATGGTGGTGAACGCCTGGACAAACTCGGTGGGAACGCGGTCGTTAAAGCAGACGCCCCAGGCCGGCGGTCCGAAGGAGTCCTTGTAGGCGTTGATGCGCCAGAGGCCGTCGTCCTCGCCTTCGGGCAGGTAGCCCAGGCGCACGCGCCGGTCGGGAGCGGTCACATACACGTTGGAGTCCTCGTCGTACCGCAGGTCCCAGCCGAGGTCGAGCAGCGGGGCGAGGGCGGGGTCGCCGGTTCCGGTGGTGGAGGCGAGGTGGCGCGGGGAGACGTAGACGTCGCCGTCTATCTCGTGGTGCGACTCGAGCTGTGGGTTCATCGGTCTGCCCTCGTGGTGACGGTGATCTCGTCGGCGGCGGTGTCGAGGCGTTCGGTGACCTCGGCAGTGGTGCGGCCGGTGACGATGTAGAACCCGGCCCGGGCGGTGAACAGGTCGCCGTCGGGCGACAGGACGAGCTCGTCGCCGATCTCGCGGATCCACTGCACCTGGCGCAGCCAGGGCGTGTGGGCGGCGAAGGGCTGGTTGATGTGCCGGGCGATCAGGGTGCCGGAGGTATCCGGGTAGAGCATGCGGATGCCCGCAGCCCCGCTGCGGGTCGGGGTGAGGTCCGGCGCTCGGCCGCAGGCGAGGTCGGCGGCGGCCCGGGGCAGGTCGATGCCGGTGGCCAGACGGACAAGGTGGCCGATCATGTCGCCGCCGATCCTGGCATTGACCTCGATCAACCGCGGCCGACCGTCCACCAGGCGCAGCTCGACGTGCTGCACACCGTCGGTGATCCCCAGGGCCTTGACCGCAGCAGCGGCGGTCGGGGCGACCTGGGCCAGGAGCGGGTCTGCGGCATCGACGGTGTGCCCGACCTCGTCGAAGTACGGCGCGGGGCCCAGGTGCTTGCGGGTCACGGCGACCGCCGTGGTCGCTCCGCGGTAAGTGACGCATTCGACCGAGAATTCCGGCCCGTCGAGGTACTCCTCGACCAGCACGCCGGTGTCGTCGCGACTGCGGCTCGCACCGGCCGAGGCGAACGCGAACGCGGCGGGCAGTTCTTCGGGCCGGTCGACGCGGATCACGCCGATGCTGCCCGCGAAAGCCGCCGGCTTGATGACCGCCGGCAAGCCTAGGGTCATCGTCGCCAGGCCAGCCTCCAGCAGGGTCCGCGCCCTCATCGAGGCGGCCGAGGGCACGCCATGGCGGGCGAACAGAATCCGGGCGGTGGCCTTGTTGCGACAGGCCCGCATCACCTCGACGGACGTCGAGGACAGACCGAGCGCGCGAGCGAGACGGACGGTGGGGACGAGGTGCCACTCGTCCCAGGTGACCACGCCTGCAACATCGTGGCGCTCGGCCAGCGCCCGACCGCCGGCAAGCAGCGCTGCGGGGTCGCTCAGATCGACGACGGCGTGGTCGACGACGAACGGCTTCTCCCACGACGGCTCGGTGCCGGTGAGCAGGACGACGTCGTACGCGGCAGCCACCTGCTCCAGGCAGTAGCCGCGATAGGTCTCGTCGCCGGGAGAAACGACGAGCACGAGAGGACGAGCGGACAAGAAGGGGTTCTCCGTATCGGTGGACGGCAGGGCGAGAGAAGAAAGGAGCGTCTTAGGCGGCACGGCGGCGGCGCAGCTCGAACGCCGCAGCCCAGTGAGGGTGTTCGCTGATCAGTCGGCGGGCGTAGAGAGCGGTGTAGTTGTTGTTCAACCCGGCGCCCCCCTGAGGGAGCTGGCGGCGCAGGTCCTCGAACAGGTCCTTCAAGCTGACCCGAGTGGCGCCGGCGGCCAGACGGCGGGCGGCCATGCCCTCCAGGGCCCAGTAGACGTGCGGGTTGCGGGCGTCGAAGGCGTGGAACTGCTCGGTGATGGTGCGACCGGTCGCGCGGTGCGATCCGAGGGCGGCGATGGGCATGAAGTTCTCCACAGGCTGGGGGCGCAGCAGGATCAGGCGCGCAGGGCGGGATCAGTGCGCAGGCGGGCGAAGGTGCAGAACAGACCCAGGGCCTGCAGCGCGGCGCAGACGGTGATGACGTGGCCCAGCGCGTCGGGCGGGGTGAGCGCGGTGAGCACGCCGGCGACGGGGAAGGGCAGCAGGAGGACGAGGATCGTCGCCGACAGGGTGCTGCCGAACTTCTCCGGAGTGATCAGACGGGAGCGCAGGGTGCGCAGGACGACCGTCATGCCGCCTTCGCCCGCCATGAGGACCGCGACCAAGACGAGGTAGGACCGGTAGTCGGGGGCCTGGGCAGCTGCGAGACAGCCGAACGAGGAGACGGCGGCGCAGGCGGCGCCAACCGACCACAGGCCGAGGCGGTCGAGCGCGAACCGGCAGAGCGTGACGCTGAGGAGCGTCGCTGCGGCAGCGGCGGACCAGACCAGGCCGACAGCGGTGGTGGACTGCCCGAAATGCTTGACGACGATCACGGGTCCGGCCGCTTGGAGAAGGCCGGTGGCCAGGTTGGACAAGGTCAGCCCGGTCACGAGCCAGCCGAGCGCGGGCAGCGAGCGGATGGTGCGCCACCCGGTGAGCAGTCCGGCGCCGGACTGCCCCTTCGGCAAACGGGCCGGCGCCACGGGCGAGGGCGGGGTGCGCAGGGCGAGCAGCGCGGCAAGCAGCGAGAGCATGGTGATCACCGCGAGCATCGACGGCGGCCCGGCAAGCAAGAGCACTCCGGCGAGCGCCGGACCGGCCAGGGTCGCCGTCTGGTCGATGCCGAGCAGGACAGCCTGGACACGGTGGGCCCGCCGTCCTGCTCGGCGTCCGGCGGCGGCACCCGCAGTCTCGGCCGCGATATAGCTGAACTCGGTGAGCACGCCGGTCGTCGCCGCCAGCACCATCACGGTCGCGCTCGCCACGGTGCCGGATGGGTGGAGGTGGAGCAGGACCGCGCCGACGGCGAGGGCCAGCGCCCGGCCCAGGGAGGCCAGGTGGAAGACCAACGCAGCACCGCGCCGGTCGACAACCGATCCGGCCCACCCGAACGCAGCCAGCCGCGGGATCCACTCCAGGGCGAAGGCTGCGCCCGTCAGTGCGGCGGAGCGCGTCGTGGCCAGGACGAGCAGCGGGATGCCGTAGGTGGACATCGCGAACGCCAACGCGTCCGTCGTGCGCGGTAGGTAGATGCTGCGCATCAGCCCGCCCGTGTTGCGTGCGTGCCGGGGTGTGACCGCTGCGTTCACGCGACCGGCTCAGGCTCAGACACCCTGGCCACCTGGGGGTTGTCGGCCAGCCACTGGATCAGGAGCGTGCGGGGACGAGCCAGCCCCGCCTCGGCTCCGTCGCCGATCAGCGGGGAGGGAGCATCGGCTCGCTCGGCGGTGAGCGATGGTGCCAACAGGTCGAGGACGTGCCGGATACGGCTGCTGAACTCGCAGACGGGGGCCGGGACGGCGTGACGCCGGGCCCAGCGGGCCATCACGTCGTACAGATCTGCCAACTCCATCCCGCCGTCGGTCAGTTCCAGACCGGCGCCGGGCGCAACCCGGACGAGACCGTGGGCGCGGGCCGTGTCCGAAACGCTCCGCAATTGGTGCGTGGAGAGGTCGGGCAGGACGCCGGGCAGCCGTCGCGGCGATATGGCGCCGTTGTCGTCGATCTCGGTGACCAGGCGGACCAGGGGGCGCGAGGCGAGCAGTTTGACAGCGCGGTGCACTTCGGCAGAGCTGTAGAGGATGCTCATCGGCGCGGGCCTCCCGCCGGGATGGCTGCCTTCGGGCGGGCGATCGTGGCGTGCGAGAAGAGATCGCGGTTGTGCCACGCCGGAGAGGACTGGGGCGTCCGAGCGCGCGGGAGCGCCGCGGGGGCCGGTCGTGACTGGCTGCTGACCCACGGCCTCTGCGCGGGCTTCGCCTGCGGGTTCCCCCAGACCGGGTGTTGGGACGCCTGGTCGAGGGGCTGCCCGGCGGACCATGCGGACAGGGTGCCGAGAACGGGGCTCAGGCCGTCGCCTGCTGCGGAAAGCCGGTAGGGCCGGCCGGTGCCCTTGGTGTCGACGAGGCCGTCGGCGACCAGCTGCCGCAGCGGCGGGTAGATGTTGGTCCAGTCGCTGCTGGGCATCACGATCCGGGCCAGGGCCCGCCCGCTGACCTCCTGGCGGGACTTGAGCACCCACAGGATGGCGGCGGCGTGACGCCGGGTGAGCAGGGTGAGGCTGTCCTCGATCTGCTCGATCGCGGGCAGCGGGCGGTCCGCCTTCTCCAAGTGTTCCTCGGCCCAGGTGACGATCATCGGCAGGACCGGCAGCAGGGCAACACCACGGTTGGTGTGGCCATAGGTCACGTGCCGTGAGGTGTGTTCGGTGCGTTCGACGAGTCCGGCGTCGCACAGCGCCTTGAGCTTGGGGTGGAGCTGGCCGTTCTGCAGCCAGGACACCTTGGCCGCCAGCTCGCTGTAGCGCAGCGGCGGGCCGGAGAGGGCCAGGAGGATCCTCACGTTCCAGCGCGGGGTGATCATGGCCAGGGCCTCGGTGACCCGGGCGATGTCGGCGTCGGTGTCAGGGGGCAGAGCGGTGATGGCCAAGGGAGGAACTCCTGGGTGAACGAAAGGGGGATGGCCTGCGGGTCAGCGGCTGTGCGCCGGGCTCTGCGCCGCAAGAGGCGGAGCTGGAGCAGGCGGCGAGGGAGTCGGCGGGGCCGGCGTCGGGGCCGGGATGCGGGCCAGGCTTTGCAGGACGGCGGCGACCGATTTGGCCTGGACCTCGCGGACGGCGACGGCTTCGGCGAGGCGGCGTGCACCGTCGAGGAGGTGGGAAACCTCGTGCGGGCCGATCTGCCGCTCGGGGTGGATGAGCCGGGCGAGGTGGTCGCGGTGGAAGTCGATGCTGCGCTCGGCGAGGGCGAGATCGTCGTGCATGCCGAGCAGGGCGGAGAGCATGCCGGGCGGCTGGGCCTGGGCCTGGGCTTCGAGGTCGGCGAGCGGTGCGCCGTACAGGTCCTCGATCCGTCCGGCTATGTCGGTGGACGTGGGGTGGGGCAATCGAGGGCTTTCACGGTCGGCGGGCCCGGGCCGCCCCGGCACGCGGGGGTGCCGGGGCAGCGGACGGGGGCAGGGTTGCGGTGGCGCTGAGCGGTGCCGTGCGGACGGGCCGGGCCTGCTGCTCAGGCGGGGGCATGGTGCGCAGCAGCTCGCCGAGGGCGGCGCGGTAGCCGTCGCGGGCCTCCAGTGCCGCGTCCAGCCACTGCGCGTCGAAGCGGAGCCTGTCGGCCGACAGTTCGCTCATGTCGCGGTCGGGATCCATGTCGGCGTATACGCGGTCGCGGACACGGGCGACTTGCTCCTCGGTGAGCGCCAGGAAGGACCGCAACTCCAGGGCACGGGCGAACGCGGGCGAGGCATCGTGGCCGGCAGCCGCCTCGTACAGCTCGGGTACCGGCTTCCCGAAGACCTTCTGCAGGTCGCCGTCCATGGTGCTGGCCTTGTCCCGGCTCATCGGGCGGCCCTCGTCGACCGCCACGCCGTCGCCGGTGCGGCTGTACTCGCAGGCCGGTTGGGGGCGCTGGTCTGCACCGCTGGCCCGGTGCGGGGCCGAAGACGGGCGAGGCGCTCTGCGGCGAGGTCCTTCTTCCCTGGGGCGTCCGGGTCGAGGAGCCATCGCACGACCAGGGCCCGGCCGTCGCGGGCCGTGACGGCCGCGTTCACCTGGTGAGCGAGGCCCATCGTCGGGTCGTCGACCTCGCTGGGCTGGGTATGCAGTGCAGCGAGGAGGTCGTCCTCCGCGCGCTCCAGCACGGACTGGGCCTCAACGAGAAGGCCGTGCCACTTGACGACGTCGGTGGCGTCAGGGTTCGCGGTCGGCGCGGCGGCGACCGCGGCCTTCAACTGGTCCATGCCCATGTCGAAGCGCGCTTCGATCCGTTCGGTGAGCACGCCCACGACATCCGCAGAATCCTCGGACATGCCGTCGGACAAGGGGGATCTCCTGTTCTGGATAGGCCGATGCGTAGGGAATGTGAGGGGCCCCGTACTGGGCGATCAGCCGCTTGCCGGGACGTGCTGAAGTCCGGTCAGTCCAGGCACATACGGACGTCGCGGTACACGTACGTGCCGGAGACCCAACCCTTCACGCCGGTCGTCTTGTCCGTGATGTAGACCCAGTTGCCGCTCTTCTTGGAGACGGTGAACTTGTGGCTCTTGTAGAGCACGCCGAGCGCCGTGGACTTCGAGCTGGCCTTGGACCGGATGGTCACGGCCTTGGCGTGCACTGCGTACGGCAGCGGCGGGAGGGACGAGCAGTTGCTCGCGGGGAGAGCGGAGGCGGAGGCGGTGGTCGGTGCCGCGTTGGCGGTGGTGGCGGACAGCACCGGCAGAGCGAGTGCGCCGAGCATCGCGGCGGATATGGCAATTCGGGTGGAGCGCATGCGGAAGAAACCTCCGTGAAGGCGTGGGGAATGTAGGGAAGGGCGCCGCGGGGTTGTCCCGGCGGCTGTATAAGAGTCCGGAGAATCGCCGGTTTGGCTAACCGGCGATCGTCGGCTATGTTGCGCCGCCCGCGTCAGGCTGAGAGCTCAGCGCGAACGGCCGGGCGGGCGCGGAGAAGGGGCCTTCGCCACACCGGCCAGGCGGCTGGCGACGGCTGCCGGGCGGACCGGCGGGAGAGGGTCGGCCTCGCCGGTGAGCCGGTCGTCGCACCACTGCAGGGCCTCGCCCACCGTGTCGAAGCCGCCCTCGCGCAGGGTGTGCGTCCACGTCTCGGTGTCGACCTCTTCGACCACGACGCGGAACGGCGACGGGGCACGCTCGTCCAGGGCGCGCAGGGCCACGACGACGACCATGTCGTCGGGGTCGTCGCTGGTGTAGGAGTAGCCCATGGCGTAGTGGTCGCCGTCGCCGGCGAGGCGTCGCTCCAGCGCTCGCGTGGCCTCGTCAGCCGGCGGCGGGCCCAGCTCGGGGTCGAGGCCGATGGCATCGTGCGGGCAGCCGCGGTGGATGAGCCAGGACTGCGCCATCGCGGGCAGCGGTAGCGGGGCCTTCTCGAAGCTGAACGTCCGGTTCTCGTGGTCCCGTTGCAGATGCACGGCGAGCACCTGGGGCATGCCGGGGTGTGTCCCCAGGTCGCGGTGCGGTCGAACAGGACGTAGTAGCTGTGTGGACCGTCGTGATGTTCGGCGAGGGGGACGAGCATGTCCTCGTGGACGCCGACCTTGCGGTAGAAGTCGAGGTACCTCTCCTCGTCGGCGTCGAGGTCGTCCAGATCGAAGTCGACTTGGGGGATGGACTTCCGGACCGGCGCCGGTTCGGTGGGAGACAACAAGGGGCCTTTCGGTGGAGTTCAGCGCCGCTGCGCCGGAGTGGACGGCGATATGCCGGGGCGAGCTGGGACCTTCGGCGTCTGCGTCGTGGGGGGCCCGGCGGGCGGCGGACAGCGCGGCTCTTCCGGCGTCGGTGAGCGCGACCGGCTGGCCAGCGTGTACGGGGGGCCGGTGTCGCGGGCGACCAGGCCGGCGTCCTCCAGCCGCCGTAGCTTGGTGTGGGGGATGCGGGTGCCGGAGGCGGCTGTGACGGACATCCGGCCGGTCAGCAGGTGTTCGTAGAGCTTGGCGCCGCCGGCGATGGCGAGCAGCGCCGCCTGGTCGTCAGTCGAGAGCTGCTGCGGCTTCGATGGGCTCCAGGGCGGCGAGCACATCCCGGGCAGCGGCGTCCCGCGCGTCGGCAGCCTCTTCCAACTGGTCCACGGTGCGGTCGATCCGCGTGAACAGAGTGCCGTCGACGTCGAACTCACCGCTGGACAGGCGGTTGAGGAGGCGCAGATGGAAGATGACGCCAGTCTGCGTCTTGGCCAGCTTCCGGTGCCGGTCCACCAGTTGGGCGTGCTGCTCGTCGAGGACGCCGCGGTCGCAGTAGACCCACAGGGTGTCGATGTCGTGCCAGGTGGCGGCTTCGAGGCGATGGTCGAGCGGGGAGACCGCACGCCGGGAGGGTGTCGGCGCGAGTTCAGGGGGCATAGGCGACGCTCCGTGCGTTCAGCGGGTGGGATGGTGCGCGGGGTTCGGTGCGGGACGGGGCAGACCCGGTGGCGCAGTGGGTGGCGGACCGGGCCGGGGCACGGGCCCGTGGGTGGCCAGTTGCGGGGAACGGGAGCGTGCCGCGTGAGTGCGGGCGCTCAGCGGCCGGCGAGTCATGCCCAGACGGCGGCCGACCTCGTCGTAGACGTCGTTGCCCGCGCGCGGCCGGATCGCGACGACGTGGATCTCCTTGTGGTGGGCGGACTCCGCGGGCGCCGGACGGACGGCGTAGACGACGCGCCAGTCCTTGCGGGAGTCCACGAACAGCTTTCGACAGCCCTCCAGGTCACCGTCGAGGCGCAGTCCGAAGCGCTGCGCGTTCACGACTTCCTGCAGGTAGGCAAGGGTGAGATCGCGTATGTCGCTGGGGGCCTGGAGGAGATCGGTCAGCGCGCGTGGATCGAAGCTCAGTCCGAAGGCGGGCTGTCCCTGTCCCTCGGTCATGACGCCGGCTCGACCTGGTCAGCGGCTTCCGCCGTGGCCGCCGTCTCCGTCCGTACGGACGGCGGCGGACCGGGCAGGAGACGGTGTGCGGGCCGGTCGGGAGAGGTCATGCAGGCCGACAGCGGGCCGCCCGGTGCGCGGATCGCCGCGACGGCGTGGGTGAGGAAGTCCCGTTGCCACACGAACAGACCGGAGAGCCCGGCTTCGGGGTCCTTGTGCTGCTGGTAGGCGAGCCACAAGGCATGGAGCCAGGCCACGACGTCGTCGTGCTCCTGCCACTGCAGGCACCAGGGCGCCGCGGTGGTGACCTCCGCCCCGTAGACCGGGAGGAAGAAGTCGTCGACCCAGTCGGACAGGGCGTCGAGTTCGTCCTCGCGTTCCTCTCCGTCCAGTTCCAGGATCGGACGGGGCTCCGGTGGAGCGGCGGCCGGCGGGCCGCCGAGTCCCGGCATGCCGAACGCGGCGAACGGTGATCCACTCGGCGACGGGGCGGACGCGAGGTGGTCGAGCTGCTGAGCCTGTTGCGCCGACTGCTCCATGAGCCGCCGCACGCTCGCCTCGATTCCCTCCAGCTGTGGATCCGGAATACGAATCGGCTCCAACTCTCCATCGTCGGCAGGCTTTTCGGATTCGGACATTGAGATGTTCGGCCTCCTACGAGACGCGGAATGAGAGAAGGTCGGGGGCGCCCTCGCGGCGCCGCCGGCGGATTGCACGTTCCTCCGGGCGGTATTTCGCCTACGGCTGCGCGTGGGAGCTGGTCGCCTTGGCGACGGGCAAGGACGCGGCTCAGGCGGTGAGAACCACGTCGTCCTGCGTGAGGGTTGCGTGGATCGTCTCGGTGAGCCGGTCGGCCGCGATCGACGCGTAGTGCTCGGTCTTCTCCACGCCGATGAAGTCCCGGCCTTCCAGCAGGGCGGCCACGCCCGTGGAGCCGGAGCCGGCGCAGAAGTCGAGGACCGTGCCGCCCTCGGGGCTGATCTTGACCAGCTCGCGCATCACCTCGACCGGCTTCTGCGTGATGTGCTGGCGCTTCGCGCCAGAGGGCTGCGAAGCCGAGTACATGCCAGGCAGATAGACGGGGTTGCGGGAGCCGTCGATCGGCCCCTTGCTGGCCCAGATGATGAACTCGCAGTTCTGGGTGAACCGGCCCTTCTGGGGCCTGGCCTGCGGCTTGTGCCAGGCCAGGACACCGCGCCACAGCCATCCAGCCGCCTGGATCGCGTCCGTCGTCGTCGGGAGCTGGCGCCAGTCGGTGAACAGCAGGGCCGTCCCGCCGGTCTTGGTAAGGCGGTGGGCTTCGGTCATGATCTGCGTCAGCCAGAACGAGTAGGACCTCTGGTCCATGTTCTCGCCGGTGAAGTCGGCGAGGTCGTTCTTGGCGTCGGCGGAGGTGTACTTCTGCTTCGCGGAGCGCGTGGTGCGCTCCTTCGCGGTCCGCCCTCCGCTGTTGTACGGCGGGTCGGTGATGACGGAGTCGACGCAGCCGTCCGGAAGGCCGGAGAGAACGGCCAGAGCGTCGCCCTGGTGAAGGGAAAAAGGCAAAGAAAAACCCCGATTCGGGTGCGGAAACGCGGAGAGAAATAGTCGCCTCGCGCAGGAGTCCTCGCGGGCCGGAAGTGGGCATGCAGAAGCCCAGGGCCGCAGACTGAGGAGGGCGAGGGGAGAGTCCAAAAACTGTAGAGGCGAAACCGCCGACGCCCAAGAAGTGCCCTGTCGAGGTATCGGTTTCCGGCACCTCACGCCGACTTTTTGGTCAACCGCCGATCCGCGCCTACTGTTTTTGAACCGCCCGGCGCACACCGCCGCTGGCCACTCCCCTGCCACACCTCACGGAGGTACCCCTTGCCCCGGCACACCTAGCTCACGGTCCGGCCACGCGGAGCGAGCGGCAACTCGCCCCGCACTGGTCCGTCCCGATCGCCCACCCCGGCTGCCGCGCCCTTCCGAGACGCCTCGCGCACGCGGTATGCCGGACACCGCACCCCCAAGGACACGTTCATGACGTCTCGCTACCCACCCATGCCCGAAACCGCTGACCGGCGAGCGGCCCGCTCGGATTGAAAGGGCTCGCCACCGGCATCGGCGTCGTCTTCCTCTCCCCGATCCTGATCGCCGGCACCGGCATGATGCTGGCCTCATCGGCCGACGCCGTGCAGAGCAGCGGCTCCTTCAGCAGCTGCCTGAGCGACATCGACAGCGACAAGGTCGCCGAACAGGTCACCAAGATCCTCGACGGCGCCTCCGGCAAGGACGTGCACGTCGAGGGCCTGGACCTGCCCGCCGAGCAGGTCCCCAACGCCCAGACTGTCGTGGCCGCCGGCCTCTCCCTCGACGTCCCCAAGAAGGGACAGATCATCGCGCTCGCCACGGCGATACAGGAGAGCCGACTGCGCAACCTCGCCGACGGCGACCGCGACTCCCTCGGCCTCTTCCAGCAGCGCCCTTCCCAGGGCTGGGGCAGCGCTGAGCAGATCCGCGACCCCACCTACGCGAGCGAGCAGTTCTACAAGCACTTGCTCAAGGTGAGCGGGTGGCAGCAGATGACCGTCACCCAGGCCGCCCAAGCCGTGCAGAAGTCCGGACTGCCGGACGCCTACGCGCAGTGGGAGAAGCTGGCCACCGCGCTGCAGGCTGCCATCGCCAAGACCTTCCCCGGCGGCGGTGGCGCGGACGGCAAGGACACGGACCAGGACAAGCAGTCGGCCATGACCGGCTGCGCGCCGGGCCAGGACGGTTCCGGGTTCGGCCGCATCCCCGAGGGGAGCGTCCCGAAGGGTTACTCGATCCCCAAGGACGCCGATCCGAAGGCGCGCAAGGCCATCACCTGGGCGATGCAGCAGCTCGGGACGCTCTACCAGTGGGGCGGCTCCTGCACGAACTCGCATGGTCCTGACCCCATGGGCCGCTGCGACTGCAGCTCGCTGATGCAGCAGGCGTACGCCCACACCGGAATCACGCTCACCCGCACGACGTACACGCAGGTCAACGAAGGCAAGGCGATCTCGCCCGCTCATCTCAAGCCCGGTGACCTAATCTTCAGCCGCGGTACCGACGCCCGGCCCGAGCACGTCGGCATGTACATGGGCGAGGGCCTCGTGATCGAGGCGCCGCGCACCACCAAGCCGGTCCGGATCACCCCGATCAAGGACTGGACGATTCTCGTCGCCCGCCGCGTCCTGTGACGCCGCCCCCGGCCCGGCATCGCCCCGGGCGCCCTGGCCCCACGGCCACTTCCGGGCCCTTCGCGCGCCCCCTCCGCTTTCGCCTTCCCCGCCGGCCCTCACTGGGCCCGCGTATGCAAGGAGCCCCACCACCCCTATGTCCGTCCCCCTCGCAGACCGCGTCATCAAGCTCGCCTACGACCCAGGAATTTCGCCCAAGGGCGGTGGTCTGCCCGGCCTGAGCGTGCTGAAGAACGTCGTCAACTCGATCAACATGTTCGGCATCATCGCCGTCGTTGGCGCCCTCGCCGTCTCGCTCGGCGTCTGGGCCTGGGGCCACCACACCGGTGGCCACCAGGCTGAGGCCAATGGGAAGAAGGGCGCTGTGGTCGCCGCTGGCGCCGCCCTCGGTCTGGGCGCCGCGAACGGCATCGTGGCCTTCTTCTCCAGCCTGGGCTCGCAGGTCCACTGATGCGGAAACGATCCCCGTCCCTCTCACTGTCCTCGTACGGCTCGGGATGGTCGGCCAACCGGCGCATCGCG
The DNA here is from genome assembly GCF_032248645.1 of Streptomyces zaehneri. Taxonomy (NCBI): domain Bacteria; kingdom Bacillati; phylum Actinomycetota; class Actinomycetes; order Kitasatosporales; family Streptomycetaceae; genus Streptomyces; species Streptomyces zaehneri. Next base: position 142,658 of record NZ_JASTTJ010000004.1, read on the forward strand.
ATCGTCGCCGCCGCCGTCGCCGTCCTGCTCGCCATCGCCGGGGTCGTCGCCCTGCTGACCGGAGGCGGGAATAGCCACCAAGCTCCGGGCGCCGTGGCGCCTGCCCCAACCGGCAGCCCGTCCTCCTCCGAGGCAGCCCCGAAGCCTTCCTCCGGATCCGGGTCGGTGCCCAAGCCGCCGCAGATCTCCGAGCCGGTCGCCTACGCCAAGGCAGCAGCCCAGATGCTGTGGTCCTACGACACCCGTGACACCAGCCGCGACCAACAGCTCGCCGGCATGCGCGCCTGGATGACCGCCGAGACCAAGTACGCCGACTGGGCCTCGGTCTCCGGCCAGGTTCCTGACCCGGTGCTGTGGTCACGGATGGCCGACCAGGACCAGTACGCCACCGCCCACGTCACCGAGGGCCACTACCCCGGCGCGTTCAAACAGGCCCTGGCCGAGGACCCGTCCGCGATCACCGAGGCGTACATCTACGTCGTCACCGTCAACGGCAAGCAGACGCTCAGTTGGAAGAAGGGCGGCGGAGGGGCCGAGGAACGGGCCGTGACCCTCGCCGTCCAGTGCCGCCCGAACCACGACTGCACCCTGGCCGCCATCGCTCCGAGCGTCACGCAGTGACCCGCGCCTGAGACACGAAAGGAGGAGTAACTCCCCGTGGGCTTCTGTGATTACCCCCTGGCCGACAAGTTGTGCACGGTCGGCGACGCGGTGGATTTCGCCTCGGACCCCGGCAAGGCCATCGGTGACTGGATGGCGAAATCCGCCGGTGAACTGGCCGCCGCCGCAGCCGACCTGGCCGCCGAGGCGGTCGACACCACCACGAAGGTGGATCTGAACGCCGGATGGTTCCGTGACAACTACGAGATGCTGCTGCCACTGGGCCTGGTCCTGCTGGTCGCCACGTTCTGCGCACAGCTGGTCCGGGCCGCCATCCGGCGCGACGGGCAAGCGCTGACACAAGCGTTCACCGGCACCATGAGCGGCGTCCTGTTCGCCTTCTGCGCCATCGCCCTGACCACGGTGGCCGTCGAAGTCGTCGACGCCGTCAGCGACGGCCTGTTCAGGACCGCGCACCTCAACATCGAGTCAGCCGTGCGCCGTATCGTGAAGGTCAACCAGATCGGATCGCTGTCCGGACTCGGCTGGCTCGTCCCGGTCGTCGTCGGGCTCGGCGCCGCCATCGGCGCCTTCCTCTACTGGTGCGTGATGATGGTCCGCAAGATCGGCATCCTCGTCATGGTCACCCTCGCCGTCTTCGCGTCCGCCGGCGGCGGCTGGGAAGTCGCCCAGCGCTGGCGCAAGGGCTGGATCGAAGCCACCGCCACCCTTGTGGTCTCGAAGCTGCTGATGACCGTGATCTTCGTGCTCGGCATCGCTGCCATGGGCAAGACCGAGGCCGAGGACGGCATCGCCGCCCTCGCCGACGTCATGTCCGGCATCGTCATCATGATCCTGGTGCTGCTGTGCCCGTACGCGGTCTTCAAGTTCGTGCACTGGGCGGCCGACGGGACCGACGGGGAGTCCATCCACCGTGCCGGCGGCGCCGGTGCGCAGATCGCGAAGGCTCACGCCGAGAAGGCCGCCCGCAAGGCCGCCGCTGCTGCGGCCACCGCCGGAACCGGTGGCGCTGCCGCCGGCGCGGGTGCCGCACCGCAGGGCCCCGACGGCGGCGGGTTCCCCGGCGACATCGCTGCCAGCCCGACCGGCGGAGGCGGCGAGGGCAAGGAGGGATCGCAGAGCGGCGGAACGGGTGCCTCGCCCGGCGGCGACGCGGTCAAGTCCGGCTTGGAGAAGGCCGTCCAGCCCGCGCCGACTAGCGTGTCCGACGACACCAGCGGCCAGGTGGGCGGCAGCCCGGGGCCTGGCGGATCCGGTGCGAGTACCGCGTCTGGGCAGAGCGGCGGATGGCAGTCCACCCCGCCGACCACAACCCCGCCGCCGCAGGGGGCACCGCCGTCCTCCGGCACGCAGAACGCCCCGTCCAGCAGGGCGAGCGGACCCCCGCCGCCTCCGACCGGCCTCTGATTCCCTGACCGACTCCCGGGGGCGGGACGTGCACGCGCCCTCCCGCCCCCGGGTTCCACCCGCGCCTCCAGGACCCGCCCCATGACTGATCTCTCCGTCGCCCCGGTCACGGTGAAGTTCCCGCACCGGAGCCGCCGCGGCATCCTCCTCGGCCTCTCCCTGCCCCAACTCGTCCTAGTCTCCTGCACGCTGGCCCTGCTGCTGATGACGGTGATATCCACCGGGCTTCTCGGCGCCGTCGCCCTGGCACCGCTGTGGGCGGTATCCGGGGCACTCGTCGCGATCCGCAGGCACGGCCGCTCCCTCATCGACTGGGCGCCGATCGTCACCCGGTACGCGCACCGCCGCCGCACCGGCCAGACCCTCTGGCTCGCCCGGCCCGTCACCCGGCCCCGGCAGGACGGCGTCCTCCATCTGCCCGGCACCGTCGCCTCCCTGAAGGTGGTCACCCCCGGCGACTCCGCCAACGGCGCCGCAGCCGTCCACGACCCGCGTCAACAGACCCTGACCGCCATCGCCCGCGTCACCAGCCGCGCCTTCGCCCTCCTCGACCCCGCCACCCAGAACCACAACGTGAGCAGCTGGGGACGCGCGCTCGCGGGCATCGCCCGCACCGGGCACATCGCCACCGTCCAGGTGCTGGAACGCACCGTCCCCGACAGCGGCGACACCCTCACCCGCCACTGGACCCACCACGGGCAGCCCCAGACCCCCGTCGCCGGACAGATCTACTCCGAACTGGTCGCCTCGGCCGGCCCCGCCGCCGCCCCACACGAGACCTACCTCGCCATCTCCCTCGACCTCAAGGCCGCCCGGCGCCTGATCAGCCAGGCCGGCGGAGGGCTGCCCGGGGCGTTCACCGTCATGGGGCAGACCACCGCCTCCATCGCGCAGGCCGTCCACAACGCAGGTCTCCAGGTCACCGGCTGGCTGAGCGCGCGGGAGATCGCCGCCGTCATCCGCACCGCCTACGACCCGAAGGCCCTCGCAGCCCTCCAGCAGTGGTCCGAGACCGGCCGCGCCGAGGCCGACCCCGCAGCCGCCGGGCCCGTCGTCCAGTTCGAGGAGTACGACCGCCTCGCCACCGACAGCGCGCGGCACGCGACGTACTGGGTGGAGAACTGGCCGAGGACCGAGATGGGGGCCGGGTTCCTGCACGGGCTGATGTTCACGGCCGGCGTGCGCCGCAGCCTCTCCCTTATATACGTGCCGCAGGGGCTCGAGTCCGCACTGCGGGACGTCCAGCGCAAGAAGGCCGCGATCATCGCCGACGCCAACGAGCGCGCACGCCGCGGACAGGTCGATTCCGAAGAGGACTCCGTCGAGTACGCCGACGTCAAAACCCGCGAACGCCAACTCATCGCCGGGCACGCGGACGTGGCCCTGACCGGCCTGGTCACCGTCACCGCCGAGACCGACGCCCTCCTGGACGCCGCCTGCGCACAGATCGAGACCCACGCCGTCACCTCCGGCGTCGACCTTCGTCGGCTCAACTACCAGCAGCCGGACGCCTTCGCCCTCACCGCGCTCCCGCTGGCCCGCACCGCCCTGTGAACCAGCCGCGCCGTGCGCGCCCTGACCCACCGCACTCCGGTTCACCCGCGACGGGTCGCCCCTCACTGCCCTGCCTACCGGCAGGAAGGACCACCACCTTTGACCTCTCCTACGCGCCCCGACGACGCGCACCCCTACCTCCGCGCCGCGAGCGCCGGCATCCGCCACCACGCACGGGCCTTGGCGCCGTCGGACGCGGATCCGCCCAAGCCCGGAGATCGTCTGCACCTTGACGTGCTGCACGCCCACCTCACCGCTCTGCTCCAGCTTCTGGACCGGCTCGCCGACCACACCCGGCCCCCGCACCCGGTCGCCGGACGTCACCTGGCCACCGCCCACACCAGGCTCTGGCAGGCCACCAGCGAAGTCCACGCCGCCTTCCACCTGCTGCCCGGCACACCCCAGGCCGACGCCGAGACAAGCGCCTGCCATCCAGAGCGGCTTCCCGAGGGCCCGCCCGTGCTGACGATCTGCCAACGCCACCTCGCCGCCGGACACGTAGTCCGCCGCAAAACCACCCCCACCGACCTCCGGCCGCACACCACGGCCTGCGTGCGATGAGCACCACCCGCAGAATCGAGGGCCCCCGATGAGCCACCGGCCCGCCCGTCGCGCCCGCCGCGCGTCCGCCAGCCCGCTGTTCACCCCCCACGGCACCGACCGCGCCAGCCGCAAGGCCGCCCGCCGCCAGCTCGCCGAGGCCACCGCCAAAGCCCGCGCCGAAGCCAGCGCCCACCAGAGCGAAAGCACGCCCGCCGAGCACCAGATGCCCGCCCCGCTCTACCCACCGAGCGGACGCCCCGGGCCCGCCTCCTCTCGCGGGAACCGGCTGAAGCTGCCCGCCCACCGCATGACCACTGCGGTCGCGGCTGGCGCCTATCCCTTCCTCGCCGAAGGCGGACTCGGCGCCGAGGGCATCTACATCGGCCGCGACGTCCACGCCGAAGCATCATTCGTCTTCGACCCGTTCGCTCTGTACGGCAAAGTCGAGGGATTCACCAACCCCAACCTTTTGCTCGCCGGCGTGATCGGCCAGGGCAAGAGCGCCCTCGCCAAGTCCTTCGCGCTGCGATCGGTCGCCTTCGGATACCGCGTCTACGTCCCGTGTGACCCGAAGGGCGAGTGGACTCCGGTGGCAGAAGCCCTCGGCGGCCGGTCCGTCGCCCTCGGTCCCGGACTGCCGGGTCGCCTGAACCCCCTTGACGCGGCGCCGCGCCCGGAGAGCGTGTCCGAGGCCGACTGGGACGGCGAGATCCGCAAGCGGCGCTTGCTCCTGCTCGGCTCCCTTGCCCGCACCGTCCTGGGCCGGGACCTGATGCCCATGGAGCACACCGCGCTGGACGTCGCCCTCGACGCCGTCGTCACCCGCGCCGCCGACACGCACCGCACCCCGCTACTCGGCGACGTCGCCGCCGCCCTCAACAACCCAAGCGCGCTCGATGAGGCCGCCGGCATGATGTCGGGCCAACTCGGCGACGCCGCCCGCGACTTGGCCCATGCCATGCGGCGCCTGGTCCACGGCGACCTGGCCGGCATGTTCGACGCCCCCTCCACCGTGAGCTTCGACCCGAACGCGCCGATGCTCACCATCGACCTGTCCCGCCTCGGCGGCAGCGGTGACGACACCGCCCTCGTCCTCGCAATGACCTGCGCGAGCGCCTGGATGGAGTCCGCCCTCTCCGACCCGAACGGCGGGCGGCGCTGGATCGTGTACGACGAGGCATGGAGGCTGATGCGGCACGTCGGCCTGCTCCAGCGGATGCAGGCCCAGTGGAAGCTCTCCCGTGGTCTCGGCATCGCCAACCTCATGGTGATCCACCGGCTGTCCGACCTGCTCACCGCCGGCGACGCCGGATCACAAGGCCGAGCCCTGGCCGAGGGACTCCTCGCCGACTGCAGCACCCGGATCATCTACCGCCAGGAGAACGACCAACTCCACGCCGCGGCCTCCCTGCTCGGCCTGACCTCCGTCGAGATGGACGCCATCGCACACCTCAACCGAGGGCGCGGCCTGTGGAAAGTCGCAGGTCGGAGCTTCATTGTTCAGCACCTCCTGCACAGCCACGAACTGGCGCTCTTCGACACCGACGCCCGTATGCACTGAGATAAAGAGGCCCGTGAAGCCCGACTTCCCACGCGACTTGATACCGAGCGACGAGGTGCTCCAGCTTATCGGCGGGCTCAACGCGATAAAGGACAAGCTACTCAACGCTGCCCAGCAGTGGGAGCTGCCGGACGAGAACGGACACGTACCAGCCACGCCTTCCTACACCGCGCTGCTCCAGCACGCCACCGACGCACAGAACCTCTCCCGCGATGTCCTCCGGCTCACTGCTGACTTCGCCCGGAGCCCACACCACACCACCCGCGCCGGCAGCACCGTTCTGAAGCATCTCGGCACGGCGGCGACCATGTCGAGCCACGCAGCCCCGCACTTCACCGAGACTGCGGAGTGTGCCCTGGCCCTGCCCCGGTCTGCCAACCCGATCGACCGGCACTACCTCACAAACCGCATGGTCATCGACCACGCCTCAGCCCGTGCCTTCCTGCGGCGCACCTCGGAATCCCTTTGTGACGCGGCCAAGGAACTCGACGACCACCTCGGCTTCCAACGCTTCCTCGCGACGCTCACACGTCAGGAAGGCCCGCCAGCGCCTCCGCCACCCAGGCCGGGCGGTCGTCACCGCTGACCGCGCCTGCCCCGAAGCCCGATCCACCCACATCCCAAGGAATGCTCTGAACCGCCCCGCTCATTTCAGCGACGCCGACTGGGCCGAATACCAGCAGTGTCAGGCCGAGCACGACGACCTCATGGCGCAAGTCGCCGATCGTGAAGCCCAGCTGGAACACGACCTGATCGCCGCTTACGACGAGTACGAACTCGACTTCAGTCCGGTTCCGAAGCCGGAAGCCGACCTCGCTCGCCGAACGCCTCCGTCACACCGACCGGCGTCCCGCAGGAGAATCCGTGGCCGCTGACGAGGCGAACGCTACGGACGCCCGCGCGACTCCGATCGCGCCACTTCCAGACCACCGCGACGTGAACATGCCGTGGTGGCAGGAGCTGTGGCGTCGCCACGCGCACATCACTACGCCGCTGCGAGCGCGCGGACTGCCATGCGACATCGAGTTCGGCCTCAGCGCCTACATCGTGCGCGTCTCGCTCCCCGACGACAGCTACCTGAGTATCAGTCCGCCGCAGGAACCGTCCTCCGACCACCCGCCCGGAGATCCCGAGGGCTGGATCGCGACCCGCGAGCACCCCGACAACCAGACGCTGTTCGAAGTCCTCTACGACTCCGCCCCCTCCGACAACCCCGGCGCTCGCCAGCGCCCCGAAGCCCGCCACGGCGGCAGCGCCCAACCCCTGATCGACGCGATCGACCACCGCCTCGCCCAGCTCGGACTGCTACCGCACCCCCTTCTGCCCAACGAAAGCCCCCATGTGCACCCGCCCCAACTGACGCCCCCGCCCCCGTCCAAGGACGCCCCCGGCACACCAGACCGTCGCCCCGCCTACGTCTACGGCGACGCGCTGCGCGAGCTGACCGACCGGCTCAACGGAGCCGAGTCGCACGCGGATGCTGCTGCCCTTTTGCATCAAATCCTGGAACCCACCGACGGCCTGCTGGCACAGCTTGGCGAGTTCTTCGAAGCAGCCGGCGAGAAAGCCAAGGAAGCCGAGGAGGACGACGGCTTCGACCTGTCCTACGACCTCGCCGACGCCGCTGCCGAGATCCGCAACCTCGGAGAGGTCCTGCACGTGGCCGAGGACCGGATGCGGGCCCTCACCCCGCTCGCGCCCGCACCGCGGCTGCCTTCCACCCCGGCTCGTGCACCGTCCCTTCACCCGCGAGCCCTCCCGTCAGCTCCGCCGCGGCACACGCGCTGACGCCGCACCGCCGCCTCCCTCCAGGAACACATGACCTCGCCCGCACCAGCGCGAGTTGCAGGCCGGGCAGCCGTGGTCGCGGGCTGCGTGACGTAGACAGCGGGCCGGGGCGGACCGTCAGAGCCCGCGGGTGGTCTTCTGCCCCGGTTGCTGACGCTCGCTTCGCGGTGCTGGGTATTCTCACGAGGCGTCTATGGTCGTCCCGGCACGTGCCGAGGAGCTAACGCTCAGGACCCGCTTCCATGGATACCAGAACGAGAAGGCGCTTCAGGCAACGACGTTCGAGTCAGCATCGGACTGATCCGCCCGGTTCCGGCGGACTGGTCGGCGCGTCCTCAACGCCTGGGGTAGAACGGTCGTACGCGCAGCAAGTGGTTTGGGGGCACCATGGTTCGTGCAGCAGTCCGCGCTGTCCGCTACAGAAAGGGAGGTCCTAACAAGGAGCTGCGTCTCGCCTTGTGGGAAGCCTGGGGCTCGAAGTGCTACTGGTGCTCCAAGCCTGTGGAGTTCAGCATCGCCCAGATCGACCACATAATCCCCAAGGACGTCAGCGAACTCCGACTGCGCGAACTCAGGCGCGCGTACGGCCTGCCGCACGATTTCGACATCCATGACCCGCATAACCTCGCGCCCATCTGTGTTCTGTGCAACGGGGCAGAGAACAAGACCAACTCCACCTACGACGCCCCCATCGTGGTTAATCAACTGAAGACCGCAGAGAAGCACCGCGCCGGCGTTATCGCTCGCGTGCGGAGGTTCGGCCAGTCCGGCAAAGTAGCCGCATATCTGCTGGAAGCCGCCACGGCGGATCTCAGCGACCCGGGCCTCCGGCAGGAGTTCCTGGACCACGCCCCCACCGTCGTTCAGATCCTGGCGATGATGGATCCGCAGCTCGTTGACTACCAATCCTTCCGTGAGTTGGAGGTGGCCGTCTGCGAGGAGACAGGGAACTACCAGCGCATCGACGTCACCCTGAACGGCCGGGGGCGCACCGCAGCGTCGTTGCTGGAAGAGGTCTGCGGGACCGAACTGGTCGATGCGCTCCAAGACCCGGTTGTGCAGCTCATCAGGGAGATTCACGACCGGGTGACGGCCGGATTCGAGGCCACCGAAACGGGCGACCCGATCACCGCGGGGCCGCCCACCCCCAACTTCATAACGCTCGACGTCGAAATCCTCGACTTCAGCCGCTTCGCCGGGGGGATCGAGTTCACCTTCGGTGGCACCTTCGAGGCCAGCCTGTCGGCGTCCTTGGTACGCAGCAGTTCCGACGGAGACGGGACGGAAGAGCTGCAAGGCGACGCCGCGGTCAGCGGAACCTTCTCCATCGTGGCTGTCTGGGACCTTACGGCCGAACCGTCCGACGTGTCAGCGGGCGACTGCACCATCAGCGACTGGGAGCAAGACCTCCACATCTCGTAGCAGGCTGGCGACCAGGACCAACAAGCCGTCCACCGCCACCAGGCTGCCACAGCGAACGAAGAAGTCCGGCACCCCTCATCCGGAGACCAGCAGGGTGAGGCACCAGCGGTTTTTGCCCTTGCCGAACAGCAGCCTGATCGTGGGGATCAGGAGCCTACCGCCGGCCACGCCCCTGATCGCGGCGACTACGCCGATGCCGAAGCCGGCCGCGGCCTCCCGGTACGGACGTAGCTTCTGCAGCGGCACGGCGAGCGGGACCGGGCGCCGGTAAGGCGTCTAATCCTCGTCGTCAGACTCCGGGATCTGCAGATTGCGCAGAGTCTCCGCGAGCCGTTCATTCAGGGCGCGAGACACCTGGTCGCCAGTGGCCAGCTTGCGGATCGTCTCCTGAACCGGCGTCAACTCGGGGGCAAGCTGCTCAGCAAGGCTGGAGAGGGTCACCTGCATCGCCGGGGTGTTCATCAACGCAGCGATGTGCGCTTCACCCAGCCGGATCAGACGATCACGTTCCGTCGTCGCCTCGGTGGCCGTCGGAACGTTGGGAATGTCGTCCCGTGAGATGGAGGTCGGCCGCTTGAAATCGAGGACCGCCATGGCGTTGTCCGCCGCCGTGCTCAGCAGGACTCGAGTTTCCCAGGCATATGCCCGTTGCTGCTCCTCGCCTCCGATGACTTTGCTGTCCCGGAGCAGCCAGCGCGCCCAGGCAGTGAACCAGTGGTGCCCGTCGACCTCATGGCTACTCACCTCCACCACGTTGTCCAGCACCACCGCCGTAGGGGTCCAGGGGGTGGTTCTGATCGCGGACAGCCTGGTTCCACCGTCGTTGGTTGTGCGCATCAGCGAACCGTCGACCAATCGGTAGCGTTTCGGGACGGTTCGAGCCGTTTCCAGGATCGTTGCGCGGCTCTCCTCGGTACCCAAGAGCCCTTGAATGTCCTCAGCCTTGGCCTCCACCCCGACGGAGAATTTCGGCAGAACTCCATCCAGCGAGGTGAACAAAAAGAAGCGGCCTTCCATGTCGGCGATGTCCTTCTGCATCGCTTCCGGCAACGTGCCGTCGTTGGAGAAGTCCGAGTCCTTGCTGATGAAGTACACGGCCTCGTCCGGGTGCTCGCGCGCGTACTCGACCGCCGTCAACCAGATCGCAGCATCACGGGCTCCGGTCTTCTTTTTGCCGGCGTCGACCAGCTTGCATGGAGCGATCAGGTTCGTCTCCCGGTACATGGCCTGCTGGTACGCGGTGTGGGACGTCTCCAGGACTTCCGTGATGGACGCGTAGCGCTCGCGCCAGTGCTCACGTACGTGCTCCGCCGAGAATCTCCTCGGGTGGGCGACATCCTCCCAGGGCGTGGCCCGGCGGAGTTCGTCCATGGCCGCCACGGCCGCCTCGTGCTTCGTCTGGTAGCGCTGGGCCTCCTGCGCGAGGATCTCCTCCACGGCGATCCATGGAGTAGCCACACGTTCCACGTTCGCAGCCCGGATGGTGCGGAGCACGTCCGCGACTGAAGACCGCAACGAAATCCCCTTGATGATGTTCGCGTCGAGGATGATCAATGAGGGCCCCGTCCTTCTCAGCTCAAAGTCGTACGTGCTCACCCTCTCAACTTCCGATCACCGGGACAGGGGAATTCCAGCACCGACAGTCAGGGCGGCGAAGTCCCCGGCCCCGTCTCGCCCTCCTTGACCGAGCGTCACTCTGATTACAGAGAGCAACTTGTCACTTCGCCGTAACTTCGGGAGAAAGAGCCTTTGTGGCGGCGTCCGGGGAGCAGCCGCCGGTTCATCGGCGACGCCGCCCGCGACCTCGCGCGCCTCCTGCCCGGCCAGTGGCACGCCTCGGTCGAGATCTACTCGCACCCCGCCTGGCAGGAAGACCTGGTCCCCTGGATCTGGGACAGCGGCGACCTCGGCCGCGCCTTCCAGAGCGACCGGATCCCCTACGCCGCGCTCCTCACCGACATGGTGCAGGGCACCACGCTGCTGTTCATCGAACGTCCCGGCCGTCAACTCGACTACCTGGTGGGGGCCTTCTCGCCCGAGAGGCTCGAAGGGGGCTACGGCGATCCCCACGCCCCGCGCAGCATCGTCCTGCCGCCGTTCCCCGGGCGGGCTGCCCAGGCCCTCACCGACCGGTACCTCCCCGCCTACGAGCAGGCCGTTTACGCCCGCCAGACGGCGGCCATCGTAGCCGTGCTCGGGGACATCCGCTCCGAGCACGACACCTGGCAGGCCATGAACGCCTCCGGTCGCTATAGCGACCCCACCCCGCTGAGCGCCGCCGCCCTCGGCGCCGCGACGGAGTTGTTCCTCGACCACGCCTGGCGCCGTTTCTTGACCGTCGTCGACCACGCCCCGACGCTGCTCGACCGGTGCCGGCCCGCGAGCAGCCCGTGGCCCGACGACGCCGCAGCCCTGTCCCGTCTGGCCGACGCCGTGATCGATGCCGAAACCCTGGTCGACGAGATCGTCCACGGCGGTTCCGTGCCGGAGCAGGAGCGCCGAGCACGCGCGTGGCCGGCCATCGAGACGTGGCTCTCCGACGGCGAAACGTTTTTTCGTCAGGCCCGCATCAGCGCACCCCACCGTCGCCCGGCCCTGCCCGTCACCGCGCCAGCCCGCCCCCTCACCGCGGCCCGGCCCGCGCACCGCGGCCCCTGACCCTTCCGTCCCACGCCCCGAGGAGAACCCCGCCCCCTTGCGACCCGGCACCCACTTCGCCTTCGGCGACCACGAGGAACACGGCTTCGTGGCCTCCTTCACCGCCGCCCTGCCCGCGCACCTCGCCCACTGGTACCTGGAGCGCGAGCAGTTCGAGCCCGTTCCCGGAGAACCCGGCCTGTACCGGCTCAGCGAGCCCGAGCGCGACGGAGTCCGCCGCACCCGCCAAGCCGTCCACGACCTGCGCCGCCACGGCTACACCGTGGAGGCCGACATCCGCTTCGACCCGTCCCTCTCGGCCGGCCCGCCACGCCCCGCCCGGCTCAACGGACTCCAGGAGCGCCGCAGCCGTCTCGCCCAGGCCGCCGCCGGCCGGACGACGCAGCGCTCCGCACCGCCCACCACCGCCCCGCCAGCGGCCCGGCCGATCCCGCCGAAGCCCACGTACGCTCCGACCGTCCATTTGACGGCCGCGACCGGCGGGCGGTCCCGATGACACCCGCGAGCAGCCCGGCCCCCGAACGGCCACTTGCCGACAGCTCCCGAACTGGCCAACGGGGCACGTGACTTCCGCTTGCGGATGGCGGTCATCGACAGCGAGACCGAGGCCGCACTCGACATGACACGCGACCGCTACGGCCGTACCGTCCACGCGGGCGCCGCCGCAGCCGCACGAGCCCACCGCGAAAAGGCGGCCGTGGAGGCGTACGCCACTCACCTCGCCCCGCACGCCGAGGCTCTCCTTAATGCCGCCCGCCGCGTGCTCGACGAGCTGCCACCCGCCCGGCACCTGGCCGGGTGGCGGGCCGTCCTGGACGGCCTGGCTGACTCCGCCGCCGAGATCCGCCGGGCCCTCGACCGGCCAGCCACCCCTGGCTCCCAGGCCGAACTCACTCAGCACGCGGCCTTGTGGCCGCACCTCACCGCTTGGGCGAACCACAGCTCTATCGCCAGCAACCTCGCCGACCAGCACCACAAGGCTCCGCTGACCGACGAGGAGCAGCAGATATGGACCGAGAGGGCCCAGGCCGCGCAGCGGCGCGGTGAGTTGGAGCTGACCGAGTCGTGGTATGCCGCCGACGGGCAGCCGATCACCCTCGCTTACCTGGTCGAGGACGACGACTCCAAGGTGGTCGCGCTGCGCGGCGATCCGGGGGTACCGGGCTGGCAGGTGATCGGGTACTACGCCCACGCGTACGAGGCGGGCAAGGCCCTGCCCGCTCCGGTCCCGCCCGGCGTGCTGCGAGCAGACGTCTCCCGGTTCAACCGCCCGGCACCGGCCCCGGAGGTGTCCCTGCAGAAACTCATCCGCGACGTCGTCGAAGACCACACCGCCGGTGACGCATCGAACGCTCTCCTCGGAGCCGTCCAGCGCGGCTACGCCGCCGGCCCGATGGTCTGCCTGCAGGAACTCCTGGAGACGAGCAGCCAGTTCGCCAGCGCTCTGGAGACCGCACAGGGCCGTCAGATCGCCGCCCGCCTCTCAGCGCTGGGCTGGCAGATCGAGTTCCTCACCCGCGAAGTCGAAGAAGCGGCCGAGGACCTCGGCGCGACCGTCGCCGTCCTGCCCCCGCACCGCGCCCCCGTGCTGCGTGCCCGCCCGCGCCCGGCCGTGGACACCACCCCGCCCACGCCGCCACCCCGCGCCAGCACGACCGCCCGCCGTCACTAGACCCCGGGAAAGCCCCTCGTTGTCCCTGACCGCACCCACGGCCTCGGCCCCGCGCATCACCTACGGCACAGTGCTGGGCAGCCCGTACGTCGCCCGACTCCTCGGCGGCACCCTCACCGGCCGCCTCCCCAACGACGTTGCGCCGTCCCTCGCTCGCGAACCCTCAACGTGTCGGAGCGGCGTGCCGATCATCCGCCAACCAAGCCCCAGGCCAACACGCCTGACGGTGCATTCTTCCAACATCGTAAGATCTCGGCATCACGATCCTGGGGGGGCCTTGTCCAACACTGAGCAGCACGAAGAGTTGTCGCCGGACCGCCTGCCGTTCGATTCGGTGTTCAGTACGGTCTTCAACGGATGGGCTTTTGACCGTCGGGCCGCAGACGGCACCTGCGGCCCGGCCGACTCGGACGCTGTCCGCCTCATCTGGCTGAAAAACATTGGGCGAGATGGTGCGATCGCGGAACCGGATCCGGAAGTCGATGACTGGCGTAACGATGCGCCGGAGCGCTTTCGTCTCCGCGTCGGCGACATCTTGCTGTCCTCGGTGATCTCCGGTCGGCCGAAGGCTGCTCTAGTACAGGAATCCGATCTACCGGCCGTTGCTGTGCGTAGCCTCTTCGTGCTCCGCCCGGCCAAATCCTTGTCGCCGGAGCACGCCCGTCTGATCCTCGCGTTCCTGCGCTCCGATACCGTCGGAGATCTCGCAGCCGGATCATCAGGGCAACAGCACCTTAGGCTCTCCCAGCTCAAGGCGCTGGACCTACCAAATGAAGACCAAGCGCTGTCCGCAGCTCTGTCCGATCTCGCAGCCGCTGGACAGCGGCTGGGTGCAATGGCGGCCGAAGCTGGCGCGCTCGCGGAGTCGGTCTTCGATCGGAGCGGGAGCCCGGAGGAGGCCAGGCGGCTCATCATCACTACCGGCCAGCTCACCCGGCTCCGATCTGTGGCAGCTGCCCAACTCGACGATCCGGACTTCATCGTCCGCACGCGATACCCCTATCCGATCGCTCTGCGATGGCGGAACGTCGAGGCGCAGAAGAGCGCGAACAGCCAGGACGATGCCCAGGCGAAGGAGTACGCGGCCGTACTCAAGGCCGCGGAAACCCTGCTTGGATACAGCGCGCTTCTCACGACCGCTCTGGCGCACGAGGCTGGCATCACCTGCAAGGCCATCAGAGCGTTCAAGAAGAAGATCGCAACCGGGCCTGGCGGCCCGGGCTTCGGAGACTGGCAGCGCATCCTCCAGCAGATTGCAACAGCGGAGGGAATGTCCCGCCTTCCGCTTGAGCACCCCCTCCATGAGCTCGCAGTCTTCCTTGCGGACGACGAGGCCGAGGCAGCGTGTCGAAGCCTCGGCACCAAGCGCAACAGCAGGGCCCACGGGCGTGAAGACCTCCCCGCTATCTCGGCCGCCAAGTTGAAGGAGGCTCAAGACGGCCTGCGCTTCCTCCTCGACCGAGCACGGTTCCTCGCTGACCTGCAACTGCTCGATGTGACCAACGTGGTGTGGGATCCCCACGAGCAGTCGGACACCGTCACCTTTCGGCGGCTGATGGGCGACCACCCGGTCGTTCCCACAGAGAACCTGTGTTACGCAGGACCGGAACGCATCGGCCACATCCTGTACCTGGCTGACCGCGACCAAGGACTCCACCCGCTGAGCCCGTTCCTAACCTGCGAGAAGTGCAAGCATTGCGCCGCTCTGTCGCTGTTTCATGCCGACAAGGAAGAGGGGGTGCTGCTCCAGACGAGCCTCGACCACGGCCACTTCTACCCGTACGAGGGGGAGGAGCGTGCGCTCCGAGCAGTCGGGCTCCAGTAGCTCCCGACGCTGAGGGCACGGCGACACAACCGCACCACACCGCAGATCCAAGCCCAACGGTTGAGCGGAAAGACTTGACAGGGAAGGCGCCCGTCGCAATCCCACTGATGGCCACCGTGAGCGGAGGCAGCATCGCCTTCGGCAGGCTGCACACTGCCCAGTCTGGGCGGTCGTCCGCGCTGGCTCAGCCGGTCAAGGAACGCCTTATGGACCACTACAGCCAGACGGCGGTGCATCTTCCGGCCGCCATGCTCAAATCGGCCCTCCTGGTGGCCCTGCCGTTGGCCGGACCGTACGGCGAACCGGGCGTCGCCACGTCCATCGTCGTCGCCGGCGGCCTGACCACCCCGGCCCTGGAGGCCGGGCTGCGAGCCCTGTAGCCCAGGGTGCTGCCCGACCCCCGCCTTCGGCACGCCGCGCTCGCCCTCGACACCGTCACCGTCACCGGCACCGGCACGCAGGGCCTGCTGTACATCGTCGGCCCCCTGCTCGTCTCCGTCCTCGCCTCCGCGTACAACCCCACCGTCGCGCTCACCGTCACCGCCGTCCCCGGCCTGGCCGGCACGACCCTCGGGCATCATCCCCGCCGCGTTCTCCACCGGCAGCCTCCTGTGCGGCCTCGTCTACGGGCGCCGCACCTGGAGTCAAACCACCGCCGACCGGCTGATCATCGCCAGCGCCGCGTTCCGCGCCGGGTGGCTCCCGCTCGTAACCCTGCCCGCGCCGTTCGCGGCCACCGCCGCCATCGCAGTGCCCGGTGCGTTCCTGACCGTCATGGTCGCTTGCGCCTACGTGACCACCGATGCCCTCGCCCCGGCGGGCCGGACCAGCGAGGCGTATGCGTGGCTGATCCTCTCGATCGGCGTCGGACAGTCCGCGGGTACCGCCCTGGCCGGACGCCTCGCCGAGCAGCCGCTCACCAGCGCTGTGCTCCCCGCCGCCGGCGCGGCCTTCACCCTCGCCGTCCTTCTCGCCGCGCGCCGACAGCTCCGCCCCGCCGGACACCGGCCGCGCGGCCGACACCGCCGCCCACTCCGAGGCCGGCACAAGACGCCCTGATCTGGGCGCACCCCCACCTTCCAACCCCTTTTGAGGAGAACGAATTATGGCCGTGCGTACGCACTGGACCGTGGAGCACGCCTGCTCCCACAGCGTGGATCATGACCTGTCCAATCGCCCTGCCGACAAGCGGGCAGGCTTTGCCCGTTGGCTCGCGTCGAAGGACTGCACCAACTGCTGGAAAGCGGCGCGCGACGCCGACTCCGAGTCCAAGGACGAGTGGCTCGCGACCAAGCGTGCCGAGGAGCAGGAGGCAGCCGTCGCGTGGGCCAAGCAGTTCGACATGCCGCAGCTGGAGGGCCCGGAGAAGGCCCTGGACTGGGGCGAGCGCTCCCGCCACCAACTGATGACGGCCGCGCACACCGAGCTCGTCGTCGAGGGCACTTGGGACGAGGCGGACTGGGCGGAGCTGGAAGAGAAGGCCCGCTCCATCACCCGTGCCGGATGGTGGATCGACCAGCGCGACGCCGACGGCACTGACCTGGTCGAACTCCTCGACGCGGCCAGTGAGGCGGACCGCGGGACGGAGAACCCCTTCCGCTGACGGCGGGGCAACATAGCCGGGAAACGCCGGTTAGCCAAACCGGCGTTCCTCCGGACTATTGATGCTCCCACCCCGCCAGCAACCGCGCGGAAGGAACTCATGTCCCAGCCCCCGCCCACCTCGGCCTTCGCACCGACGCCCGACACGCTCACCCCCGACCGGGACATCACCCACGCCCACTTCCAGGCCGGTGACACCGTCGTCGTCCTGAAGGGGGTGGCCGGCGGAGAACTGTGGGGCGACGCGATGCGCGTCGTCGCCCCGTCCTGGCACACCCCGACCGACGAGGACGGGTGGCGCCTGCGGGATGCGACCGGCGGCGCCAAGTCCTACGTCACCGCCCACCCCCGCCACCTCGTGCACCTCTCACGCCGCTGCCCGGACTGCCTCATCTATCTACGGGCCATGGAGGACACCCTCCTCGCACGGTTCGCCGACCGCGACGAGCTGATCGACTGCGGCTGGTACACCACCACCGCCTTGGGCCAGCTCGTGCACATCGCCGACATCCGGAGCGGCCGGTGATCCCCCGCCTGCACGAGCGGACCCACCGGCCCCACGACCCGCTCGAAGAGGCGCTGGGGCGGCCGGTCTCACCGAACGAGGGCCTGACGGAGCACACGATCGTCGCCCACTGGCCCGGCCTGGAATACTTCACCCTGGACGACGAGCAGAGGATCTGGACGTCCGTCCAGTGGGCCGAGCACCTCGAAGACCCCTACCTGGAGCATCCGTCCGCCGCCAGCCCCGACGACGACCGGCGGGCGATCCTCCACCTCGACATCCGCCTTCACCCGGACGACCGAGAACTGACCGGACCGGAGTGGGCCGAGGTCGCTCAACGGCTCGCACGAGCCGCCGGCATCGAGAGCCCCGGCAAGGAACATGGCTGCCGATGGATCGCCGTCCAGGCCCAGCCCGGCCGCCTCGACCTGATCGCCAACCTGATCCACCTCGACGGTGCGTGGCACGCTCCTCCCGCGGACAAACTGCGGCGCCTGAAACATGAGGCGCGTCGCATCGAACAGGACCTCCACCTGATCCCTGTCCGATCCGACCCCCCTTCGCGGCCTGCCGTCCGCGCGGCGCTCACGGCGTCGGCCCAGCTCGCGACCATCCTCACGCAGCTCGCCAACGAACAGGCCGGCCCTCTGCCCGCGGTACGCGGACTCGTCGAGCACACCTCGCACCGGATCGCCCGCCAGCCGGGAGCAGCCAGCACCGATACGGCACACCGCCTGGAGCTGATCGCCCGCCGCCTCCACGCCATCCAGCAGGACCTGGACACCACCGCCAACCGCCTGGCCCAGCCCCGCGCCGTCCCGGCCCCGGCAGCCGTCCGGCACAACGCCCACCGATCGCCGTAGGAGAAAACGTCTCCTTGCCCCGCACCGACCGCTTCCTGGACATCCGCCGCGACCCGCACTCCGACGAACTCCTCGCCCGCGGCGGCGACTCCGAGGCACACAGCATCCTCCAGCGCGCGGGCTTCGTCGCCGTCGTCCGCGTCCATGAGACGTACCACCGCACCCCGACCGGCCTAGCGGAGGACGACGAGTCCCGTCTCGCCACCGACGCCGTGGCCCGCCTGCGGGCGGCCGGACACCACGTCGACTGCGACGCGGACTTCGACACCGACTCGCGTCCGGCCAGCTACCTGCCGCTGGGCTCCTCCGTTGCCCACGTCGCCGAGCGCCTTCGCGAGGCCGCCACTACGGACGAGGCGGCCGATGCGCTGACTGAGCTGACCGCCGCCCACGACGGCGTCCTCGCCGCGCTGGAGGAAGTCCTCACCGCCACCGCCGACTTCCACGACGGGCTCGGCCAGGCAGCCGACCCCTACATCGCGCGGCGACTGCGCTACCTCGCCGACGAGCACCTTCGCGTCATCCGTACCGACCTCTCCGATACCCGCAACCAGCTCGCCGACCGGCACGCCCCGCACCCCGGCCGCAGCACCTGCACCGGGGAAGTCCCGTCAACCGAGCAAGAGCGCTCTGCCATGTGCGCCTGCCCGCCACCGCCGCGCACCCTCCCGGCCCCGCCGCCCCCGATGGCCGCCGGGCTGCGCCGCTGACTCCCACCTCGCCCAAGGACACCATGCACGACCACGACACCTCCGAGCGCCTCGCCTCGTATGCCGACGTTCTCGCCGGCGAACTCCCTGACAGTTGGACCAGCTCCCACCTGCCAGCCGACGCCAAGGACGACCTCGCCGAACTCGCCGACCGCATCTGGGACCTGGACCTGGTCGCCGCCTCTCTCGCCGAGCACCCCCTGCAGCAGGCCGCCGTCCTGAGCCGACAGGACGGTGCGCAGCTCGTCCTTCTGGACCGGAACGACGAGCGCGACGGCTTCATCATCGCCGCCGTCGCCCCGCATGCCCTGCCCGACGAGGCGTTCCGCGGCGTTCCCGAGCCCAACGGCATCGCCCTGGCCGATGACCCGTTCCTGAGCGCCGAGCAGGTCACCGGCGACCTGCTCGCCCGATACGACAGCGCCCTCGCCCAGGTCCGCCACAACGCCCTGGGCGGCATCCAGCCCTCCCAGCCGGACCGGGTCGTCCTGACCTGGCAGCCGGACGGCAGCATCGCCACTGCCCCCGCTGACGACCGCGCCAGCGCTGTCCTCATGGCCCACGGCTTCGTCCAGGACCCGCAGAGTGGCATCTACCGCCTGAGTGGCGACGACACCCAGGCCCAGGCCCGCGCCCTGCGCGAGATCGGTCCGCGCCTCGACGCGCTCGGCATCGGCACCGCTCTGCAGCATCCCGCAGGCCGGACCGCGCCCACCGCCGCCGCCCCTTCCGTGCCGCCCGTCCCGGCCGGTCCCCGTACGCCGGCCACCCGGTCTCGGTGAAGCAGACGGAGCCCGACTTCTGGGTGCTGGAGTACGTCACCATCACCAAGGACCCCCGCACCGACCTGGTCGTGGCCATCGGCGGCACCGACCAGGCCGCGGACATCCTCCAGCGAACCGGCGGTTTCCTCTCCGCTCCCGGACCGCGCGGGGACTATCACCGGCTTCCACACGGCCTGCCCGTCGAGCAGCAGCGCCGGAAGGCAACCGCAGCCTCGCACGCCCTGCTCGCCGCCGGTCACAGCGTCCACCTCGACCCCACGCTGAACATGCTGGTCGCACCGGACGGTGAACGTGAGGCCGCCCTGCGCTACCTGGCGTGCCTCACTGAGCGAGCCGCATCCGCCACAACCAGCAGCGAGGTGGCCGAGGTCCTGACCGAGGTCGCTGCCCCCGTCTACGGGCTTCTGCCCCTCGCCAGAGAGGTCGTCGTCCGCGCCTGGATCGCCGCCGGCGACTTCCAAGGGGCCGCGCCCGCCGGGGAACCCGATCCCATCGCACGGCTCGGAAGCACCGCCACCTCCATGAGCGAGGCCGCGCGCGCCATCCTCCACGCCCGCAACCACGCCGCGCGCCCTGCGCAGCGGCCGGCCACTACCTCACCACCGCCGAGCCGGGCCCAGCCCGCCGAATCCCGCCGCCGCTGACCCCGGAGAACCACATGGCCAACCTGGCCGACGAATACGGCACGGACGTCGAGATCTACATCAAGGCCCTGATGACCACCATCCACGCCGACACCCCGACGGGCGCCCCCGCCCAGCTCCACGACCTGCTGGAACACCTCGGCCTGGAACGCCACGCAGACCCCACGGACGCGCCGCTCTACATCTGGCACACCGTGCCCGAACACCTCGACGCCGGCGAGCAGAAGCAGCTGGCAACCCGCGCCATCCCCGTCCTGCTCCTGGCCGGGTACAAGGTCAACTGCACGCCCGAAGTCTTCGACGAATCCGCCTACCGGCAGGCCGTGCATGACCTGCGCACCCGAGCGGGCCGCCCTGCCGTGCGGCAACAGGAACCGATCGGCTCCCCCTCGCCTGCAGCTCCGGCCCGCCGCACCCCGTAAGGCGCCTGGGCGGTCCCGGCACCGCGCCGGGACCGCCCGCCTCACCACCCGAGCCCCGGAGATACCCGTAGCAATCCGCACACCCCCACCGATCAGCAACCGGCTCAAGCCCCGACTCGCCACAGCCCTCTTCCGCCGCTATCTGCGCGCCTGTATTCCGACCGGCCCCGACCGCGCCTCCCCGCTGGCAGGCGCTCGCCCGGAGGCCGCCCTCGCCGAGACACAGCGCGTCGGGCACCGCCACCACCACTGACCGTCCACCGCCCGGAGGAGCATGTCCCACCCCACCCCCCACCCAGTGAGACCGGCCGACGAGATCACCCGCCAGCTCGGCCAGCTCGCCGACCACCTCTCTCAGCTTCCCCCGCCCCAGGCCGCTCACGTCATCGCCCGCGTGCTCGACCCGGACACCGGAGTCCTCGGCGGCGTCACCCACCTCGTCGCCACCGGCAGCGTGTTCGCCAAGGACCAGGCGGAGCGAGGCGCGCTCCCCGCGGAGGTGTGGCTCGCCCTGGGCCGTGCCTCGAACGAACTCGGCGACATCACCCTCGACCTGGACGAACACAAAGACACCCTCCAGCGCGTCGGCGCCCAGCCCGCCACTACGGCGGCGAAGCCCCCGGCACCCGCACCGCTCGTCGTCCGGCGCCGCCGGTGAAGAAGAAGCAGTGGCAGGGCTGGGGACCCGACGAACAGGCCGAACAGCACTACCTCATCCAGCCCCGCGCCCTGGCCGGCGGCGGCGACGTCCGGCACGTCTCTGAGTTCCTGCGCGCCGCCGGCTGGCGGGACAAGTCCAAGACGGGCGGACCCCTGCACATGGAGAGCCCGGACCGCACCGTCCGCATCGCCTACGACCCCTACGTCCTCCCCGGCGGGTGGACCATCCACGGCAAAGCCGACGGAGCGAACGGCGAGTGGTCCGCCCACCTGGGCCAGCAAACGCCGGTGGAGATCGTCGCCGGCCTGACCGATGCCCTCACCCGCCCCCGCTCCGCCCATGCCCCTAACGTCTGGGCCCCTCTGCGGGAGCAGAGATGGCACACGCGCTTCGAGGGCCAGGACTACATGGCGACGAGCCCCGACTGCACCGCGTGGGTGCAGTACCGGCAAAGCCCCGACGGGGCGGCGATGTGGTGGACCGGAGCGCAGGACAAGCAGGGCAACGGCTGGACGGCCAACTTCACGCCGAACACCCCGATGCACCTGGTGCAAGCCTTCTCCACCGAACTCGCCAGCCCAGACCCGGTGATGCGCCCACGCGGACGCGTGCCGATGAGCTCGCAGATCCGTACCTGGTCGGTGTCCGTGAAGCCCTCCCAGCTCAGTGCGTGGCAGCAGGCCCGCATCACGGCCGCCCGCGCCGCCACCTGGGCCCGCAACAGCGCCCGCAGCACCAGGCCGCGCACCAGCGCCCGCCCCTACACCCCGGCCGGCGGCACACGCACCCGCCGCTGACCGCAATAGCCCGCCCCGAGGAGCCCGATGGCCGCACTCACCCCGGACACCATCCGCACCCTGACCGAAACGCTCGCGGACCTCACCGACTACCTGCGCGAGAACCCCGACCCCGCAGAAGCCCTCGCCCTCGTCGAGCCCCTCCTCGACGAGTACACGGGCCTACCCGTCCAGTTCGCCGACACGCTGCGCGCCCTCGCCCGCGCCGTTCAGGAGAGCCCTGACGCGCCGCGCACGGCGCAGGGCGACCTGCTGATCACCGAGCTGCGCACGGCCGCGTGGGAACTGGCCGACCAGCACACCCTCCACTACGTGCTGGACGATCTCCGTGACCTGTACGGCAGTTCGCCGACGAGCGAGCAGGGGTGCTGCTGGTGCCGCTGAGCGAACGGCAGCTCGCCGCCTTCGCCGACAAGCACGCCGTGCAGATCCCGTACGACACCAGCCCCCGCCACCTCGCCGGCCCCGGAGACGCCCGCCACGTCACCCACGGCCTGGCCGCCGCCGGATGGAACGCCGTCTCCGACCCCCTGAGCGCCGAAATCATCCTGGCAAGCCCTGACCTTCGCCACCGGCTCCAGTTCGACCCGCAGTCCCGCACCTCGGCGTGGTGGCGGCTACGGGCGGAGCCCGTCGGCACCGAGCCCGGCTGGTACGCCGAGTTCGGCGAACTCGTGCCCGCGGAGGTCCTCGCCGCCTTCACCGACGCCCTCACCGCCCCGCCGCCACAGCAGCCGGACCCGTGGCAGCAGGTAACCTCGGCAGGATGGCACCACGAGCCAGACGGCGCGCGCTCGCCGGACTCCATGTGCCACATCGAACTGCGGCCGTTGAGCGAATTCCACGACCGGTCGTCCTGGCACATCGAGACCCGCGAGCCCGGCCACGGGGAGTTTTCCGGCCCGCGCATCTGGCACGCCTACCTCGACGAGCACACCCCCGCTCACCTGGTCAGCGCGTTCCTCACCGCGCTGACCGACCGCAGCCCGCTCCAGCGCGGCATGTTCGAACGCACCGGCCACTACAGCGCCGTACAGGAGCCCAGCCCGCTGCGCCCGCAGCAGGTGGCAGACGCCCACGCCACGCGCATCAAGCATCTGCGCGCCCAGGCACGCTCAGCCCGCCGCCAGCAGACGAAACCCGCGACGATCCCGGCGCACGCCAGTACCGCGCAGCCGGCCGCTCGCCGCTGACCTGACAGGACCCCTCCCCATCTCCCGAGACCACCACGCACACCGCGACTTCCTGCGCCACCTCGACCACTACGTGCGGGACAGCGAGAAGATCCTCGACGCCTGGGACGCCTACTCCGACGAGCACACCGGCCTCGACGGCTGGCCCTACGACGACCACGCCTACGGCATGCGCAAGAGCCAGCGCGATGCCGACACCGCCGACGCGTTCGAGCCGCTCCGCTACGGCGCCCGGCACCTGCTGGCGACCGCCGAGACACAGCTGGCCCAACTGCCGGAGAACACGGTGCAGAGCCGCTGGGTATACCAGCTGGGCGTCCTGCACACGGCCCTCGACCGTCTCGACGAACTGCACGAGCAATGGCTGCTCACCCGCGACGCCCTGCCCGCCACCGCCAAGCCCGGCACCGCCGAATTCGACGACGCCCTCGCCGAACATCACGCCGAATCCTGGAGCTACCTCGACGACTGGGCCACCCACGGCAAAGCGCTCCGGGAGATCAACACCGCAGCCCGCAAGGCCCCCTCATCCCTGGCTCCCATGCCTGCCCTCGCACCCGTGCGACGAACCGCGGCACGGAAGTGACTAGGGCCCCGACTCCCGAAACCGTCGAGGTCGACTTCATCACGCCGCGCCGCCTCGCCGGCGGCGGTGACCCCGCCTGGATCCCCTCCACCGTGCCTGCGGATGGAGCCACGGCAACGACCCCCTGATGCCACGCGTCCTGCTCTCCAGCCCCGACCAGAAGGCCCACCTGCGCCTGGAGCCCGACCCCGACGACCAGTGGTGGACCCTGCACCACGTAGCCGAGTCGGACCGGCCCGAGCCACTGACGCGCCTTACGACCCATACGGAGCGCTCCGCCAGGCAGGCTGGTCACCGTACGGCGACAACGGCCTCGCTTCCCCCGACAAGACGGCGTACGTCGAGCGGCTGGGAACACCGGCTGATCCGGAAGCCTGATTCGTCACCGTCACCCCTCGGCACGCACCAGAAGGTCTGGCAGGCCCGCTTCAGCGCCCGTACCCCGCCAGACCTCGTCGCCTCGTTCACCGTCGCGCTCGCTGACCCGAAGCTGGTGCACCGCACCGACAGCGGGCGCAGTCTGCCGGCCCTCGGCCCGAACGTCGTCACCCGCAAGGCCACCGACGTGCTCGCCGTGTACGTCGTCGGCGCGCTGGAAGACCGCGTCCACTCCCCCGCTGCCCGGCACACCACCACGCCGACGGCCCTGATCCCCTCTCGGGCAAGCGCCGCCCAGGCGCGGCCGCAGCCGCTGACCATCCCCTCCCCGCCCGGAAGCACGTAGCCCTTGCCCCCTTCCTCCTCCAGCAGCAACACCGACGGATACGACCTCGTCCTGCGCCTCCTCCTCGGCGTGCTCGCCGTCGTCGTCCCCCTGTCCCACCTGGCCTGGCTGTCCGGCAACGTCACCGCCTACCTCACCGGCACCAGCTGGGCCCCCTACCAGCCGACCAACGCCCTGCTCCACCCCGAGCAGGTCTGGTCCGACGCAGGAGAAACGTCCCTGCTGATCGGTGCCCGCATCGTCCCCGTTCTCCTGCTCCTCGCTCTCGGGGCAGGGGCTGGCGTCCTGTGGGCCCGGCACAACAACCGAAGCGGCAGCCGGAAGAAGATCACCGACATGGCCAAGGCCCGGGACATCGAGCCGCTGATGGCCAAGGCGATCACCGACAAAGCCCGCTCCCTGCGCCCCAGCCTGAAGGACAGCAAGCACATCGACGCGAAGGACACCGGCATCCTTCTCGGCAACCTGCAGGGCAGCCGCCACGAGGTACGGATGGGGTTCGAGGACGTCGCCGTCGCGATCATGGCGCCCCGGTCCGGCAAGACCACCTCGCTCGCCATCCCGTCCATGCTCGGCGCACCCGGCCCGGTCCTGCTGACGTCGAACAAGGCCGCCGGCGACGCCTTCACCACCGCCTACGAGGCAAGGGCCCGGGTGGGGGCGGTGTGGACCATGGATCCACAGCAGATCGCACATGCCGCCCGCGAGATGTGGTGGAACCCTCTCGCCAGCGCGACCACCTTGGACGGGGCGAATCGTCTGGCCGGACACTTCCTCGCGGCCTCGGTGGACGCCTCCCAGCAGGGCGACTTCTGGTCGAAGGCCGGCAGCAACATCTTGTCCCAGCTGCTCTTGGCCGCGGCGCTCGACGAGCGGCCCATCACCGACATCATGCAGTGGCTCGCCTTCCCCGCCGACCGCACTCCGCTGGACATCCTGCGCGACCACGACTTCGCCGCCGTCGCCGCTCAGCTCAAGGGCACCGTCGAAGGCCCCCCGGAAACGAGGGACGGTATCTACGAGACAGCCCGGCAGTACGCCTCCGCGCTCCTGAACGCGGAAATCGCCGCGTGGGTGACGCCGCAGAAGGACGTCCCGGAATTCCGGCCGGAGCAGTTCGTCACGTCCACCGACACGCTGTTCCTACTCAGCAAGGACGGTGGCGGCGGAGCCTCGGCGCTGATCGCCGCGTGCGCGGACTCCGTGATGCGGGCCGCGACCGCGCAGGCCGAACGTGCCGGCGGGCGCCTGGATCCGCCCATGCTGGCGATCCTCGACGAGGCCGCCAACGTGTGCAAGATCAGCGACTTGCCGGACCTGTACTCCCACCTCGGCAGCCGCGGGATCATCCCGATCACGATCCTTCAGTCCTACCGCCAAGGCCAGAAGGTCTGGGGAGACGCGGGCATGGACGCCATGTGGTCCGCCTCGACTGTCAAGGTGATCGGCAGCGGTATTGACGACCCGGACTTCGCGGACAAGCTCAGCCGCCTGATCGGCGACCACGACGTGGAGACCACGTCCACCTCGCACTCAGAGTCCGGCAAGAGCACGTCAGTGTCGATGCGGCAGGAACGGATCCTGCCCGCCGACGCGATCCGCGCCCTGCCCAAGGGCACCGCGCTCTGCTTCGCCACCGGCATGCGCGCCGCCATGCTCGACCTCCGGCCGTGGTACCGGGAGCCTGGCGCTGAGGAACTGTCCGCGGCGTCCGCCCGCGCATCGCAAGCGATCACCGCCCGCGCCGTCGCGAAGCACGCGCCGACACAGTCCGACTTCGGGCTGGCCACGTGATACTCGACCTCTTCGCGGGGCCGGGCGGCTGGAGCAGGGCGCTGCACGTCTTCGGCGTGCGCGACATCGGGCTGGAATGGGACGAGTGGGCGTGCAAGACCCGGGCCGCGGCTGGGCAGTTGACCATTCGCACCGACGTGGCAAAGTATCCGACCTGGCCCTTCATCGGCCGCACACGCGGAATGACCGCTTCCCCTCCGTGCCAGGCGTGGAGCATGGCCGGCAAACGCCTCGGCCTGCTCGACCAGCCGCTGGTGCACGCGGCGGTCGCGGACCTGGCCGCCGGACGCGACTCCCGCGAACGCCTCCTCGCCGCATGCCGTGACGAGCGCTCCCTGCTCGCAGCCGAGCCGATGCGCTATCTGTACGCCCTGAACACGGTCGGCGAGCCCGACTGGGTCGCCATGGAGGAAGTGCCTCACGTCCTGCCCTTGTGGAAGCAGTACGCGGCCGTCCTGCGCGAGTGGGGGTTCTCCGTCTGGTACGGGATCCTCAACGCGGCCGACTTCGGCGTCCCGCAGACCAGGAAGCGGGCGATACTCCTGGCCTCCCGCGTCCGTACGGCGCAGCCTCCTACCCCCACACACTCCCAACTGGCCGAACCGGAGTCGCTGTTCGGTCCCGGCCGCGCCCACTGGGTCAGCATGGCCGAGGCTCTGGGATGGGGCGCAACCGACCGGCCCGTCCCCACCGTCTGCGCGGGCGGTGGACCCGGCGGCGGACCCGAACCGTTCCCGTCGGGCTCCCGCAAGACGCTGTCCGACGCCCGTGAGCGCGGCACCTGGATGCCCCGGCCGGACGGAGTGGTCCTGCAGTCCTGCCCCGAAGGCGCCGGATGGGCGGCCCCGCACGGCACACACGAGAACCGAGCCGCCGACGCTCCGACGCCGACGTTCACCGCCGAGGCCCACCGCTGGTCCTGGTCCCTGCGTAGCAACAACCAGGCAAACGCCACTGTCCGTCCGCTGTCCGAGCCGGCGGGCACGCTGTTTTTCGGGCACCGCGCGAACGAGTGCACATGGGTCGCCGAACCCGCCTCACCGCCGGCCGAAGAAGCCGATGGGCCAGCCGTTCCCGAGCCGATCCGGATCACCGCCCGCGAGGCCGGCCTCCTGCAGACCTTCCCCGCCGACTACCCCTGGGCCGGTAATAAGGGCCAGCAATTCTCCCAGATCGGCAACGCCGTTCCCCCGCTGCTCGCCGGCCACCTCCTCGCCCCGCACCTCGGCGTCACCCTCGACCCCGACGACTTCACCCTCGCCGCCTGATGCCTCACGCCCCCGAACCCGACGAAGACGACCTCGACGCCATCGCACAGCCCCAGCCGGTGTTCCACGTCGAGCAGGCCCTGCTCGGGGCCCTCCTCCTCGACCCGTACCGCCTGGACGACGTGAGCGGCATCGCCGCCGACTCGTTCTCCACCGCCGCGCACGCTGCCCTGTACGCCGCGATCACCACCCTGCCACTGCCCGACCCTGCCGAGCACTCAAAGAACACCAAGTGGCTCGACCGCGTGCTCGCCACGGGACGCGAGCAGGCGCGCGGACTGACCGCCTCGTACCTGCACACCCTCGTCCAGGTCTGCCCCCGGCCCCGCCACGCGCCTGCCTACGCGCGGATGGTCGAGGCCGAACATGCCCGCCGCCGTCTGCAGACGGCCGCCGAACGCCTCGTCCAGACCGTCCACGATGTCTCCCTCCCGCACCCCGTCCAGGCGGTGCTCGCCGAGGCCGACGCGCTCGCCGCGGTCGTGGACGACATCGCAGCCCGCTTCCCGCCGCGCGCAGGCGTGCTGCCCCGCACCGCGACACCATCGCCGCCCGTCGCGCCCGACTACACGGAGGCGGTCGAGGAGGAGCAGATGCTGCTCGCGACCGCCACCGCCAACCCCGCCGACATCGAGTCCGTCCGGTGGCTACTACCCGACGACCTCACCCTGCCCTTGCACGCCGGCCTGTGGCAGTGCCTGACCGCCCTGGCGCGCCGCCGCGAGCCCGTCGACCCCGTCACCGTCCTGTGGGAGGCCCAACAGCGCGGCCTGCTCGATGACGAGAGCGAACCGGGCGAGGTGCTCCACCTGCTGGCCGAACCGGCCGGTTCCGTGGAGCACTGGAGCGAGCGCGCACTGCAGCGCTCCCTCCTGGCCACCGCCGATCGCACCGGACGGCGCATCGAGGCGTACGCCAGCGACACGGCGAACACCCCGTTCCAGCTCGTCGTCGGCGCCCGCCGCTCCCTCGCCGACATCGGCGCCGTCCACACCCGCTGGCAGCACACCACCGGAACGGTCCCGACGCCGCAACCGCGACCGGCTCCCACCACCCGTGCCGGCCCGCCAACAACGACGGCCGCGTACACCGGCCGCGCCGCGCGAGCAACCCGATAGCACCCCGCACACGCCGGTGGCCGGACCCGAGGCCCGGCCACCGGCAGAAGAGACGACACCCCAACGTGACTCCCACCATCGACGCCCACGTTCGCCTCGATACCCACCCCACCCATGCCAGCGCCGTGACTGCCGTCCTGACCGGCACCCAGGCCCACGTTGCCCACCTGAGTCTGGAGGCAGCCGACTGGACCGTCGTCGCCGACAACCTCCTGGTCCTGGTCCGCATCGACCACGAGGAGCCCTACTGGGCCAAGGACGCAGCCAAGCACCTGTCCGCCGACGGCACCACCGTGGAGATCACCCCTCGGCTCCAAGAGGCCATGGACGAGGAATGGACCTGGGCGAACTATCCAATGCCGTGGTGCACCCGCAGCGAAATCCGCGAGGTCTCCAATCAGGCGCAGAAGATCCACGACGACATCCGCCACGGCCAGCTCCTCATCCACGCCCACGCCCACGACGGCCACACCACCGTCGCGGTCGGCACCTACCTCCACCGCAACGGCAAGTCCGTCTACCTCCACGGCGAGGACCACCTGCGCCAGGTCACCGACACCTTCGACTCACCCGCTGGGGCCCTGCTCGCCTTCGAGAAGATCCACGGCGCCGAGATGCGCCCCGGCCCGGCACCCCTGACCGACACCGAACGCGCCGCTGCCGAGGCCCGCGCCCCGCTCTCCCTCACCGCAGTCAAGGCCGAACCGGCCCGTCCGGAGCCGGAGACCGTCCCGGCCTACCTGGCCGATGCCGGTGACCACGGCGCGCTCCTCGACGCGTTCATCGACTCCCACAGCGAATGGGAGAAGTGGCGGACTTGGTCGGACGAGACGACCCACGCCATCCACGAGTCCCAGACCCTGCGCATCGCGCGCGTCCACGAAACGCCCGCTCACGAAACAGCGTGGACCGTGGCCGCCTACGAGACACCCGTATCCGACCGCATGTGGGTCCTCACCGCGACCGGCGCCACCCCAGCCCCGATGTTGGAGGAGCTGCTGAATCACCTCGCCGAAGGCGCCGGCTGGGACGCGGCCATCAGCGCCCCGGTGGACGAGAAGATGGTCACCGTGGCCACGCAGCCCCTCTCCGACGCCGGATGGAAGCACACCGTGGACGGGCGATGGATCCGCTGGAGGTCCCCCACCGGGGACGCGGGCGTCCAGTTCGACGCCTTCACCGCCCAGCACCCGAGCCACAACCTGGCCACCTGGACCGTCTGGGCCGGTCGCGGCCCTGACCGGCCCACCTGGGCCGTCATCGCGTCCCCACACACCCCGAGTTCGCTGCTGGCCGATCTCTCCGAGGCCCTCGCCCACAAAACCGGCACTCGCCACCCACAGACCGGAACCCCCGAACGCAGAACGAGCCTCGTCACCAGCCCGCCGGTCACCCCCGCGGTCGCGGCCACCCCCGCTGCCAGCCGTACACGCTGATCGTCAGCACGCAAGAGCGGGGCACCATAACGCGGGATCGCCGATTAGCCCAACCGGCGATCCCGCACATCATTGGTAGTCCACCGCCACGCCCTACTCGCACGTCGAAAGGGGCCGCCCCACGGTCATCGAAAGGGGCCACCCCACTGCCACAGAGCAGCCATAGGCCGACAGACGATCACGCCGCCGCGTAGCTGGCCCGGAACAAATCCTGCGCCCGCTCCACGTCTCGCGGCGTACGCAGCTGCACCTCCAGATCACCCGTCCCGTGGTGACCGAGACCGGACACGTCACGGGTGAAACCCGGAACGAGGTCGACGTCCTGCGGATCGACCTTCAGGTAGACCAGCAGCTTGCTGCGCTGCGGCGGGCAGAGGCAGGCGAAGTTCCGCAGCCGCTGATAGGCCCGGTAGGTCTTACGCTCGACGCGGTTCACACCGTCCCCGAGCCCGAGCAGTACCTCGTCGACAGCGTTCGCCAGCTCCACCATCGACGCGCCCCCGGCGCCGGCCGCCGCCCTGGCAACCGCCTGGCGGCGCGGCCGGCGTGCTACCTGCATGCCGCCGCTCACGGACGCCACGGTCTCAAGGCCAAGCAGGTCGCTGCCGAAGAGTCGGTAGCGGACCAGATCGATCGACCTCCGGTGCTCGCGCACGGCATGCACGTCGTAGCGCGTGAAGTCGCCGGCGATACAGATCAGGCGCGGTCCGCTCCACAGGACCTGGGCCGCGGCCGTCACCCCGAGCCGGTCGCGGACCAGCTGCTCGAACTCGGCGCGATGGTCCATCAGCCACGCCAGGTAGAACAGGCCCTGGTTGATGACGCCGGCGTCAACACCGCGCTTGTACTCGACGATGACCGGCGATCCGTTCTCGTCCAGCCCAAGCGAATCGATGCGGCCCCCGTGAACCGGCCCCGTGCCGTACTCGCTCGCCAGGAACCGGACACCCAGCAACGTCTCCATGTGCGCCTCGACGAGACCTTGCACATCTGCCTCGGCCTCAGCAAGACGCGGCGTGACCTCGGTCATGCCGCTATTCGTCGTGTTCGTGCGGAACAGCTTCAGGCCCGACACCTTCCTCTCCTCGACTCGGAGATCACCAACGCCGGTGAGGTGCGGAATTGTTTCCGCGAGAGGCTGCGGAGGCGTCCCGGCCGGAGAGCGCTCGCCTCTCTCGGTCACCGGGAATTTACGGTTCCCCCATGCGTCCCCCGCGCCCCAGGGGACAGCATTAGGAAGCTCTGGGGCATGGCGCCACGAGGGCTGGCCGCGGCAGCGCTATGGGGCCATTCCGTTGGCGGAACGGGTGCGGAGCGAGTGCAGGCCGGACCTGGAGAGCAGGGCCGGCCGGCCGATGGCGCTGTTCTTCTGCGCGAAGGTCGCAGGGCCACACGTGCACCCAGGGGCCCCCGGCTGGAGCCGGCCAGGAAGGAGGCCGCGCGGCTCATTGCTGAGCTTCACAACTTTGGACGACGGCCCCGCGGCAGCTGCCCGGACTGACCGTCATCAGCCCTCTGGCCAGCCGTCCAACGAGAGGATCGGGCCCCCGTCCAAGTACCGCTTGACCGCGACCAGGGTGGTGTGTGTAAAGGGTTGCGGAAGGTCGTCCGGAGGCACCCAGGCGATGGTGTCGTGCTTGTGCGGCTCCGTATTGCGGGGAGTACCACTCCACTGGTCGGTGTGGAAGACCAGGGCCATGAACATCCCTGGGGCTTCCGCTCCCCAGCAGCCATGGACGACGTGGACGAGGCGCAGGTCCGTCTCGGCGACGACGACGCCCGTCTCCTCCTTCAGTTCTCGTACCGCAGTCGCGGTAATCGGTTCCCGGGGTTCGCCCTTCCCGCTGGGGACGTCCCATTCGCCAGGCGCGAAATCCAAGTGGCTGCTCCGCCGCAGGATGAGGAGTCTGCCGTTGTCAGGATCCGTGACGAGAACAGCAGCGATGAGCCGCGTCGTCATCGGTTCACTCTTCCACCGGGCCGCCGACTGATCGGACTCAGTCAATCGCCTTCCTCCAAACGATCTCAAAGCGTGGGAGCGATACACCCAGCTCATAAGCTCGGCCAGTCTGCACCAGAAGCCGAACGATGCGCCTCAATATTTCGCGGCGTTAACGCCCGGTGGTCGCTCTTCATGACCAGCCCTCGCCATGGTCATGGGCCCTTGACTCGAATACTGCCCCTTGCCGGGATGCCCAGCCTTCCCACGCATAGACCGCCCCGGCCGATCCGCAAGAAACGCCTCACCGGACAGGACCCTGCGCCCACTTCCTCACCATCCAATCGCTACCGAACCTTCGGAGCGATCGGCCCCGGGATGAGGCACGGCCCCGGCACAACACCATCGGACGCCAAGGACCTCCACCTCAGCAGGAGATCAGGGAAACGTCTTTGAGCCATAACTTTCGCGCCAGCAGCTGTTATCTGCCCCCATCCGCCGCCATGGCGGCCACACGAACTGGGAACGGTCACCCGAGAGCGGCACGCCAGCCATCGCAGGCTGCCCCTCACCGCATCCATAAATAGCGCACCAGTTCGGATTCTGAGTGATTGTCAGTGCCGTGTCCTAGCTTGAAATCACAACGCGAGACCGGGAATTGGGGGAAGACCTGGTGATCTTTGAAGAGCCGTCCGCAATCTACGAAAGCATCACGTCGCGGATGCGAGCCCTAGCGGTGGTCTATCCGGTGCTGGCCTTGGATGCCAGCAAGGCCAAGAAGGAGCGCGGGTGGGACCCGTACCGCATGGCTGAACTGGCCTTGGCCGCGATTGACTTCGTAACGCTGCGCACCGACATGCGGACAGCCGTGCGGCAGGAGACGGTCGTGGAACACGTGGCCGAGTTCGCCGCACTGCAGCAGCCAGGCCGGCCTGGGGAGGAGTACCGGGCAGTCGCCCGCTGGGTGACCGAGCGGCTGATCAACACCGAAGAACGCGACCGCGCTTTCCGTCACGACGTCGGGTACGTGACAGACAACAAGTTCGAGACGCGCGAGGCATCTTTCCAGATCCTCAAGGAAGTCCCTGACCACGTGGGGCAGGCAGCTCTCATCGCCACGGACGCGGCGATCACCGTGCTGGTGCATGCGATCGACGTCGATATTGCCTCGGAACAGATCGCCGCCGAAGCCAAGCTGGAAGCTCTGCTCAAGCGTTCACGGATCAGCGAGGCGTGGCAGGCCGCGCACAACGCACGGATCCAGAGCGTCCGGTACGCCAAGGACATCCATGGGCGCATCGAAGCCATGAAGCGCAATGTGCGGGCTGTGGACTGGGACACGGAAGTCAGGGACACGGTCGATGAGGCTTTGGAGCACGTGCGCAGCCGGTCCGCGGCCGAGACGAAGCACAAGGAGCGGGTCAACCAACTACTGGAAGCCACCGCCGATGAACGCAAGCGCAGACAGCTACAAGACCTGGAGGCGCTCATCCACGAGTGCTGGCAACGTCACGCGGTACTGATTGACATGCTGATGACGGTCGGTCCGGAGTTCCGGCGCCAACAGGACCGTCAGGTGTTCGTGGCTCCGGCGATTCACACCCGCGTACATCTACATGAGCAGCTCCTTCAGCCGGTGCTGGAACTCTCACTTAACGCGTGCTTGGGCCCCTTGGAGGCGTTCACTCGTGCCGTCATGGGGCCCGTGCGTCCTCGTGTGATGTACCTGCCCGACTTTCTGGAAGGGCTCACCAGGGTCGCCGAGGAGGCCGGCGGGGAGCTGGTGCCGGTTCAGAACGAGTACGACTGGTCGGAGATCGACGCCCGTCCCGCTTTCAGCGAAGAGCAACACTACGCGGTGGACGGGCTGCTGGCTGCCATCACGGACCAGGGCGTGCGGCTCTCGACCCTGCTGGCGGCCACACGCCAACCAGGCCCGGGCACAGGACCGGAATCAGGCACCGACGAGTTGCTCACGCTTCGCACCCAGCAGCTCTTCCGGCTCATTCCGGTGCGCCAACTCGTCGATGGTGAAACTGCCGTGGTGGCCGTCGACGACGGCACAGTCCTGGATGACGTCCTCTTTGGCGGCAGCGACTTCCTCCTGGTCCGCACCGGGGGCATCGGTCCCTCGCAGGAGTCACAGACGAACGCGCCACTGCCCACTTTCCCAGCACCGCGCCGCCCGCAAGGCCCTGACGCCCACCAGCTTGATCAGGAGAGTGCATGAACCGTCACGAGGATGCTGCCGAGGCTGCCCGGATGGTCGCCTTCGCCATGGCCCGCCGCAAAGCGCCCGCTCGCTCTGGCGACTACGCCCGACTCGTCCAACGCTTCGACACTGAGCCGGACTTCGCGCAGGTAGTGCGCAAGGTCGCCCAGGGATTCGACCTGACGGTGCTGGAAGTTCATCCCATGACCGGGTTGGTCCTGGGCACCACGCCCGAGACCGACTTCGGGGTGTCCGTCTCCGACCTCGTCCCGCAGACCGCCGATCGCCCCCTTTACCTGCTGGCCCAGCTGACCATCGCCGCCATGGTCTTCCCCCGTCCCGAAGACCTCGACGATGACGAGCATGTCGGCCGGATCTCAGTCAAGCAGGTCGATGAAGAGGTCCGGGTCCTGGCGTCGACCATCGAACGCCGCCTTGCACAGAGTGACGCAGATGTTGATCCACCCTCCGATCAGCCGGGGCTGGAAGGACTGTGGCGGGCCTACCTGCGCCGGAACGCCACGGGAAAGACGCAGACCGACAGGGCCCCACGAGCCTCGACGAGAGCACTGGTGAAAAAGGCGTTCGCGCATTTGGAGAGCCACGGCTTCGTACGCAAGGTCAGCGACGAAGACGCCAGCACATATGTCACCAACGTCAAGTACCGACTGCAGATCCGCGACCAGGCCGCGCGGGACATGCTGGAGGAACTCGCAGCACTGGGAGTCGCAGCGCTCCCCACGGACGGCACACCCAACCACGACCAGCCATCACCGGACGACCCCCCGTCGCCGACCGAGAACACGCCGGTAACCGACCTGTTCAGCTGACCGCCCTACTGCAAGGACCTCTTTCATGTATGAGCTCAATCGCATCCTGCTGCGAAACTTCGGGCCGCGAGATGCCCGCTACGAAGACGTACCCCTGGACTTCTCCGGCGTCGGCGCCGAAGTGGAGACCGCCTCGCTGATCCCCGACGCCGGACATGTCGCCCAGCGCCCGGCACCCGCCAGCCTGGTGATGCTGCAGAACGGCGGCGGCAAAGGCGTCTTACTGACCGGCATCACCTGCACCACCATCCCCTACCGTCACAGCGATCTGGAGACACTACGCAACTTCACCGTTTCGATGGCCCAGCCGTCGCACGTGGTACTCGAATGGGCCGACGCCCGCACCGGACGCCTGCTGGTCACCGCAC
Source organism: Streptomyces zaehneri (assembly GCF_032248645.1). Lineage (NCBI taxonomy): Bacteria > Bacillati > Actinomycetota > Actinomycetes > Kitasatosporales > Streptomycetaceae > Streptomyces > Streptomyces zaehneri. The sequence goes on from NZ_JASTTJ010000004.1 coordinate 178,166, forward strand.
AGGTCCTGGCCCCCGAACACGACGGCAAACTGCACCGCTGCTTCTACAGCTTCCACCCTTCTGCAGCCCTGGACGCCGACCGGCTTCCCTTCCACCGTCAAGGGCACTGGACTCCGTACGAGGACTACTGCACCGAACTGCGCGACTGGGAAAAACGAGTGGAAGCGCTCGAACTGCACATCGTCGAAGGCCAGGAGAAGTGGGAGAAACACCAGCGCGGCCTCGGCCTGCAGCCCGAACTCTTTGACGTGCAGCGCAGGATGAACGCCAAGGAGAGCGACGCCGCCGCAGCCTTCACCACCAACACCGCCGACGCCTTCGTCGAATGGCTGCTGCGCAAGGCCACAGACGATGACCGGTACACCGAACTGGGCACGGCCTTCCACGGTTATGCCGCTGCACACGACGAACGCGCCCTGTGGGAAAGGGAGCGGCAGTTCGCGGTGGAGATGCAGCACGCGTGCGAGGACGTCGCCAGCCTCCACGACACGCTCAACCGGCACGCCGGTGCAGCCAAGAACGCGGAAAAGGACCTCGTTCACCTCACCTCCGCGATCCGGGCACGTCACGCCGCCCTCACCGCCACCGAGGCCGAGAGAAACACCACCCTCAAGGACACGCACCGCGCGCTGGAAGCCGCGAAGCGCACCAGCGAACTCGCCCACTCCCGCGCCCAGCACGTACAGGCGTGTTCCCACACCCTCGAACTGGACGAGATCACCGCCCAAGTGCAGGAAACCCAGAAGAACAGGCAACAGGCACAAGATGAGAGGACGGCGTGGGCGAGCGTCCCGATCGCGCTGCGTCACACACAGGCACTGGACAACAACAACCGTGCCCAGCGGGCCCTCGTCCAGGCCGAACTAACCGCCGCCCCCTTCGTCCAAGCCCTCGACGCCGCAGCAGCAGCGCTGCGCGCGGGCTATACCCGGGCAGAGAAAGAGGCCCGCGACACGATCCGCACGCACAAAGACACCACAGCCGAGACGCAGAAGCAGATCGAACAATGGCGTACCCGCAGCAACAAGCTACTCACTGCGGCAGGCGCTGCCCAGGAGGAGACCCGCACCCTCCAGAAGCAGACCGACGCCTTCGCATTACGCCTGAACGCCGCCCGGGAACGTGATCTCCTTGCCCCGCAAGAAAGCGCCGCCGATGCCGCCGCCCGCACCCAGGATCACGCACGCCACAGCAAGCAGCTGCTGCGTGAAGCCGACCAGGTCCGCAAGAGCGTCCGAACCGAACGGGACCGCGCCCACACCGCACTGGCGGAGCAACAAGCACTGGCCTGGTCCGCGCGTGCGGCCGCGACGGCAGCGGACGAGGAGACCAGCCAACTGCGAGCTCAGGCTGTAGCCATCCGCAGCAACCCGCTGTGTGCCGAGCTATTGGAAGCCAACAGCGACGAGCTTGGCGCCGGCGACGCATTGCGCTGGCTGGGTGACCATGTCGGCGCCCTGCACCAGCTCGCCGAGCGTCGCACCGGCGGCCTCCAGACCGCACTGACACGCAAGCACATCGACCTGCAGAACGATCAGGATCTCCTCTCCCTCCTCGACACCAGCGAGGGCCTGCTGCCTGCCGCCGAAGAGGTACGCGACCTGTGCGGCCAACTGTCGGACCACGGGATCCACGCGGTGCCCGGCTGGCAGTGGATGCGCGACAACGTCCCGACCACGGAGCGCCAGCAGGTCATCAGTACACACCCCGACCTGGTCGGCGGGATCATCGTGGGCGGTCTCGACGGCTTGGACACAGCCCAGAGCATTGTGGAGCGCCTTCGCCCCCTGCCCTCCGCGGCCGTCACGGTCGGCACCGGAGAACGGATGCTGAGCACCCAGGCAGCGTCCGATGGCGGACGATTCGTAGTCGAACCTACCCCCGCCCTCCACGACGAAGAAGCCGCCGCACACGAGCGCGCGGCGGTCGACGCCCGCATCACCGAGGTCACCCGCGAGTTGAACTTGCTCGGACAGCGCATCACCGCTGTACGAGACCTTCTGCGCCAGATCGCGAACTGGCGTGATGCCTGCGGTATGCGGCCTGTGTCCGACCTGCTTGGCCAGCTGGAACTGCTGGAGACCTCTGCTGAAGAGGCCGAGACCGCACTGGCCGCAGCCCGCACCGCAGCAGGTGAGCAGGAGACTGCGCTGGAGGTCGCGGAGGAGGAATGCGAACGCCGTACCGAAGGTCTTGAGACCGCGCAGAGGATCGCCGAGGATCTGGCTCGCCTGGCGGAGGAGGAGACCGCTGCCGACCAAGCACGGGCCCGTATCAAGGCCCTTGCCGGCGAGAGGGCCGCCCGCACCAACGAACTCGAGTTGCTGGCGGGCCAGATCGACCAGGCGGGTGAGGAGATCCTGTATCTCGCGCGCGCCATCGAATCAGCCGAGCAGGCCGCAGACCGATACGCCCGGGCGCGCGAAGAGATCACCAGCACGTCCCAAGCGCAACAGGCACACGGCACCTCCAACGCAACCGTGTTGCCCCTCCCCTCTCTCCAGCATCGCTATCAGCAAGCGCAGGACGAACTGAGGGGCGTTGAGGTCGGCGAGGACCAGCAAGTGCGCGCCACGGCCGCGCAGAAGGCTCTGCTCGTCAGCCAGGAGGAATGGAACAAAGTCCCCGAACAGGTACGGGGTCTGGCCATGGCCCACAGTCGCGATGGACAGGCCGGTGACCCCGTTCAGCGCGACGCCATTCTGCGCGCCCTCACCGCCAAGATCGACTCCTGCGACGTGGCCCTTCAGCGACTTCGGGATCAGTCAAGCCGTCTTGCGGAGCGCTCCAAGCATCTCACCCCGGCAGTCTCGCTGAACGACGAAGACGCCGCAGCCTGGACGCCGACCACCGTTACTGAGGCCCGCGAGCTGGAGGCCCGGGCCACGGGCGAACTCGACACGGCTCAGGACAAGGAACGTCTTGCCGCCGCAGCCTTCAACACCGCCCGCCGCGATCAGGCCAGTTCCACCAAGGAGCTTGCGGCATTCGACCGTGTCCTGCCGATGCTCGAAACCGCTGTCCACGGCCTAGCCATTCCTTCGGACCGGGAGCCCTACGACGGCACTGCGGAAGCAGCCGCATTCGCCGCTCGACAGGTGACAGCCGCACACACCACGTGCCGGGACGCAGCCCGCCAGACAGAGCGAAGCCTGGAAGGAAGCGTCAGCCGGCTCAAAGAAGTACCCGCCGATGTCCGATTCGAAGGACTCGACATCCCGCTGCGTACGCAGATCTCCGCCCTGGACAGCCGCGACATCCCAGCAATGGCTGCCACCTGGACCGATGCACTGACCTCTCGCATCGCAGCCCTGAACTCAGATCTCGAAGGCATGGCCAAGGCCCGCGAGGCCCTCGCCTCACAACTCAGCGGCCACGTCACCGACCTTTTGCAGCGCCTCGACCAGGCCAGTCGCTTCTCCGCCTTCCCTGAGGGGGACGCTCCCTGGTCCGGACAGAAATTCCTCAACATCCGCTACAAGAAACCGGATCTCACTGCCCTAGCCGCCCAGATGCACGAATCCGTCGATGCACTGGCCGGCAATCAACGCACTCGCAAGCTCAAGGGCATCGACGTCGTCATGCGCTGCCTCGTAGCAGCCGTCCCCCGCGGATTCACCGCCGAGGTCATGAAGCCCAACGCCTCCCAACGCCTGGACCGCGTCCCCGTCGAGGAAATGAGCCGCGTCTTCTCCGGTGGCCAGGAACTGACCGGGGCCATCCTCCTGTACTGCGCACTCGCCGCACTCCGTACTTCACCCGGACCTCGCAGCCGCACCCGCAACGGCGGACTGCTCCTGCTCGACAACCCCATCGGCCGGGCCAACGCCGGGTACCTCGTCGACATCCAGATGGAGATGGCCGCCGCCCTCGGAATCCAGCTGATCTACACCACCGGACTGAGTGACGAGGACGTCATCTCGCGGTTCCCCATGCGCATCCAGCTCCGCAACGACGCCGAGGCCCGAAGCGGCCTCTCCCTCATCCGGCTCGCTGAACAGGTACGCAACGCTCTTGTCCCCGCCCCCCGTATCACCCCAGACCAAGACGTCCCCGAACCCGTCGGTGTCCTCACCTCCGCCCGGCTGTACAGGAAGCAGGGCGACGCTCAATGACCTCCCCCACGGGACAAGTCCAGGTGCCGCTCTCCCCCGCAGCAGCACAACTCAGCGCCGCGCTCCAGGCCCGCACCGACCGCGTCACGGTCGGCCGGGCCACCCTCATCGAGGCATTCCGCGACGCTCTACCGGGCGCCGCCAGCGGCGAGAACGCACGCAGCACGCTGGCCACGCTCCTGTACGAAATCGCCGAACACGGCATCATCAACCTGCCCACCTCCCGCACCAAATGGGACGCCGGCCGCCCAGCCCTTCCGGAACAGCTCCGGATCCCCACCGCGCCGCCAGCGAAATCCGCCACCCCACGCCAGCATGCGTCATGGCGGCCAGAGCTCAACTGGGCCTACGATGCCCGGTTGACCGTGTCCCAGACCGAGGACCTCCTCGCCTGCAACCGCTGGTTCCGGGATACCCACGACCAACCAGCCCGCCGCGCTCCCCTCCCCCTACGCGAGCGCTCACACGAGATCTTCCGCCACGAAAAGCGCCTCGACACCCTGATCACCGGAGCACTCTTCGCCCCCAGCAGACTGACCCTCGAACAGCTCTCCACCTACCGCGAACCGCCACCGCTGGCCCACCGCAGGCTCGGCGACGGCGACACCATGCTCGTAGTGGAAAACAGCGACACCTACGCCACCTTGCACAACCTACTCAAGGCCGCCCCCGGCCCCATCGGATACATCGCCTTCGGCTCCGGAAGAGCCTTCGAAGCATCCGTAGAAAACATCGCTGAGCTCCCTGGCATCCATCGCATCGTCTATTACGGCGACCTCGACGCTGAAGGCATCGCCATCCCAGCCAGAGCCTCAATCAACGGCGTCCAGCATGGACTGCCACCTATCGAACCGGCGACGGGGCTGTACCGCCTGTTGCTCGCCCGCGAACCCAACGCCGGCGACATCATCGCCAACGACCGGTCCCACAGCCTGACGGCATGGCTCCCCGAGGAACTCCGGCAGGCAGCGCACGTCCTGCTGACCAAAGGGCAACGCATCGCGCAGGAAGCAACCAACCGGAACGAACTCAGCGTCGATTCAGACTGGCGATGGTGAGCCTCCCCCTCGGCAATTGTTCGCCGTGACTCTCCTGGTGGGGTTTCGCATGGGCCTGCCTCCTTGCGCAGGGGCCGTCCTACGGACTGGGGAGGCAGTTTTTACGTGGTGTGCGCGGTAGCTTCGTCGTCACTCTGACCAGGTAAGAGTTCAGCGAGCGACCATGGGAGGACGGTGAGGTCGGCGACAGACTGGGGAAGCCGCGGATAGCGGTTCAGCTGGCGCATCTTCTGCATCAGGGCGAAGCCGTCCTCCGCCGTGACGAATCCCGCTTTCACGGCAAGCTGCATCACGTCGAGCGTCTCCGCCGTCATGATGCCCTGCCCAATCGCATACTCCAGAGCGGATTTATCGTCCGATATCCACCATGCACCGGAGAACTGGGGCCAGCGTTGGATGATGTGGCAGGTCTCGGCCTCGCCGAGGTGCTGCAGGTAACGGTCGGCTTGGCCGCCGAACACGGCTGTGCGAAGGTGCCCGACGTTCTCAACGTCATCCGGAGCCGTTACTCGGATTGCTTCGCCGAGCCAGCCCTGCTGCCTCAGATCGTGAAGAGCGGGCAGCTGTTCGGCCGATTTGCGGGCCTCCCGCGACACAGCCGCGGTCCACTTGCCGCGGCCGGCCAGGACCGCGCGGAGCAGATCGAGGCGTTCAACGGCGGCGAAGTTGCACAGGACGGTGTTGTCCGGGAACAGGAAGTCGCTCATGCTGTACCGCCGTTGTCCTGTTCGGACGCTAACTGGTCTCTGAGCTCGTCGACATCAACCCCGAGTAGCGACGCGTACGGACGCAAGGTCGCCTTGCCGGCCTCATAGGCAGCGCGCGTGTCGCGTACAAGAAGTCCGGGGAGCCTTTTCTCCTGCGAGACCGCGACTTGCCGGTCGAGTTCTTCCACGCGGTCAGCGACGACTGCGGCCTCGCGCACGGTCATGCGCTTGTAGTAGTCGCAGGCGCCGGCGTCGATCACACGAAGCGTGAGCAGTCTGTAGGCCAGGGTCGCAGGGCTGACCATGAAGTCGCAGCAGAGCGCGGCAAAGCTTTCCCGGGTCAATTTCACCGCACCGACTGCTTCGCGCAGCGTTTGCTCGGGCAAGAGGAAGACGGAAGCGAAGGCGTTGGCTCGCTGCTCGCTCGGGTCCATCTTCTGGGCCCGTTCGAAGATATCGCGATCGAGGTGGACGTCCTGGTCGTCGTCGGCGAGAAGGTGCCCAAGTTCGTGCGCGAGAGTGAAGCGCTGACGTGCCGAGTTAGATGTCGTAGTCAAGAGGATGAGCTTGGCACCTTGGCCCGTGGCAGCGAGGCCGTCAAAACCGTCGCCCAGCGGCTCGACAGCCACATCGGCCCCGAAGACCGACTCGATCAGTTCCGGCAGGCCGCCCTGGACCACCAATCGTCCCTGGAGCTCTACCGCCCTCCGAGCTGATTTCGCCAGCGCCTCTCCCTGGGCAGCGTAGGTGCTGCCAGCAGGCGCTGCCGGGGAGACGGGCCGCCAGGGCTGCGTATAGCCGAGCTTGTCCAGGTCGGCGCGTCGGGCAACGTAGTCCCGAGCGGCTGCCAGTGCCTCGGCCGCCTTTCCAGTGGTCGTTCTCGCTGCCACGGCCAGTGGGGGCTCGGCTCCGGTGAGCAGCCAGTCCATGGAGACGTGGAATTCATCGGCAATGACCGCGAGATCAACAGTTGAGAAGGGGCTCGTGCCGCTGAGGCACTCACGGAACTGCTCGGCGTCGAGGTCGGCCTGGTCGGCGAAATCGTGGAGGCTCAAGCCCGACTGGTCGATCAGGCTTCTCACTCGATCGGAGATGCTGGACACCCGTGGACAGTAGTCCGCCATCTGCCCAGTTCTCAAGGCGCATGGCAGACGATCCCCAGGTGTCGAACCTGTACTGCTCCCCAGCCGGAGACACCAGCTTCAACTGGATGATCGCATCGCAATTGACCCGAGATCGAGCGGAGCCCGGTCCCAGGAGCCCGTGGCTGCCAACGTCTCCCGGGACAGTCTGTAGGGGCACTCCTGCACCCGGCTGACCAGCGCTGTCAGCGAGTTCGCGCGACTCGAAGCAGGCCGCACCCACGGTCGTAGATACTGGTGCTTTCGTGATCCTCCAGCGCCTCGTGGCGGCGTGAAGCGCAAAGGGGATCTCAGTCCGGCAATGACGGCATCGGTGAAGGAGTCTGCCCAGGTGGCGACCGCTACGGAGCATCCGCAGGGATCAGCGAGCAGTACCGGGAGCGCGACTGCCCTTCCACCGGTCCCGGAGCCCGGGCAGGTCGTCAAGGTCCGGGGCTCGACCTGGGCCGTGTCTGATGTCCGTAAGCAGGGGCTTCCACGTAGCCCCGCAGATGAGGGCGTGCCGGGCCTTACACATGTGGTCAGCCTGCAGTCGCTGGACGAGGACCGGCTCGGGCAGGAGCTGACGGTGGTCTGGGAGCTGGAGGTCGGGCACACCGTCGCGCCGGACCAGGGGCTGCCGGAGACCGTGCGGGCGGAAGCGTTCGACGATCCGAACACGCTCGCCGCGTTCGTGGACGCAGTCCGCTGGGGCGCGGTCACCTCGGCGGACGCGAACTCCTATCAGGCCCCCTTCCGCAGCGGCGCGAATGTGGAGGCGTACCAGCTGGTGCCGCTGAGCCGGGCCCTGCAGTCGTCGCGTACGAACCTGCTGCTCGCGGACGATGTCGGCCTGGGCAAGACCATCGAGGCCGGGCTCGTCGTGCAGGAACTGCTGCTGCGGCACCGTGCGCGGTCCGTGGTGATCGTCTGCCCGCCGAGTCTGTCGTTGAAGTGGCAGGACGAGATGCGGGAGAAGTTCGGCCTCGACTTCGTGATCGTCAACAGTGAGCTGATGGCGAAGGTGCGGCGGAGCCACGGGCTGAACGCCAACCCGTTCCGGCTCTTCCCACGCGTGATCGTGAGCATGGCGTGGCTGCCGTCACTGCGGGCGCAACGCCTGCTGCGCGACGTTCTGGCCGATGTACGCAGCGCGGGCACGGCCAAGCGCTACGCGTTCGACGTGCTGGTGGTCGACGAGGCGCACCATGTGGCGCCGGCCAGCCCGACGACGGCGCCAGGGCAGCGCGGCTACGCGGTGGACAGCAAGCGGACCACCGCAACGATGAAGCTTGCGGAGGCGTGCGAGCACCGGCTGTTCTTGAGCGCGACGCCGCACAACGGCTACTCGGAGTCGTTCACCGCCCTGTTGGAAATGATCGACAGCCGCCGGTTCACACGCGGTGCGGACATTGATGAGCGTGCCCTAAAGGAGGTGATGGTGCGGTGGCTGAAAACCGACCTTCCAGGAAAGGGGTTCAAAACCCGGGAGCTGAAGACTCTCCCCTTCACGCCGGTGGAGGAGGAGCAGCAGCAGTTCGCGCGACTGGAACGGTTGCTGGCGGAAAGCGCCCGGGCGAACGGTAAGGGATCGGGCGGCGACATCGTCGCGATGCTGTTGAAGAAGCGCTTCCTGTCCAGCCCTTGGTCGTTCGCCCGCACCCTTGAGCTTTATGAGGGCGCGGATGGCGGTGACCGCCAGCTGCGGGTGGACGACGAAGACGAGTACTACACGGAGGTGCTGGGCAGCGGTCAGTCGGACGAGGAGGAGGGTGCTGCCGAGCACCCCGAGTTCACTGCGCTGCGTCACTCCAAGGGCTCGGACCCTCTGGTCGCGGCCACCCGTAGCGAGATCGCCTCACTCATCGAGTGGGGGCGCAGGTACGAACACAAGCCGGACTCGCGGCTGGAAGAACTGCTGACCTTCCTCAACGCCGTCTGCCGGCCGGACGGCACCCACTGGACCAACGAACGCGTCGTGGTGTTCACGGAGTACGCGGCCACCCTTGAATGGATCGAACGCGTCCTGCGGCAGCGCGGCTACAAGGACGTGCTGGAGGTCATCCAGGGTTCGACCCCGACCGAGGAGCGGGAGAAGATTCGCGCCCGTTTCACCGAGAGCCCGGACAAGCACCCGGTCCGCGTTTTGCTCGCCACCGACTCCGCCGGCGAGGGCATCGACCTGCAGGCCCACTGCCATCGCCTGGTCAACTTCGACATTCCCTTCAACCCGTCCCGTCTGGAGCAGCGCATCGGCCGAATCGACCGGTACGGACAGACGGAGGTCCCGAAGATCTTCCACTTCGTACCGGTCTCCGGCTCCACGACATACGACGCGGACATGAAGTTCATGGGGATCATCGCGACCAAGGTCGGGCGGGCCACCCAGGACCTCGGCAAGGTCAACCAGGTCATCGACGCCGAAGTGCAGGAGCACTTCGCTCCCACTCGTACGGCGCGCAAGTCCCGGCTCACGGCCCCGGACGACGGCAACGAGGTGATCACCCGCGTGCTGGCCGGCGGGATGGAGCTGAACCGCCAGCTCACCCGGCTGTCGGAGACGTACAACGAGCACAAAGCCGCCATGCATCTCACGCCCGCCAACGCCCGCCGGGTCGTGGACACCGCGCTTACCCTCACCTCCCAGCCCCCGCTCGTCGAGATTGGCGACGACCGCACCGAGGCACAGGTCTTCGAGATTCCGAACCTCGGCCGCTCCTGGCAGCCGGCCTTGCGTGGCCTGGACACCCGCCTGGAGCCGGGTGTCCCGCGCCCTATCACCTTTGACGACCAGGCGGCCCAGAAGCGCACCGACCTCGTCCATATCCACCTCGGGCACGCCCTCATGCAGCGCGCCACCCGCACCTTGCGCTCCGCGCTGTTCAGCACGGACTCCCCCGTACACCGGGTCACCGCCGTCATCGCCCCCGGCCTCCCCGAGTCCTGTGTCGCCGCCGTCTCCCGGCTCGTCCTGGTCGGACGGGGCGGGCTGCGCCTGCACGAGGAGGTGTTCCTCACTGGCGTCCGGCTGCGTGGTCAGGCCCTTGCCGAGTCCAAGGTCGAGCAGGTCCTCGACGAGACCCTCGACTCCGCTGATCTGCTCCTCGCCGATGAGAAGGTGCGTGCTCACCTCGCCGAGCAGTGGAACGACGACGGTTCCCGGCTGCGTACACGCCTGCTGACCGCGATGGAACGCAAGAGCGCCAGCCGTCAGGAGAAGGTCACCGAGGCGCTCACCCAGCGCCGGGACGCCGACATCAAGCGCGCCCACGAAATCTTCGGCGCCTTCCGGCTCAACCTGCGCGAGTCCCGTGACCGCCTGGAGCAGGCCATCCGCGCCGAGGAAGAGCTGCTGTTCACCGACGACCAGCAGAAGCAGCGACGCCGGGACCTGCACCACATGAACGAGCGCCTGGACAGCCTGGACGACGAGGAAGCGCGCGAGATCGCCTCGATCCAGGAGCGCTACAGCGACATCAGGCCCTATGTGTCCGCCGCCGCGGTCGTGTTCGCCCTCACCCCCGAAGACGCGAAGAACGGAATGGTCAAGGCATGAGCCGCCGCTACCCCCCGACCGCCGCCGACCTGCACCGCGCCTGGCTCGAACTCGTCGACACCGACGGCCCCTTCCTCGCCATCCCCGCCCTGGAACGCGTCTACCGCGAAGGCATCCCCCAGCCCGACTCCCGGGCGCTCGACGCCATCAAGGACGCCAAGCCCGCCTTCGAGAAGGCATGGGAGAACTGGGACGAGCACCCGGGCGACGAAGCCGCCCTCGACCTGTACCGCGAGGCCCGCGACACCTGGGTCGACCTCGTCCTGCGCCACGGGCTGCGGTGGGGCGCCTCCTACACCGTGCCCGCCCCAGCCGCAGCCGAGGTCCACTCACCCGATTACACCGTCACCGTGCGCGCCGACGGTGCCCTCGTCCACGGAGACACGACCGGGGCCCTCGTCCTGGTCACCGACCCTACGGACTCCCTGCGCGACCCACTCACCGACGGCTGGTCGGCCAGCCCCATCGACCGCATGGAGGAGCTGCTGCGTGCCTCCGACGTCCCCATCGGCGTTGTCACCGACGGCCGCTGGTGGGCGATCGTCAGCGCCCGACCGCAGACCATGGTCGCCTCCGGCATCGTCGACGCCCAGACCTGGATCGAAGAGCCCCAGACCCGCAACGCCTTCATCGAGCTCCTCCAGCGCCGCCGCCTTGTCGGTGGCAAGCAGCAGGACCGGCTGACCGAGCTCTTCGGCGAGTCCGTCACCGCTGCGGAGAAGATCACCGAAGCGCTCGGCACCCAGGTCCGCCGCGCTGTCGAACTCATCGTCCAGGCCCTGTCCGAAGGCGCCCTGGACGCACAGCGACGCGGCGAGCCCGACCCGCTGCCGACGGCAAGGGGCGAGGTCTACGAGGCCGCCGTCACTGTCATGATGCGCGTCGTCTTCCTCCTCTTCGCCGAAGAACGCGGACTACTGCCCCAGAGCCGCCTTTTCGCCATGGGATACGGCATCAGCGACGAACTCGACCTCCTCGACGCCCGCGAGAAGGAGGAAGGCGAACAGGCCCTCGACGCCACGTTCCTGACCTGGCACCGGCTCCTGGCCACCTCCCAGGCCCTGTACCGGGGCGCGAGCTTCGAGGACCTGCGCCTGCCCGAGTACGGCGGCTCCCTCTTCGACCCGGCCCGCTTCCCCTTCCTCACCGCCTGCGACTCCCAGGACACCCTGGCCATCACGGTCAGCGACCGCGTCATGCTCGAAGTCCTGCGCGCCGTCCAGATCGCCCAGCTGCCCGGCGGAGCACGACGGATCTCCTTCCGCGACATCGACGTCGAACAGATCGGCTACATCTACGAGGGCCTGCTCGGCTACTCCTGCGAACCCGCCGAAGAGATCATCGTCGGCCTCACCGGCAGCGCGGGATCCGAACCCGAGATCCCCCTCGCCGCCCTCGAAGAACTCAGCCAGGCCAAGCGCACCGAGACCGCGCTGGCCGACGCGATCCTCGCCTGGACCAAGCAGCATCAGCCGGCTGCGAAGCCGTCCAGCAAGGCCGCTCTCACCAAGGCGCTGAAGGCGGGCGAGATGCTTGATGACGCCGAGATCGCCCTGCGCGACGTCACCGCCGACCCGGACCTGCGCGACCGGCTGCGCCCGTTCATTGGCATCATCCGCCGCGATCTGCGCAACCGCCCGCTGGTGGTCGAGCCCGGCGGCGTTCTGCTGGTGGAGACCCCCTCGCGCGCCTCGGCCGGCGCGCACTACACGCCCCGCTCTCTGGCCGAGGAGGTCGTTCGGTACGCGCTGGAACCTCTCGTCTACTCGCCCGGACCACACCAGACCGCAGACCAGGACGCGTGGCGGCCCATCGATTCCGACCAGATCCTCGACCTACGCATCGCCGACATCGCCTGCGGGTCCGGCGCCTTCCTCGTCGCCGCGGCGCGCTACCTCGCCGACCGGCTCGTCGAGGCATGGCAACGCGAGGGCGTGGCGTACGGAAGGACACCGCACGACCTGCACGTCCACGCGATAAGGACCGTCGTCGCGACCTGCCTGTACGGCGCCGACATCAACGGCATGGCCGTGGAGATGTGCAAGCTGTCGCTCTGGCTGGTGTCGCTGGACCCGAAGCTCCCATTCTCCTTCGTCGACGACAAGGTCCTGCACGGCAACGCCCTGCTCGGCCTGACCGACGCCGACCAGCTGCGCCGCCTCCACATCAACCCCGCCGCGGCCGGCAACCAGTTCAGCATCTTCGCCCTGGACGTGGATGACATCCTGGGCCAGGCCAGCCGTCTGCGCCGCCAGCTCGCCACCGAGGTCGACGACAGCGACCCGCAGCGCTCGGCCGCTACCAAGCGGCGGCAGTGGCGCAGGTACCAGGAGCTGACGGCGCAGCTCGCCGACGTCGCGGATGGGGTAGTAGCGGCCGCGCTGCGATGGGGCGGAAAGCCCAGCAAGCAGCTGAAGGCGGCGTACGAGGATCTGCGGATCGCGGTGGAGAGCGCGTACCCCGCCGGGGGCGGGGAGACAGACCGGGTGATGCTCGACGACATCAAGGAAGCCGGGCTCACACCGACGGTGACGACGGACTACGAGCGATGGAAGCCGCTGCACTGGATTCTGGCGGTGCCGGATGTCATGGAGCGGGGCGGGTTCGATGCGGTGATCGGGAACCCGCCGTTCCTGGGCGGATCAAAAATCACTGGATCCATGGGGACTAACATCCGGGATTGGCTCGTCAGCGTCCTTGCCAACGGGAAGAAGGGCAACGGAGATCTGGCTGCGTACTTCTTTCTGCGGGCATACGCCATGCTCACCCGCCGTGGAGGGCTGGGGCTAATCGCGACGAACACGATCGCGCAGGGCGACACTCGACAGGTCGGCCTCGACCAGCTAGCGATGGCTAAGTTCACGATCACCCGCGCCATCCAGAGTCGATCCTGGCCTGCAGCCAGCGCAAACCTGGAGTACGCGGCAGTGTGGGGTACGCGGGCCGTCGTTGACTCGGCTGCGACACGGGTGGTCGCGGAGGGTGAGGAGGACGTCGAAGTCGCCCGAATTTCCACTCTGTTGGAGGCGGGCGGACGTGTAGACGGCACCCCATATCCACTTGCGGAGAACGAAGGGATTGCGTACAACGGCTGCAAGGTCGATGGGCTGGGATTCGTGCTGGATCCCGAGGAGGCAAAAGCCTGGATCGAGGCATCCCCTGCGAACGCAAGAGTTCTATATCCGTACCTCAATGGTGAGAACCTCAATTCACGGCCAGATGCCTCGCCTGCGCGCTGGATCATCGACTTCACCGGCATGTCTGAGGAGCAGGCAAAAATGTACGAGTTGCCATATCAACGGGTGCTCGAGCGCGTAAAGCCGGTACGAGCGACAAACAATCGTAAGGTTCGACGCGAGCGTTGGTGGCTGTTTGCAGAGCAGGCCCCTGGAATGCGGGAGGCGATCCGCCACCTCGACAAGGTACTTGTGATCGCTTTGACGAGTAAATCCGTGGTGCCAATTCAAGTGCCCGCGGGGCAGGTATTCAGTCACATGCTGGGAGTCTTCGCTACGGACTCATTCGCCGATCAAGCGGTGCTGTCTTCGTCGCTCCATCAAACCTGGGCCATCAAGTACGGATCAGGTATGAGGAACGACCCTCGTTACACGCCGTCAGATGTGTTCGGTACGTTTCCTCGCCCGAGACTTGCAGATCGGCTTACTGACGTTGGAAGCACTCTCGACATCAACCGACGTGAGATCATGCTCCGCCGCAACCTCGGCCTCACCAAGCTCTACAATTTGGTCAACGATCCCGCTATCTCCGACTCTGCCGATCCCGATGTAGCCCGGCTCCGCGAGATCCACGTTGAGCTTGACCGAGCCGTCATGGCCGCCTACGGCTGGGACGACCTCCCTCTGGGCCATGGCTTCCACACATACCGCCAGATGCAACGCTGGACGGTGAGCCCCGCTGCCCGAGTGGAGGTCCTCGACCGCCTCCTCGAAGAGAACCATCGCCGCGCCGCCTCGCAGGGCGTTGTCAGTCCCCCCGGCAAGAATGAGGGCATCGAGGACGAGGAGGACTACGAGTGACCACCCCGCGGCGCAGCAGCACCCCGCCCGCAGCCGGCACCCCCCAGGCCCCGGCCTACCGTCTCGCCCTCGAACCCGATGGCCGTTCCTGGACGGCCCGCGAAAACCTGGTCGACATCCTGGAGCGTGAGCTCCTCGGCCCGGCCAACGGTCCGGACGAGATCCTCGACGGGGTCCCTGACTCGGCGTACCTGATCGGCCGGATCGCGCCCGTGCGGCTCACCTCCGGCCAGGACGACCCCGGCGAGGCTGGATCGGACGACGCTGCGACCGACGTGGGCGACGCGGTGGACGCTGTCGAGAGCCGGGGCGTGCCGCTCACCGCCGTCGACGACAGCAGCGCGAGTTCGGACGAGGACGAGGTCGAGGACCAGCCGCAGAAGCGTGGGCTGATGATCCCGGCGTCGATGGGGCTGCGCTTCCAGATCCCTGACCATCTCGATGAGTTCACGGTGACCGCCTCGTGGGGCACGTACGAGCCGGTGAAGGAGAAGCGTGGCGAGGGCACTGAAGACGGCGGGGGCGAGGGCACGGCACCCGCGCCGGCTCTCCGTCGTTTTCAGCGCACCCCGCACGTTATTGCGAAGGTGATCAAGGTTGCCGACCTGAAGCCGTCCCGTACGACCGAGATCGCGCTCAAGGACAAGATCCTTCTTAGGGTGGATCGTTACGACGACTCCGAGCGTGACTGCCGGCTGATCGAGGTGGCGCTGTGCAACGACCGGGAGACGCCTCGCAAAATCCCGGTCGAGGCGTGGCTGTACCAGACCAAGCTATCGGTGTCGGCCGGTGGCGCTGAGGTTTTCCTGCCGGTCAATGACGTACTCCTCGACACCCGCGAGGAGCCGGACGACGAACTGCGGCGACTGCGGCTTCAGTACCGCAACCGTCTGGAGTTCGCCCATGGCCGGACCTGCTCGGTGGACTGGAAGGTAGCCGAGGGAGCGCGCAGGGCCAGCGAGGTCTGGACGACATGGCTGCCGGTGAGTGAGACGCCTCAGACGGCCGCCGAGGAGATCGGCGCGGCCCTGCTGGACATGCGCAAGCTCCAGGAAGCGTCGACCGACGAGCTGCGTACGGGCCTTGAGCCGATCGTCGCGGGTTATACAGCCTGGCTGGACGGCGAGGAGCAGCGGGCCAAGGCTCTTCCGCAGCATCTGCGGTCCGAGGGTTTGGACGCGGTCACCGAGGCGCGTCGGGTGCAGCGCCAGCTTGAGGAGGGCCTGAAGCATCTCCTCGGGGACGAGGAGGCGTTGCGCTGCTTCCGGTTCATGAACCGGGTGATGGCCGATCAGCGTGTGCAGTCGCAGGTCGCGGAGCGGCGGGCGAGTCGGCCGGAGGAGAGCATCGACGAGGCTCGCGAGGCAATCCTCGCGGAGAAGGGGGCACTGGCGCATTCGTGGCGTACCTTCCAGCTCGCCTTCGTGCTCATGCAGTTGCCGTTGCTGTCCGACCCGGCGACCGAGAAGCGGTCGGGGGATCTGGCCAAGGCGCAGCTGCTGTTCTTCCCGACCGGTGGTGGCAAGACGGAGGCGTATCTGGGTCTGGCCGCGTACACGTTCGCGATCCGGCGCCGCCAAGGCGTCGTGGATGCCTTTGAGGGGCCATTGGACGGACGGTCCGGGGTGGCCGTTCTCATGCGGTACACGTTGCGTCTGCTCACCGCCCAGCAGTTCCAGCGCGCCACCGCCCTGGTGTGCGCAGCGGAGATGGCGCGGCGCGATGATATGGCGACCTGGGGAGACGAGCCGTTCCGGATCGGGCTGTGGGTCGGTACCGATGTGAGCCCGAAGCGGTATGACGAGGCTGCCGAGCAGTTGCAGAAGGCCCACGGGGGCCGCGGGTATCGGCTGACGGTGCTGCAGATCCAGCGCTGCCCGTGGTGCGGGACGCGGGTCGAGGCGCGGGATGTGCGTACGGAGCCCGCGCTGCGTCGGGTGTACGTGTACTGCGGTGACGAGCTGGCCGAGTGCCCGTTCTCCGACGGCGGCGAGGTCCCTGACGGGCTGCCGGTCCTTACGGTCGACGAGGAAATCTACCGGCTCGCGCCAGCGTTCGTCATCGCCACCGTGGACAAGTTCGCCCGCCTGGCGCGGGAGGGCGAGGCGGCCTCGCTTTTCGGGCATGTCTCACGGCGCTGCGAGCGGCATGATTTCGTCCATCCTGACTATCAGCAGTGCGACATCAAGGACGGCAGCAAGCACCCCAAGAAGGACGGCCACCCAGCCGCTCCCGTGCACCCGGCCACCCGGCTCCGGCCCCCGGATCTGGTCATCCAGGACGAGCTTCACCTGATCACGGGAGCCCTTGGCACCACGGTGGGCCTGTTTGAGGTGGCCATCGACGTGATGACCGACTGGCGTACGAAGGACGGGCGCCCGGTTCGTCCGCTCCTTGTCGCCTCCACCGCCACCGCACGCAACGCGTCCGACCAGGTACGTGCGTTGTACGGGCGGGACGTCACTATCTTCCCGCCGCAGGTCCTGGATGCCGGGAACACTTTCTTCTCCAAGGAGATCCCGGTCTCCGAGGACAAGCCGGGTCGCCGGTACGTCGGGATCAGTACGACCGGGGTCCGCTTGACCACGGCGGAGATCCGGGTTGCCGAGGTTCTCATGGCGGCCGGGCAACTGCTTCTTGACCGCTCCGGCAGCGCGGCCGATCCGTACATGAGTCTGGTCGGCTACTTCAGCGCTACCCGTGAATTGGCCGGCATGGCACGGTATATGAGCGACGACATCCAGACGGCGCTCGCCAAGGGCCGCCCCTGGTCGAAGCTGCCCCGCCGCACGGGTACCAACTACGGGTCGCTGCACGTCGCCGAGCTGACGTCACGTGTGGCCAGCGCCGACATCACCGCGACCCTCGACCAGATGGCGGCGTCGTTCGATCCAGGTTTCGACTCCACCGCGGGCAAGCGGAACCGGCGCGCGTTGCGGGAGGCGAAGAAGCCTGAGCCCACGCGCGATGTGAACCCGTACGACGTGGTACTGGCCACCTCCATGCTGCAGGTGGGCGTCGACGTGACCCGGCTTGGTCTGATGCTCGTAGTCGGCCAGCCGAAAAACACGGCCGAGTACATCCAGGCGTCCTCCCGCGTCGGCCGGGCCGCAGACCGGCCGGGCCTAGTCCTCGCTCTGGGGAACTGGGCGCGGCCCAGGGACCTCGCCCACTTCGAGCAGTTCCGCCACTATCACGAGACGTTCTACGCGCAGGTCGAAGCACTGTCCGTGACTCCCTTCTCGGTGACCTCACTGGAACGCGGCCTGGACGGGGTGCTGGTCAGCGCGGCCAGGGTTCTGCAGGCCGCAAAGGCCGGCCCCGGCCAAGGGCTGTCCCCGGAGGACGGTGCGGCCCGTATCGAGGCCGAGCAGCACTTCGCCGGTGAGCTCATCGACGCCCTTGTGCGCCGAATCGCTCGGGCCGGTGACGAGGACGCGGCAAACCGCGCCCGCCTGCGCTTGGAGAACCGGCTCGACCAGTGGGGCAAGCGGCGCAAGCACCTCGTAGAGCTGCGTAAGTCACTGGTGTACGAGAGGGTTCTGGACGACAGTCGGCACGATGCCCTGATGATGAGCGCGGAGAACGCGAAGGCGGGCCTTGACACACGAGACGCGCCGCCGTTCATCGTGGCGAACTCGATGCGTGAGGTACAGCCAGAGATCAACTTGCTGGTGAGCCCCATCAAGGAACGACTGGTGTACCGAGCACCTGACTATGCCCCGAAGTGGCAGATGCCGGAGGAGAGTTCATGAGTGACGAGACGCGGTTCGTCTACGACGTCGCTCACGCCGTCGACCCGCTGGGTGATCTGGAGCAGGAGGCAGAGAAGGCCACCAAGCACAACCGCGCCAAGGTCGGCTCAGCCCGCCCCTCCTCCCTGCTGTACACCTACGGTCCCGGCGCGATCATGGACTTGCCGCAGTTCACGATCATGCCCACTGGCTTGGACGAGTGGGATCGCATCTGGCAGCGGCGTGACTCCGCGCCTCCTCAGATCCATGCCCCACGGCTCCGTGACGTGGTCCGTATGATGCTGCGCTCCCCCGACGTCCAGCTGAGGCCGTATCCCTGGCAGCCGAAGAAGCACAGCCGGTCCGCCGAGGGCAACGACCTCGGGGTCCCGTCCCGGGTCTTCCCGCAGTGGCTGCGGTGCACTGGCTGCGACATGCTCGGGTTGCTCGCCCAGTTCGACTACCGCAATACGCATCCCTTCCGCACCGACCTGGCCGTCTTCGAACATGCCAAGTGCACGGGGCGCGCGGGTGGCCGCACCCGCAGGCCGATGCGGCGCACCGCCATCCCGGCCCGTTATCTGCTGGCCTGCGTCGATGGGCACCTGGACGAGTTCCCGTACGACCTGTGGGTGCACCGCGGGCAGCCATGCAGCAAGGCAGAACTGCCCGCCCTGAAGATGGTCGACCGGACGGCCGGGAAGGGTGCCTCGGCCGTCATCCAGTGCGCATCCTGCGACTTGCGGCGCCCGATGAACGAGGCACAGGGCGAGGCCGGCAAGGCGAAACTGCCGAAGTGTCGCGGACGTCACCCGCACCTGGACGCCTTCGAGCCCAGGGGGTGCGGCAACGACACCCGGCTGATGCTCGTCGGGGCCTCCAACCTGTGGTTCCCGGCCACCCAGTCGATCATCGTCATGCCGGAGTCCCAGGAAGAAAAGGCCAGCGACCTGGCCGACCGGGTCCGCACCGCGCTCGGCGACAAGCTCGCCAAGTACCGCGCCAGCCTCGACCTGATCAGGGACCTGCTGGGGATGGACGGCGGCGTAGACGTAACCGGCCTGTCTGACCACGACCTGGAACAAGTCCTTCAGGCCGCCTCCGCACCCACCGACACTCCGGAGGAGCAGGAAGAGAAGCTCCGCGACTGGGATCCGGTCGACCTTCTCGTCCCTGAATGGCGTTACTTGCTGCGCGACATCGTCGGCACCCGCGTCGAGGACCCCAAGAGCGGCCTCACCCTCGCCACCCGCGAGCGAGGCGAGACCCTGCAGCCGGAGATCACCCGCGTCCTCGCGGTCGAACGTCTCCGCAAGGTGAATGCCTTGGTCGGCTTCACCCGCATTGATGACATGGACCGCGTCGGCGATCTCCCGCGCCGCCTGGCCCCACTGACCCGTACACCACGACCGGCCTGGACCGTAGCAACCGAGGACCGGGGCGAAGGCATCTTCCTCCAGCTCGACGAGAACGCAGTCGCCGCATGGGAAAAACGCGTCCTCGACACCGACATGTGGAAGTTCCACCGCGAGGCACACGTCAGAAACTTCAGACGCCGCTTCTCCGACACCGCCGACCAGGTCGACCCCGACACCCGCCTGAAGCCCCCGCGCTACTGGCTCGTCCACACATTCGCCCACATCTTGATCCGTGAACTCGCCCTCACCTGCGGCTACTCGGCGGCAAGTCTCAGCGAACGCCTCTACGCCTGGCCCGCCGCGGAGGGCCGAGACCCGTCGGCCGGCCTTCTGATCTGCACAACCGCCTCCGACAGCGACGGCACCCTCGGCGGCCTCGTCCAGCTCAGCGAGCCTTCCCGCCTCCAAAGGGTCGTCGACAGCGCGCTACGCAAGGCCGCCCGCTGCTCCTCCGACCCCATCTGCTCGAAGCGCACCCCGCAGGACCCTGAGGACTTCCTCCACGGTGCCGCCTGCCATTGCTGTGTCATGGCCTCGGAGACCTCCTGCGAACGCGCCAACCGTTTCCTCGACCGCCGCTTCCTCCTCGACCTGCCCGGCAGCAACCTCGGGTTCTTCCAGGTCCATGAGTGAGGCGGACGCGCCACGACGCCTTGGCCAACTCCTCACCGGGACCGAGGCCAAAGGCATAGCGGACCGGCTCGCCGACGGTGACACCCTCACCGCAGCGCTCAAGGTCGTCGCGGTCGGCCAGCGGGCAGAGGTCCGACGCCTTCTGGAGGCGGTTGCCAGCGGCACCGGGCCAAGGCACCAACAGGTCCTGGCCCTGCGCGCAATCGAGGGGGCACGGGCTCTGCCGACCACTTTGTCACCGCTCTGGACCATGCCCGGACACCTCGTCCAGAGCGGGCCGCTCACCACCTCGGTGACCCGCCTCGTGGACAGCGCACGCCACGCAATCACGTGCTCAACCTTCAACTTCCAACGGACTTCAGCGCTTTGGAAGTCATTACGAGAAGCCGCACAGCGTGACGACATCGCCGTCCGCGTCTATATGGACGCCCGGGCCGCGGACGGCGTCGGACAGCAACGGTCCCCGACGACTGCAGAAGTCGCTGCGCACCTAGCGCCGGCCGAGGTCTGGCGAACCAAGCAGTTCGACGGCACATACGTCCGCAACCACGCCAAGTTCCTCGCCATCGATCACCATCTTCTCCTGGTGACCAGCGCGAACTTCTCCTGGAGCGCGGAGAACAACAACGTCGAGTTCGGCGTCCTCATCGACAACCCGAACCTCGCCGAAGCCGTCGAGCGCGAGCTGCGCGAGGCGGAGGGCGCCCTGTACGAACGGATTTCCTGACGTCTCGCAGAGCGGCCTTCCGGAGCCTCTCTGTGAGAACCAGGCGTCGCCAACCCACCCGAGCTGCATCGCCAACAAACAACGGTGCCCTCGCCGGACACTGCACGCCGTCGTAGCCCGCCGTGCGCAGACGCCCCGCCGGAGTTTTTCGGCGGGCTTCGTCGTCTCAAGGGCGGCAGCAGTGCGCCCGGCCATCAGATGAGCTGGCCGGGCGCTTCGCTTCTGCCATTGAACGGCGGGGGCCGCCGCGCCGTCTCACTCAGAGGCGAGACACGCAGCCGGTACCCCGCGTTCACCAAGCAGTGTCCTGAGCGACGAGACCGGATCCGGTGCAGCGGTGATGGCGGTGACCTCCGTATCGCTGATCCGGATGGTCGGGAGCCAGTCGTGCACGGGCGGCAGCAGATCCGCCAGTGCGTCCCTGAAGGCGCGTTGCCGATGGCGCCCGCCCTCGCCAGGGAACAACGGCGGCTTTGACTTGCCGAAGCCGCCGCCGGGTTCACGCCCGGTCAGAGCCTGCGAGCGGGCCAACCATCGAGAGGCGTCGAAGCCGAGCTTCACGCCTGCCGGGTAGTACTCCAGCGTCAGAGCGCGGGCTGCGGTGAAGTGCTGCTTCTCGTCAACCTCCAGGATCTGCTGCTGCCCGTTCTCGTAGGTCAGCAGGACGTCCAGGCTCCGCCGCTCGCGAGAAGGGGCCTGCTCCGGCAGGACCAGTCCAGTGAGCGCGCCGTAGATGGCCGCGACCGTCTCCCACATGCCGACGCACTCGGTCCGCCCTGGCCGCCGCAACCAGGTCGGACAGCTCTCTGGTTCAATCTCCGCCTTGACCACGTCAGGCAGTAGGCGGGTTATGCCGTTCTGCAACTCCTTCACACCGGCACCCTCTCACCTGATAAACCATCCGAGTATCGGCGACGCCTCTGACACCGACTCGCTCTCGTTGGCCCTGCCTCCGGCCTTCCAGCATGGCCGGGCGGCGCCGCCCACATACGTCCACCAGCTTCCGCGCGCGTGGTCGAATGCCGATCGCGGGTCCAGCCCAGCGAGCGGGCTGGCGGGTTCTGCACGTCATCGAGCAGGGCAGCATCGTCATCTCCACTATGGAAGGGCAGGCGATTTTCGGGATGTTGTCCGTGCTCGCCGGACCCCAGCGCAAGCTGATCGTGGCGAACACCAACGACGGGCTCGCCTCCGCGAGGGCCCGCGGCCGGTCCGGGAGCCCGAGCCCAGTTCACTCCCCACCAGGCCAAGCTCGCCCAGCAGCTCTACGACGCTCGGGAGAAGACCGTCCAGCAGATCGCATACCTGTTCGGAGTGCCCTGGTCCTCGGCCTACGGACATCTCGACAGGAAGACTGTGCCCCGCCAGCCGAAATCGCAGATCCCGCTCGCTGAGTCCCTGACGGCTACCTTGCGTTTGGGGACAGAGGGGAGTTCGGGGCCTGTTTTTCTGGTCTCCCCTGCTAGTTGGTGCTGGCGTTGTGCAGGTGTTCACCGAAGAATCCCACGACGATCAGGCCGCTTTGATCCGTGTCATCGAGGTAGTGCAAGCGGGGTGCAGGTGGCGCTCCGTCGCCGATGCGGATGTGTTCCAGCATTGCCGCGTATCCCGCCGGGTCAATATCCTCGGGGACCCGGAGTCTCCTGTCAGCCTTGCCGCGAGGGCTGCTGCTGGCGAACTTCCCCTCGTTCAGAATCACCTTGACTGGTGAGAGCAACGGGGATGGACGGCTGCCGCAGTATGCCCTCAGATTGGCGAAGTCAGGGCCCGCCCCGCGGCCGCGCGCCCTGGTCAGATTCTTATCTTCGGCGTACGCCTGGATCATCGCGAGGGCGTCTGCAAGGCGATCCCTCCAGAGCGACGCCTTTTGATGGTGCTCCAGCCGCTCGGCCTCGTCAGGGTCAGCGGTGATCACGAGCAGCGTGCAGTAGCGCTTCGCTTGTTCGAGGACGCCGCGAAGGGTGGGTGCATCCAACCTCAGCTGGAGGGCCTCCGCGTCTCCCTCCACAATGCCGTCCGCCTGCCGGGGTCGCAGGCGTGCGTGGGCAGCGTCACGGGCGCGTAGGGCTGCGTCTCGCTCCTCCTCTGCAGCTCTGAGCAGCTCGGCGAGGCTGTCCCGCTCCTTCTCCGCCGCCCTGAGCTGAGCTTCCAACTCAGGGACCTCGGGTTCCTTCGGCAGGTGCTGCACTTCCTGCACCAAGTCAGGGATCATCGATTCGAGTTTCGCTTTGAGGTCATCATGCTGGTCGATCACTTTGGCGTAGGACCTTGCCCTAATCTCGGCCTCGCGGCGCGCGTCCCTTTCTATTTCAGCAAGGTGCTGGTACTTCGCGGTCTCCTTCCTGTATTCCTGCACGAGTGCCTTGGACAGGTTCTTAACGTTCTCGTCGAGCAACAGCAGCTCAGCATGGGCCTTGATGTTGCAGTGCTGCTCCGCTGCAGGGCCAAACGGGCTCCGCGCTATCGGGTTCATGCATCCCCCTCAATGTCCGTGTGGGGTCGATCGTATGGGCGGAGCGTGACGGCCCTGACCAGTACCAGCGAGTTACTTGTCCCCTGGTGTCTGAGTCACTGAACTCTTTGGAGTGTTGTCGGCTGATGCGTGAGCTTGAGTCCAGTGCCGGCAAGGCACCCGCCGCTCAGGTCTGGGCGGAGCTGAATATGACGCAGACCCCAGCGGAGGGTGCGTTCGGGATGGTCGTCGTCGGTGAAGGCGGTGTTGGCCAGCGGACCGCGCCTTAACAGCGGCCAGACACCTCCACCGGTTTCAGATCCGGTGCATAGGAGGGTAATTGGGCGATAGCGAACCAGTCGAGTTTGCTCGCGTACTCGCGCATCCCGGCGGACCAGTGGGTGTTGAGCTCGTCCCAGATCAGGACGATAGGGGCTTTGAGCTGGATGTGGGGCGCAGGACCAAGTCGCGGCAGTCGGTCCCAGCGAGGCTGTTGCGTACTGCACCCCGGTGCTTGCGTGGCCGGTAGATCAACCGGGAGGAGTCGCCCGGCCGGTAGCAGCACATGGCGGCGATCGACCAGCCCGCCAGGACCGGCCGCGCACCCGCACCACGGGCGTGCGACGCGCCGGAACGGATCGGCGTGCGGGCCCGGCCAGCGGAAAGCGAATCGCCGGGTCGGCTGACTACATGTAGTGGGCGTAGCGGGTGGCGACAGCGTGGTCGGGCGGGCAGAAGCGCAGGACGGATTTGACCTGGTTGGCCGTGCGCAGGGTGACGGGGAGGCGCCCGTCGAGGCGGGTCTGGTTCCAGTTCATCTTGGTAAGGGCGAGGACTTCGGCTGCCAGTTCGCGGGGGTTGCGGGTGGGGGTTACGGGCCTGATGCCGATCGGGCGCGGAATGTACATGCCGGGGTAGGTGCGGTAGAACTCGATGCTGCCGGTGGCGTACAGCGCGAGTTCGCGTTCGCCGAGGGTGACGAGGGTGCCGCGCAGGGGCGGTGCGTCTCCGGGACGGAAGGCTGCGGCTCCTTCGCTGCTGGTGATCCAGCTCATCTCCAGCGTGTCGATGAACCGTTCGTCCGCGGCGTCTTGGAAGCCGCCTGCCTCGTCGTCGGTGAAGGCCGAGGTCTTGTGCAGCACGATGCGCGCGGGTGCGGTGTGGTGCTCGCGCCGGTAGGCGCCCAGGGCGTGGACCAGGAGGGCGTGCGCGTCGGCGCGGGCCAGGTGGGGCTGGTGGTCGGTGCGGCTGATCCTCGCCGGCCCTCCGCGCACGATCACGCCGTCCCCGCGTTCGTTGAATACCTGCGCGACGGAGGTGCTCAGAGAGCTCCCGTCGTCGCTGCGGTAGAAGGCGACACCGACGTAGCAGGTCGTGAGGTCAGCGGGACTGCGCAGGAGGCGCCACGGGACTCCACCGGCCTTGTAGTAGAGGGCGACGTGCAGGTTCCAGGCCCGGCTGGCCTCGTCCTGGCGACTGTGGCCCTCGGGAGGCCGGGTGGCTTCGTCCCAGGTGCTGCGTCGGATGATCTGGATGGGCTGGCGCAGGTGCAGCAGCCGGGCTTTGAGCAGGTCGTGGAAGTTGGCGAACTGAGCCGGGGGCGGCTCGTTGAGCGTGTCCCGGGCTGGAAGCTCGTCGGGCTCCTTCGGGCCGCGGGCTGATCGGCTGGCGGTGTCGATGAGCTGCTCGGGTCTGGCGACCAGGAGGACGTCGACACGGTTCTCGTCAGCCAGGGTCCTGATCTCTTCCGCGTAAATGCTCACGGCCTTGGTCAGGGCTGCCGGCTGGCCGGCGGTCTCGATGGCGCGCAGGTCGCGGCTGCTGATCGCCCGCGTGTTGCGGTCGCTGAAGACAAGGGTGGTGTGCAGACCGCGGTCGGTGTCGCAGCCGGGGAATTCCGGGAAGAGATGCGGGTACTTCTCGTCCTTGGCCGCTATGGGTTCCCGGCAGCGCTCTAGCCATCGGCGCAGCCCGTCGAGTTGGTCCGCAGGACCGACCAGGCCGACGCGGATCGCCCTGGGCGCGTCGGCCACGCCGAGATCGGCGGGACCGTAGTTCGTGATCCCGAACCGTGGATCGATGTGCCGGGCCGCTCCGCCGAATTCCAGTTCTGGTTCGTCAAGGATCACCGAGCTGATCACCGGCCTCGCCTCGCACCACTCGCCCGTCCCTGACGGGGCGTCCGCAGTCCTGCAGACCTGGCTTTGCTTCCAGGGCTTCTTCGCCGAGGAGCGCCCTCGTCGCTCTCGCCGTCCTGGAGCAGGCTGAGGAGATCCTGGGTGTCCGCATCCGCGGCAGCCAGTACAGCGTCCAGACATTCCTGCCCTCCGGCGGACGGGCCCTGGTCGTCCTCGGGTGCGGCCCCGGACGGCGCCGGCCCCCACAACAGGTCGTCGATACCGCGCTCGACTGTCATGGTGGCCAGCTCGCCGAACCGGACGGGCCGTGCTTCCGTGAACAAGTCGGCGTCCTGGCGCAGGTAGTTGGCCCACATGCGGGTCCAGCCTCGGACCGCCGGATGCCGGTCGAGACGTTTGATCCCCGCCAGGAGCCGGTCGGCGAAAGGGTATTCGGTGTACCCGTCGGTGGTGAAGCAGTAGTCCGGTTCCAGCTGGCAGTACCAGACACCGTCCAGGCGCCGGAATCTCGTGCGCAGTGCGGCATGGTGGTAGTAGCCGACGCGCTGTGGGTCGGCCTTCGAGGTGTGCGGACCGAACACGGTCCGGCCGCGTGATCCGGGTCCCTTGCCCGCCTTGCGGGGCCCCAGGTGCGAGGTCGCGCGAAAGTGCATGTGCTTGCGGTTCTTGTGCCACCGCAGTTCCGGATAGGAGCCCTGAACGGTCCGGGAGAGCAGGTCAGCGAAGCGGTGCTGGGTGTCGAGGTCTTCGCTGTCCGCCCACTCTCTGGTCTCGTGCCGCTCGGGATCTCCGTCGCAGAGCACCCGCAGAGGCGAGTTCCGCAGGTCGTGGAACGACAGGACCAGGTTGTCCCGCAGGATCCAGCCGGACTCACGCCGGCCCTGCGTCTCCAGTGCGCCACCGGCCGCGCGGTAGTCAGTGAAGGCCGTCGGGGCCAGATGCACGGTCGGCGGCATCTCGATGACGGGCAGCAGGTTCGTGGTCAGCACTTCGGTGATCGGCGCGGGCCGCAGGTACAGGCCCGTCGTATGCGGCATCGCCAGGCGCAGCAGTGCCTGGGCGGCGTCCCGGTCGAAGCGCTGGGTGTGCTTGTCGATGTCCACGCGGCGGGCAGCACGGCTGACCGCGTCCGGGAACGCCGCCTTGACCTCCACCCACCACGCCTCATGACTCTCGGGGTGGGAAAAGACCAGGATGACCGGCGAGTTGCCGGACAGCCAGTGATCAAGATCGCGCTGGTCGCAGAGGTAGTGGAAGCCGTCGTCCGTCTCGCCAGAGAAGCGTCGGTCCTGCGCTTTGCTCTGGACCAGCAGGGTCAGGTTCAGCACGGCACGGCTGTCGGGGTCGACCAGATCTATGTGTCCGTCGATGCCGTGATCGACGCGCCGGGGATGGAAGAGGTGGCCCATCTCTAGGCAGCGTCGTTCGATCAGGGCGATACCTTTCTCACCGATGAACGTCTGGCGCGTCACCGTCTTGCGATCAGCCATCGCCTCATCCTCCTTGCTGGACACGACCCGTCGGCAAGTAGCCGGCCGAGGTGCTCATTCAGGGTATGGGGCACCACTGACATCGATGCTGATACTCAGGTTCCGGTGGTCGTGGCTCTGCCACTGACTGACGCCCTGTTGGGCTGTCTTGCCACTGTTCTGTCCGGCCGCCGGGACCTGTTCTCATGGCTCCGGCCGGGCGGAACATGACCTGATAGCGCCTCTGTGTGTCAAGCGGCTTGAGCGAGGTGGTTCTGTTGGTCGCGTTTCATGATCCGGTAGACCACGTTGGACAGGCGTCGCTTCAGGGCTCTGCGGGCTTCGGACGGTGTCTTCCCTTCGCTGATCTTGCGGAGGTAGTAGTCCTGCCCGCGTCCGCCGTCGCGGATCTGGCAGACGGCGATGGTGTGCAGAACCGAATTCAGCGCGCGGTTGCCGCCGGTGTTGAGCCGGTGGCGGACGTTGTTGCCGCTGGAAGCGTCCAGGGGTGCGCTGCCGGTGTAGCTGGCGAAGTGGTGCTCGGTGGGGAAACGGGTGACGTCGCCGACGTGCCCGAGAACCTTGGCAGCCAGCACGGTGCCCAGGCCCGGCAGGCTGGTGAGCGTGGTGCGGGTCGCGGCCAACGCCTCGCGCATCTCGGCTTCGTAGTCCTTGACCTGCCGGTCCAGTCGGCGGAGGTCGGCCAGCAGGTCGCGGGCTATGTCCCGGCGACAGTTGTCGGTGGCCGTGGCTGGCCGGATCCCCTTCATCAAAGCGGCGGCTTTCTCAGCCGACAGGCCGGTGGGTGCTCCGCCGGGCAGGAGATCGCGAAGGACGGCGTGGAGTCGGTTGAGGACGCGGGTGCGCTCGTGGACCAGGTCGTCCCGGCGCTCGGTCAGCAGCCGCAGGATCGTGGTCTGGTCCTCCTGGACCACGGGGCGCAGGTCGTGGCGGAACAGAGCGACCTGGGCGACGTGGAGAGCATCCTTGGCATCGGTCTTGCGGTCGCCGCCGGTGGCCAGCAGCCGGGCCCGGGCCGAGAGCGTGGAGGGCACGTCGACCACGTTCTCGCCACCGGCGGCCAGCTGTTGGGCGAGCGAGCGGCCCAGGCCGCCGGCACCTTCGACAGCGAAGCGACGATCGGGCCACTGCTCGCACCAGCGCATCAGCTGACGGAAGGTACCGGCGTTGACGACGAACCGGCGCTGGGCCACCTGGTGGCCCGTGGCGTCGACAGCGACGGCGGTGTGGGACGACTTGTGGGGATCGATGCCGATCAGGATCACAGGCTTCTGGCCTCGCACTCGATGAGACGGGAAGGGGAGTGCGGTGGGCACCCTGACTTGAAGTCACCGTGTCACCTTCATGCCTCTGTCGAGCCACACCGCGCGGGTGTCGGCTGGCGGCGGCACGCTATCAGTGAGCCAGCCCGAAGGCGGCAAGAAGCACTGCGGGCCCGTGCCGACCGACACCCTGGACGCTACGGCTGCAGACCGAGCATCTGGGCTCGATTGAACAAGTCAGGAGCTTGGCCAGAAGCCCCCTCGATGTCCTGTCTGCGCCACCCGGCCGGCGCCCACCTTCGGCTGGGAAGGCGTCATCAGCATGACATCAGCGGTCGTAGACGACACAGCAGAGCAGGATGTGTTCGGCGGGGTCGACTCCCACGCCGACACCCTCCATGTCGCGGTCATCAGCGACAACGGCGGCCACCTCGCCGACGCCGAGTTCACCACTACCGCCGCCGGATACGCCGCGGCCCTGGCCTTTGTGACCGCCCACGGCCACGTGATCGCGATCGGGGTGGAGGGCACTTCCTCCTACGGCGCCGGCTTCACCCGCGCCGCGCGCTCGCACGGGCACCAGGTCGTCGAGGTCAACCGGCCTGATCGGGCCGAACGCCGTCGCATCGGAAAGTCCGACCCCATCGACGCCTACGCCGCCGCCCTGTCCGGACGGGCCTGCGGTGCACCCAAGGACGACACTGTCGCCGGCATACGTGCTCTGCACAACGCCGCCCGCTCCGCCGTGAAGGCACGCACCGCTGCTCTGAACCAGATCGGTCACATCCTCATCACCGCCCCCGACGCCATCCGCGCCAAGTACGGGCATCTGAAAGGAACGGACCGCACTGACATCCTGGCCCGGCTCCGGCCGTGCGGGGACGCCGTCCACGCCGCGGTCCTCGCCGCACTGAAGAGCCTGGCCCGACGCGTCAAAGAGCTGACCGCCGAGCACGAGGCACTGACCCGGGCCCTGGACAGCGAGGTCACCGTCCACAACCCCGGACTGCGGGCCGCCTACGGAGTGGGGCCCGACACCGCAGCCCAGCTCCTGGTCACAGCGGGAGGCAATCCCGAGCGCATGCGGACCGAGGCTTCCTTCGCCGCCCTGTGCGGAGTCGCACCGGTCCCGGCCTCCAGCGGTCGGACAAACCGGCACCGTCTCTCACGAGGCGGTGACCGGGCGGCCAACGCGGCCCTCTATCGCATCGCTCTGGTCCGCATGTCCAGCGACTCCCGCACCCGCGAGTACGTGGCCCGGCAGATCGCCGCCGGCCGGACGAAGAAGGAGATCATCCGGCTCCTGAAACGGGCCATCGCCCGGGAGATGTTCCGGTGCCTGACCACCACGGTCACCGTCCCCGGCATCGCCGACCTGCGGCCTCTGCGGCAGTCGAAGAACATCACGCTCACCGCCGCCGCCCAGAACTTCGGCGTCTGGCCAGCCACCATCTCCACCCTCGAACGCGGAATCCGCCGAGACGACGACCTCGCCCACGCCTACCGCGACTGGCTCCAAGCCGCTTGACGAGCAATAGGAGCATCAGTCAGGCCCGACCGCATCCAGCGCTCCGCTGACGATGCCTGTGCCGAGACCATTTTCGCGCTGGTTGTGACACTGCTGGTGCAGCTCGGGGTGGTGACGGTGACGGGGCTGCTGAATCTGCGGCTGCCCCGGTTGGTCGGCTGAGACGCGGGTGCTCGGCCGGGACCTGAGCGGGGCAGGCCGCGCCCGGTACGGCAGCAGGGCCCGGACCACGTGTCGCGGTCCGGGCCCTGCCCCGTGCGGTGCCGCCCTGCGGTGGCGGTGCGTCAGCTCTGTGTGGTGTTGTCGCCCGTCTGCCCGGCGCCGTCGGCTGTGCCTGCCTTCTCGCGCATCTTGCGCACCAACTCCGCCTTCTGGTCGGCGGCACCCTGACGGTCGAGGTTGCGGTGCGGACCGTTGTTCTGCCGTTCGGCGCGGGACAGCTTCTTGCGCTGGCCGCCGCCCATGCCCACGGGGTTGTTGATGTTCTTGCTCACGGGTTCTCCCGGAATGTGGTGAAGTGATCTACGGATTCATCGGTGGGGAACGGGCACGGCGACGTCGAAGGCCGTCAGCAGGGGCCCATCACGCACTCACTCGTAAATCGGCGTCTGGAAGAACATGAGCAGGACGTTACCTGGTCCCGTCAACTCCGCATACCAAGTTTTTCGCCGTCCCGGCGCCGGCCGGGCCTTCGGTGAGCGCCCAGGGGCAGCCGCTTCCTTCCAGACCCAGCAGGCGCTCTGCAGCGCCATTCCTGTCACGCCCTTGCCACGCTGCAGCGGAGCGAAGAACCTGGCCCGGCTCGCGTTACGGGCTCACGAATACGGCTGCTTGTCCTGTGCTTCCGCAGGCCCGTCAGCGACTTGCTCAATGAGCCGCCGCCGGCCCCTCGGCCCGGAGGCGTAGGCATCCATGCCTGCGGCGGCCAAGGGATGAAGGGGATCTGTCTCGAGATCGCCGTGCAGGCGCAGCAGTACATGGTCGTCACCGACCAGGCAGTCGGTGTACGGAAGGGTGTGCGACAGCAGGCGGGCGAAATCGTCGCAAGCCGCCCGGACGTCCACCCTGTCGAGGCCGAGCCAGACGTGCAGCGTGCCGTCCTGAACCGTCAGCTCGACGTCGATGCGGGTATCGGCCGCCGCGGCGGCTTCGCCGACCCACTTCAGGGTCTCGTCCAACGCGCCGAGGTGGATGGGGAGCGGGCGGAAGACCTCATGGCGCATGTCGTCGCGGACCGTGACGCCGGTGGCCGGGGCCTGATCGCGCCACCAGTCCTGCACGACGTCGCGAACGGCGGCGGCCTGCGGCCCGCTGCTCAGTGCTCGCCGTACGGCGTTCGCCGCGTTTCGCCGCACCACGCTCGCGACGTCGGATCCAGGGTCGGCAGCCATACGGCGTAGTAGCGATCCAGGCCCGAGTCGGGTGTCGTCGAGGACCTTCGGGTACAGCTCGCGCAGCGCGTCCGGTACGGCTGTGCCGTCCGGCCCGAGCAAGGCACGGGCGCGTTCTGCCCAGGCAACAAACGCCTCGGTGTCGCCGGTGGTGAGGAGGTCGGTGCCGAGGTCGCCGCGGGAGAGTATCCGGGCACGCTGCCGTTCTGTCGGCTGGCCGAGGCCATCGAGCTGGGCGCGCAGGAGGAAGATGAGCAGGTCCCGTTCCGGGGCGGGGAGGTCGTCGGCGACACCGTTGATGGGAGTGGCGAGGATGTCGAGGATGGCCTCGGCGGTCGCCTTCTTGGCCTCCGGCTTCCCGGGGGTTCCGGGCAGGCGCTCGCTCCACCGGTGGACCCGGCCCCGAGCGTCCCGGAGCCCGATCGTGGCGGTATAGCTTTTCAGATGCTCTGGCCCCGAGACGTCGTACATGTACTCGTAGTCGATGCCGTACGTGGTGGCCATGGCGTCGAGGACGGTCACCGGGTCGTGCTGGTGTTCCAGGCCGGAGAGCCAGTCGTCGAGGATGGCGGGTCGGCGCCCAAGCAGCCGAGGCCCGTGGACGCGCCAGGCCGCGGCGACGACTGCCTGGGCGGCGTCTGACACCACTGTGCGGCCCTGTCCGCTCTCACCGCGGCTCGTCAGCAGCCCTTCCGCAAGCTGGAGGGTCGCACCGAGCCGGGCGGCGTCGTCGTCAGAGGTGGTGAGGATGCGCGCCTCGTCCTCGCCGGGGGTGAGGCAGTGCGCGAGGGCCTGGCGGACGCGGACGTGGGCGGCAAGGTGGTTCACCACGTGCGAGCCGTGGTGGGCGAGGATCTGGTTGTCGCGCTGGCGGGCGGCGGTCGCTGCCGCCTGGTTCTCGTGGACCCAGGAGGCATGAGTGAGGGCCTGGGCGAGGAGCCCGTCCGCGCGATGGCCAAGTTCGAACATGGCCGCCAAGTCGCTCACAGCGTCTCTATGCCGGTTGCCCGGATGCGCGTAGGGCAGCAGCGACACGGCAGGCAGGTTCGCGGGTGCTGTCTTTCGCTCGGCGCTGGCCGCCGCGGCCACTTTCGGGTATGCGGCGAGCAGCGCTCGTGCCGCAGCCGCCCGCGCTGCCTTCTTGGACTGGCCGGTGCCTTCCGCCGTGCGGCCGGTTCCGGTGCGGACCGCGGCGCGGAAGACCTTGCGGTGGTCCGGGCCCTCCTCGTCGTAGTCGTAGGTCAGTCCTTCCTCGTGGAAGGCCGTTTGCGCCAGAGCGACGGGCTCGGCTCGCGTCTCCGACGGACGGTCGAGGTCGGGCCACACCGAGGCGACCAGCCTCCGGGCGATCTCGTGCTCGCCACAGAGGCTGAGCACGCCCAGGATCTGCCGGACCACTCCTTCGAAGACGGACCTGGCGGGCTGCTGCGCCTCCCCCGCGCCCATGCGCACCAGCCCCTGCTTGGTAACCCACGTACCCAGCGCGAGGTCGGCGGCGGCGCGTCGCCGGGCGTGTTCGCTTGACTGTTCGGCCGACTTCCGAGGGTTCGCCCATTGTCTGTAGGCGTCGACCAGGATCACGTCGAGCGCGGTGCCGCCGAGCCGGTCGAGCAGGCCGAGCACGTGCGGTGTGACCTGGTCTGCGTGGTGGCTCTCGTAGAGGTGACTGCGGTGTTCGACGGCCAGGCCGAGCCAGGCGGTGACCTCGGGGCCGGCGTCCCATCCGCGCACAGCCTTCCCCACGACCTCGCGGACCTCTTGCCCGTACGTGCCCACCAGCGACACGGGCGGCTCACACAGCGCCGGATACGTGACGTCGTGGACCTCGAGCCGCCGTTCGGCGCGGGAGTAGGGCCGGACCGGCTCGGGCGACGGACGCTGTCCGGTCGGTGTGGACCGCGCGGGCCGTGCCGGGCGGACGGCTTCCGGGGGTGTGGTCCGGACCCGGCGGGTGGACGCCGAACGCGAGACGGTATGTCGGGGAGCCGCCTGCGCCTTACGCCCGACAGTCGGCGGTGTGCCAGACCTGCCGTCCAGGAGGTTCTGAAGTTCGTTGGTGAGCCAAAAGGGCAGTCCGGTCGGGGGGTGACCGCCATCAAAGAAGTCGCCAGCCAGATCGACGCAATACGCGTACCGCTCCCACTCCCTGTGGCGCGCATGCTCCTGACCAAGCGTGCGCAGCGCCCACCGCATCCGCGCGTACGACACCGTCTGGCCGGCCAGCTGGTACGACGTCCGGTTCCGCGCGGCATCAATTGCGAGCGCGATACGGTGCACGGGTGTCGGCGGCGCGGTCTCGCGCAGCGACACGATGCCGACCCAGCGGTTCATGGCCCTCCCCCTGCCGGGTGACGCGGCCCTGCCCTGCCCCGGCACGCGCTCCCGGGTAGCGTCGGTGCGCTGTCCCGCTGCTTGCGTACGGGCGGCGGCCTGCCCCCGTCCTGCTGTCCCCTCCTCCCGCCGCTCCTCACGACTTGGTGATCACGGCGGCACTGGCCCGTCAGCGTAGGCCGCCGGACGCGAGTTCGGGAAGGGTTACATCGCAGGCAAGGGGTGAAGCCGGTGGCCCCACCACCTGCCGCTACTGGTGCCGTCCGCCGCTCCACCATCGGCGCCGCTGAGCGGATGGTGGTTGCGGCGGGTTCACTGGCGCCGCGCCGGTTCGACGGTCGCCAAGGTCCGTAGCCGGGTGACAGTGACACGCGTGGCCGAGCCAGCTGTGGCGGTACACCCACTCATTTTCGATCGCCTGAACGCCCCGGTAGCTGCGGAATTTGACGTACCGCCTGAGACGCGGTGTCCTGCGTCCATGACCAGGAACACGAGTCGCAGCGGCGCTGCCGCCACCCCCGCCAGTGACTTCGAACTCGGCTGCGGTAAGGCTTACTTGCGGATGGGTAATGTCACGGAGCGAGTCCAACTGTTGCTTGCTACAACGCTCCTTGTTGCCGTCCTCGGGACACTGGCCATCAACGCATTGGTGGTGGCGCGAACCCCTCGCCTGTGACGGTTGCAGGGGCAGCCCGTCAAGGGTTTGGCGGTGGCAGCCCTCGCCACCGTCACAGGAAGCGGTCTTGCCA
This sequence comes from Streptomyces zaehneri, assembly GCF_032248645.1. Classification (NCBI taxonomy): domain Bacteria; kingdom Bacillati; phylum Actinomycetota; class Actinomycetes; order Kitasatosporales; family Streptomycetaceae; genus Streptomyces; species Streptomyces zaehneri. The sequence goes on from NZ_JASTTJ010000004.1 coordinate 212,613, forward strand.
TTTGGCTCACGTCCCGATGATGACCCTCCGGACAAGCGGGCACCGAGGAGGGGAAGGGGGCTTCGGGACGTAGGGGCAACTCCGACCCGCCGGCCCCTGCAAGGTCGGAAGGCTTGTCGTCGTGTTCACTCTGCCGGACTCGGCCCCCTGGTGGGCTTGGCTGGTTGTCGTCGTGCTGTTCGTATTCCTCATGTTCGTCCGGGCCGTCTGGCCGCAAGAATCCGCAGACCGAAAGGAGCTGTGGCTTGGTAGTCAGCGGGAGTGTGCCCGCCGCCGACGAGAGATCGACAAGCGGAAGAAGCCACAGGACCGCTAGGCCGCAGAGCTGAACTCCGTTGCTGTCTCCAGCTGGTGTCAGTCGCGGCACAGCACGTGCACGTTGCCGTCCGTGTCCGGTCCCGCCCATGGCGAGAGGCCGGCGTACGTGGTCCACGTCCACCCCGGACACGGAGAAGTCGCCCAAGCACCAGGCACACCAGGCGGAACCCTTCCGCTCGATGTCCGCATCACGATTCCGGCCGCGCTTCTCGTCTTCTAGGTCGGGGTCGGTGTCGGGGCCGCTGGCAACGCCGAAGAGCAACGCAACGAGCGTCAGCAAAAAGGGCGAGCCACAGCCCACCGTGACAGAGACCGCCGCCGCTGACACCTCACAAAGCGAAGCCGTCAAGACGGCCAGCGACGACAAGCCGACTGCCGACGCGCCCAAGAAGGCGACCGTCTCCGACTTCGTCGGCATGGGCCTGCAGTCAGCCCAGGACAAAGCGCAGGGAGCCGGTTTCCGTGGGCTCACATCCCACGACGCACTTAGCCGGGGAACCTATGCAGGCGTTCGACCGGAACTGGAAGGTATGCAGTCAGACCATGGAGGCTGGCGCACTCAAGCCGACCGACAGCGACCTCCACTTCGGGGCGTTGAAGCTCAGGGAGGACTGCCCGGCGAAGGACGAGAAGCCGCCGACCGCTGAAGGCGACAAGGTGCCGAACTTCGCCGGCGAGTCGGTCAAGGCCGCGCGTTCGGCCCTGGACTCCGGTGTCTCCCTCACGGTGAGGGATGCCCTGCCGGACGACCGCTGGGTACTGGTCGAATCGAATTGGAAGGTGTGCACGCAGAGCCGGCCGCGGGCACATCGCTCAACGGGCAGCCGGTCACTTTCAAGGCGGTCAAGTTCGAGGGGTCCTGTCCCTGACCGTCAGTCGAGCTGCGGTAGGGCACACGACGCCACGTAAGTCACCGAGTTGATTGGGCAACCCACGCGGTGAGTCTCGTCTTTGCTGGCTTGGATATACCCACCGCAAGTGACTACGCCTGCGATCTGGGCGCTGATCGATGCAGAAACCTCAGTACTCGTACCCCGACGGGACCGAGTGCTGTCCGTCGCGGTGGTGACGATCAGCCCGGAAGGCGAACGGTCCGGAGAGTTCTCGACCCTGCTCAACCCTGGATACGGCCCGGGGCTGGTCGAGGTACACCGGCTCACGGCTGAGCGACTGCGGGGCGCTCCGACTTTCGCCCACCTCCTCCGTGATCTTTGGCGGCCGGGAGCTGCCCGAGGTCGTCATGAGGCGATCGCATCCGGGCGACCAGCAACCCAGGGCATCCCTTGTTGGGGTTGGCCCGGGGATCCGTCCGGCCTGCCTCGTCCCTCACTCACCACCCACCACCGTATCCCCGTCGAACCGCAGCGACGTGATCCGCGACTCGCCGACCCACTCCCGGAGGGTGTCGAGTGCAGCGGGCTCAAGTTTCGTGGTGAAGAGGATGGCCAGGTGCTCTCTGGCCCGTGAGCATGCCACGTAGAGGAGGTTGCGGGCCCTGATGAACGCGTCCAGTTCCTTGTCCATCAGTTCGTCGCGCCGGGAGAAGTTGGCCAGCATCTCGGGGATCTGGAAGCGGGAGTGTCCCTTGCTGACCACGGCGAGGACCCGGTTGAACTCCAGTCCCTTGACTCCGTGTTGTGTGGCGAAGGGCGTGCCGCCGCCGAGGTGCTCGTTCAACGCCAGCAACTCCGCGTACGGCACCTGGCGCAGTTGTTGGTACTCCTTCGACCGCGCCGCCGCCCGGGCTTCGGCCTTGTCGTCACTCACAGCCTGCGGGTCGGTGCCGGATGGTGCCACGGCCTTCCGGTGACGCTCGCGCACCTTCCCCAGGCCGTCGAAGAGCTGCTGCTCAAGACAGAGGTCGAGGACGTCGCCGACCGTGCCCGTCTTGCGGGCCTCCCCCAGTTTCGTCAGGAACGCCATCCATTCCTGCTTGTCGGCCGACGAGTTGATGGGTGGGCGGCCACGGGGGTCGAGTGCGTCGAACATCGCGCCGTAGCGCTTGTTCCGGTGGTGGAGCAGGGCCGGTTCCAGCGTGTCCATGAAGAAGGCCATGGCGTGGTCCTCCTTCCTCACGTAGGAATCGTTGCGCCGAAAGGCCCCGTGGAGCTTCTGATATCCCAGTTCGCCGGCGATCGTCTCGTGCGTGAGCATGAGGATCTTCGTGCTGGGCTCCTCCGCCCGCGCCTGGGCATCGTGACTGGATGCCCCGGTGCTCCATAACCGGTCGCGGACGTCGTCCAGTACCCATTTCCGGGCCGCGTGGGCCGCGTCCCAGCCGAGCTGACCCTTCCGGTGGTGGGTGAGCCTCGTCCCGGCCCATTCGTTGGTGTGATAGACGGCGACGGTGCCCTCGCCAACTCCTGACGCCGTGGTCTGCCTCAGTTCGGGACGCATCGTGTTCAGGAGGTTCACGACGGCGCGCTGCGAGCGCCGATTGCGCCGTCTGAAGACCGGTGTCGGGCGGGCGTCCTCGAGTGCCCCGCACGCGTTGTCGTAGATCTGCTGCCAATGGTCCCCGAAGAAGCCGCAGAGGGGGCCGCGCGCGGTGGCCTCATCGCCCGGCGTGCCCAGCATGGCCTCCGCCAGACCGGCGGGGGTGTCCTGGTACTCGTCCACGAAGACGATCGGGAACCGGTCGGCAGCCAGGGCCCGGAACTTGGGAAGGGCGAAAAACGCCCTCGCGAGGACGGGCAGATCGTTGTGACCCAGCTGCACGCGACGGCTGTCGTGGTCCACTTTCTGGAAGCCGGTGCTGTACTCGACGGTGTAGCCGTCCAGTGAGGTGTGGCCCTCCATCTTCGACCGCATGAGGTCCAGTTCGACGATGTGGCGCAACAGGTGCTTGCGGAAAGGGGAGAGCAGCTGCCACAGGAAACCATGGATGGTTTCGGCGAACACGTACGGGCTGCGGTCGGTACGGCTGATGATCTCGTCGCGGGCCACATTGGTGTAGGTGACGCAGGCGACGCGCTGGTGGGGCCGCGGGAGGTAGCGGGGGCGATCAGCCAGGATGCTCTGGAGCGCCTCGATCAGTGAGCTGGTCTTGCCCGCACCGGCACCGGCCTCCACCTTGAAGTGACGGCCCGTCTGGAGAGCCGTCAGGATCGTGTGCGTGACGTCTTCCGCCTCGGTCGTCACTGGACGTCCGCCTTCGTCGCCGTCCCGTCCTGTGCCATGAGCCACTCGAGGCCGCGCCTGATGTACTTCGGGACCTGCCAGTCGTGGTCTCCGAGGACGTGGTCGAGGGCGAAGTCGACCTTGCTGCGCCTGGTCTCCACGCTGCTACGGGCCTGTTGTTCCAGTTCCTCGGCGGGAGCGTCACCCGTGGGGATACCGAACAGGGCCCGGTTGGCCAGCGCGAAGGCGTCCTCGAAAGTGCGGCCGCACGGACCGCCGGGCTCCTCCGGCACCTGGTAGGCGAGGCACATGCTGCCGCCGGCGATCGGCGGGTCCGTCTCGGCCCGCTGCAGCAGCTCGGCCACCGTGATGTCGGCCATCTCGGGGGACCACGCCCTGATGGACTGGTTGGACGTGCGTCCGGATTCGGACACCAGGCATTTGCGGATCTTGGGCTCCCTGTCGTCGACGGGATCAAGATCCGTGATGATCAGGGCTGGGATCCCGAGGACCTTCAGCAGCGGATAGAACCTGTGGGCATGCGCCCCGCCGACCTCCATCAAGGTCACGTACTGGTGCTGGGGCGTCTCTCCGGGCCTCCTCGCCGCCAGCTTCTCCTCCGCAGCCGGGACGAAGATACGCTCGCTGGCGCCCTCGACGAGGATGGCCTTGTCCGCGAAGTAGAGGTCGGCCCGGGTGAGGGTCAGGTACTTGCGGAGAAACCTCTCATCGCCGGTCACCTGGGACAGGTCCTTGATGACGGTGCGGGCCGGCCCCGGCTCGCTTCCGCTCTCCACGGTGTCCTCCTCCTTCCGGAAGTACCGGATGTCGGAGAAGTGTCCCCGGTTGGCCACGTGTGCCGAGTGGGTGGTCACCACGAACTGAGCGTTCCACCGGGGGCTGCTGTCGATTGCGGTGCTGCTCTCCTCGACCGCTCCCTTTTGCCCGGGCATCGTCGCTCTCATCTGCGCGTCGATCCGGGGGAACAGATTGACGGAGTACGTGAGTCGCTGGATGAACGCCTCCTGCATCTGCGGATGCAGATGGGCCTCCGGTTCCTCCAGGAAGACGAGATGGATCCCCGACTCCGGAGAGGTCGCCGTGTGGTCGCGGTAGCAGGTGAAGAGCCTGAGCAGAATCATCACCAAGTTCCGCGTACCGAGGCCGTTGTACGACTCCGGGAACCGCACACCGGCCACTCCCGGATAGTGAATGCGCGCGAAGTTCCTGAGCAGCCTCTTGGAGTCCAGCCGGGCGGCCGTGACGAACTCCTGGTTGGCCAGACCCGGATAGCCGAATGCCTTCAACGTCGGCGCCACCCGTTCTCGGACCTTCTGGAGGCTGCTGTCGAGACTGCCGGAGGTGTCCACGAGTGTCCTGTCGATGTTCGCGGCGAGCTCCTCCAGCCACGTCGCGTTCTGGCTCTTCTCCGCCGCGGTCAGCAGTTGCTCGAAGACCGCTCCGATTGGTGCGGCATGCCCGTCGCTCTCGTCGTCCAGCCCTCGCTGCGCCTCGACGAAGTCCACCCTCACCAGGGTGCGCACGTCCGCGAGGTCGACCGGTCGGACGTTCGCCTCATCGGTCGGGTCGACCGCCATCACTGACATCTCGAAGTGCTTCGGGATGCCTCTGCCCAGCTGCTCAAGCGTGGCCGTGGCATCCGGCCCCACCGGCACGCCGCCGAAGAACTCCTTCAGGGCACCGTCCCCCAACGCGAAGGCGAACCTGATCACAACCTCGGAGCAGTCGGGGTCGAGGTCCACCACGAAGGGGGCCAGGGGTCCGTACTGGCCGCAGTCATTGTCGTAGGAGATGTGGAGGGTGAGGGTGACTGCCGGAACCGTGTCGCGCGCCTGCTCCGCTTCACCCGAGGCGAAGAGGCGATGGGCGGCGAGGAACTCCTCGTAGCAGTCGGCGGAGAAGTCCTCGATGCGCAGCGCGGCCTTCTTCCTCGCCACGAAGAATTCGAACAGTTTCGCCAGCGAGGTCTTTCCCGTGTTGTTGCGGCCGACGCACAGTGTCACCTTGTCCGTGAAGGAAAGCTCGGTTCTGCGGAGCAGCCGGAAGTTGCGGATGGCCGCCTTGGTGAGCCGGGGCGGCACCGGGACTACGGTCCCGTGTGGTTCGGCGGAGCCGTCTCGCGGGCCTGGGATGGCACGCGGATCACTGGGCTGGGTCATCGCGGCTCCTTGCTGCGCTCGTACACACCCTGGGATCTCCGGCGGGAACACACAGCAAAGGAAGCCACAAGCCCCATGAGATGCCGTCACCCCCTCAGGATCTGGGGCCGCATCTTGTCACCATAATTCTCTAAATGCACAGCGGTCACATTTGATTCAGTTTCGGTCGCCTATCGATCTGAATTCACTCCCGAATGTTCGAGATACGGCACCCATGCGGCCACCACCTCATAGGCCGACGGACCGGGTGAGGGATGGCCATGCACGAGGCGCACAGCGTGACCGGTGCTCAGCGAAGGCGTTACGCCAGGAGCTGTGAATGGGTCCGCATCAGGTCCGATGCCAGCCCATGTCCAGTCCCGTCGAATCCTTGAGGACCTGGTTCAGCGCTTCGACCTGTCCGACGACGTCGAAGAGGCTGCGGGGAAGGTGGTCGTCAGCGAGAGGGCCGACGCCGTGCAGGATGTCGTCGTACGCCGACGCCACGGCGGCACCTATCAGTAGGTCCGTCGCCTCATCGAGGCCCACGTGCTCCGCCGGCCACCGGTACTCACCCTGACTCACCTGGAACACCGGGAACAGCCACTGCATGTCCCGGTCGGGCTTGATGAACCTGGTCGCTCTCTCGCCCAGGAAATTGACGCCGTAGTGCGAGATCGAACAGACGTCTCTTTCCCGCAGGGCAAGCAGACGTGAAGCGCACATGAGGGACACGGCAGGCGTACGCGCGGACAGGTGCATGGGGGCCGTGGCGGCTTCCCGGAGGGTCGAGAGGTCGGACAGACGGGAAGCCACGCTTCCCATCCGGAGCCCACTGCGCTTGGCCAGCATGTGCTGGAAGTGGACCGTCGCCTCGTGGCTCGGATACTGAAACTCCAGGTCCGTCTCCCAGCCTGTCATCGCCTTGGCTGCCGTCACGAAGCGGTAGGGAGGGTAGAGCTCTTTCCAGTCGACGGACGGATCGTCGGCGTTCAAGCCCGGCACCACAGGGTTCAGTGCGAAGTCGATGAGGGCCAGGACGGTACTTCCGCCGAGCGTACGCCCTGCGAGAGCACCTGCCAGGCGACACGGCATCCCGTACTCGCCGTTCAGCACCTCGAGCAAGAACTCGCGCAGCGCCGGATCAGCTTTCCGTATGAAGGCGCCCTCGAACTGGAAGAGTTCGTCGAGCACCGCCGCGCACTCGAAGAGGACACGAGTGGTGAGCGGGCCCTCGGAGGTGTGCACGAGCTTTAGGGGCCCGTCGATGCCGACGCGTACGTCATCGGGACACTCGACCATCTCCATGCCCGCACCCTGGCGCCACATGTCTTCGAGGGAGTGCTCCATTGCCGCCCGCATGTCCCAGGTGGCGGTGTCGAACTCCGTCAGACCCTCCGGATCCAAGAGGAGGTAGTAGGCGAAGTAGAGGTTGAGCCAATCCAATTCGCTGTATTTCAGTTCCCCTTGGGCGTGCTTGGGGTAGCGCTCGAAGGAGAAAAAGGGGAGTCCGCTGCTCCGGTCCTCGTGGAGATGCTCCACGTCTTGCCGGGGCAGGTGAGAGATCGTGTACGCGGCCAACTGGTCCCTCGTGCGCCGCAGCAGGCTCAGAAGAATGCCGACAGTGGATCCGTGATATCGCGCCCAGTGGCTGCTCTCGTGGACGTAGGTCTTGTGCCAGGAGCCGACCGCCGTCACAAGATCGCTGGTGCGCGTGCGGGTCTGATCCTGGAAGAGGATCTGGCTGCGCAGATTCAACTCGGCGCCGCTCGAGTTCCGTAGACGTGGAGAGTGGACGGTCACCGGTTCACCCCTTCCGAGCCGTCCGCACCCTGGTCGTCGTCTTCCGGTCGAGGAGGCGCCTCCTCCACGGGCCCCCGGTCACGCGCCCGCTCGACCAATGCCTTCAAGGCGTCATACAGGGTGTTCGTGGCCAGTCCGGCGGCGACGGAGATGGAGATCTCCGCCCAGTGGGCGTGGCGTAAGGACTCGCGCCTGTTCTGCTGCAGGGGCGTGAGGGCGAGAGAGCACTTTCCGGCGAGGTGCTGATCCGCCTCTATTTCCCGTGCTAGCACCTTCAAGTTCGCGGCCTCGCCCCGATATTCAAAGATCGGCATGGCGGGAGCCTATAACTGGCCTCCGGTTCCCGGATCGGGACTCGGACACCGCCGCCTTCGCTGGAGGACCGCGGTAGCGCAACGTCGGGTGAGTTCGCCCCCGGGTGGTCGTTTGAGGCCGGCGGCGACGTGGGGGGCTGGCGCCGGTATAGGCGCGGTCGGCGAGGACAGGGACGCCTTGTCGCTCACAGATCCGGATGATGTGGTGGCCCACGCCGACGCTCACTTTCCAGCAACATACGGCTGTCGTGGGTCGCTTCGGTGACTGATGGCCGACGCGGTCCGACCCGCCCGTCGCCATCAGGGCGGCACGCGGACACAGGCGCCTGGCGTGGCCGGAGCCATGCGGCGAGCCAGACTTCCCGGGGATCGCTTCCATCTCCGCTAATGCCGGGGCGGACCGCGGACCGGGGTGATAGAGAGATGCCGGTACGACGATCCTCACGGTCTGTGTATGACGGCCCTGAACCCGGAAAGCGGCGACGATGTTCTTCAATGGCCCCGCGCACGTGCAAACCAACGCCACGCTCTTCCCGGCCAGTACCGGCGTCCCCGTCGAGCAGGATCTGCCAGTCCTGCCGCAAGACTTGGCGCGCGCGTTGTTCATCACGGGCAGGGCCCCGTACGACCAAACCAAGCACGGGAGGTCATCGGCGTACGAGTGGTGCCACAGGGTGGCGGTCCTGCCCGCCTACCTCGGCTGGAGCGATGATCCGGTCCGTCGCATCACACGTACCGACCTCGCCCGCGAGCTCGACCCCTCCGAGAAGGGCATGCTGTCCTACACCCTGGGGCAGGCCATGTGCCAGATCTTCGCCGAGAGACAGCTGTCCGTCCGGTTCTTCATGCACGTCGCCCGCTACGCCTCCGCCTACAATCTCGCCTTCGCCCCCGGCCGGAGCCGGGCCGACTTCTTCGGAGAGCGGACCGTCGGCGGTTATGTCGTCGCGGAAGCCAAGGGCCGCTCCGGCCCGCTGACGCATGAGCTGCGCGAAGCCATGGAGGAACAGAAGAGGACAGTCAAGACCATCAAGGGCAAAGCGCCGAAGATCGCATACGCGAGCGCGGTGCACTTCTCCTCCCCCCATAGCCCCATGCGTCTGACGGCAATCGACCCGGACGCAACCGCCCCTCGCGCCGTAGACCTCCCCGTCGACCCGGATCTACATGTGCTGGCCTACTACGCGCCGTTCCTGGACGCCTTCGCCCATCAGGAACCACTCGTTCTGGGCGACTACGTCGTGGCCGGCTTCGCGGCGCTCGGCGTGACACTCGGGGTCTTGGCGCCGGTGCTGCAGCGCGTGGAACGGGCGGCTCGACGCAACGAAACCGCGGGCCTTCGCGACGACATCCTGGGCCTGCTCGCCCGGCACCGTCCCCGCCAGGAGCGCACGCTCTACATCGACGGCACTCTTTTCGCGGCGGACTGGACGGTTCCTGAGGACCGGCGCCGCCCGGGCCGTCGGGACAGCGAGGTACTCCCCGGCTTCCTGCACGAGGCGTTCCACAGCTTGAACGAGGAGGACGACTGGCGAGTAGCGCCCGTGGAGGAGGGGGACCTCGACTGGCGGGATCTGTCCCCTGCCAGAGGCTACATGCCGGGTATCTTCCCCCAGGGTGATCTCCTCGAGGGCTGAGGCATGGACGGCCGCTGCAGATTTCACCGCCGTGGTGTGGATGCCGCGGAGAGCTGCTGGCTTGGCGTGAACCGCTCCACCATCGCGCGTCCAATCGGTCAAGTGCGGCACCCACTGGAAGGCCGGGGGCCGCCCCGTCGCCCCGGACATCCGCGGGCCGAATTACTCCGGCGCGTGCGCGGCCATCTTCGAGACCCCTGTGAGTGGCCTTCCGCTGGCGCCCCCGCTGCTCCGCATGGGGAGCGGCTGGGGAGTTTTTCGTCGCTGGGGGAGGCTCTGGGGAGTTCCGGCAGCATAAGCCGGCACCCCACCGAAAGACGCTGAAAGAAGCATCACTGCAGGTCAGGTACTCATCGGGCAACAAAAGCCCAGGTCAGCGACCCGCCCCCGGGACCACCATGCCGAAGGTGCCCTGGAGGGTGGGGCGGGTGGTGAACACGGGGGCTCCTCACTGCGCTGCGGCCGTTCCCGGGATCGTACGTACCCACCCGCCGGGCAACCGCACCCGTCCCACGCCTCATGAAGAGGCCCCGTGGAGAGGTCGCGTGAAGAGGCCGCGTGAAGAGGCCCCATGGAGAAGCCGCATGGAGTGGCCGCGGGAGGAATCCGCACAAGGAGGTCGTACGAGGTCGTACGAGAAGGCCGCAAGAAGGCGCCCCGTGCGGCTGTCGCATGCGGACGTCGCGCGAAGGCGTCTCGTGAAGATGTCTCATGAAGGGCCCTGATGTCCCGGTTGGGCAGGGCCCCTTCGTCACCGCGCAGCCACGGAGCGAGTTCACACTTCCGCCCCACAGGGAGTCGTGTGACACTGGCGTCCACTGTCCGCACCGCGGACTTCGTCCGCACCGTCCCCCACGAAAGTGCGCCGTGCGCTCACTCCCACTGCCGCTCGCCCTCACCGCGCGCCTGACCCCCGTGGTCGTGCTCGCCTGTGCGGGCTGGGCGATGTCGTCCGGCCCGCTCACCGAAAAGCAGGACACCGCGGCCAAGGACACGCAGAAGACCCAGTCCGAGAAGGCGTCCGGCCCCTCCTCCACGGCCGTGGCCAAGACGTACGCCGCCGCACCCGCCCCGTGCACGAGCATCGCCGCGAAGACGGTCACCGCACTCGTGCCGGGCGCCAAGACGGCGGGCAAGGAGATCCCCTCCACGGACACCGATCTGCGCCGGACCTGCTCCTGGAACGCGCTCAAGGGATACGACTACCGGTGGCTCGACGTCTCCTTCGAGATCACGGAGTCGGACGAGGCGGCACAGACCTCGTACAAGGAGCGGACCGGCGAGAAGAGCGGCGGCGGCGCGGTCCCGGGGCTCGGCAACGAGGCCTATTCGGTGGTGAACCTCACGACCGAGGACAAGCAGCAGACCCGTGAGGGCGTCGTCATCGCCCGGGTGTCCAACGCGCTGGTGGTCGTCAACTACAACGGCAGCGACTTCGAGACGAAGAAGGCGCCGAGCACCGACGAGATCAACAAGGGGGCGATCAAGGCCGCGAAGGAAGTGGTGGCCGCCCTGTCGAACGGCCGGAAGAGCTGAGCGCTCCCGCCGCGCACCGCACGGACGGGACACGCCACGGCCGGAAGAGCACAGTCGCTCTTCCGGCCGTTCTCGCACCACACGTCAGACGGCGTCCGCGTGTTCTTCCTGCCGTGCGGGCAGCAGCAGCATCAGGGCCACGTACAGCACCATCGAGGTGCCGAGCCCGACCGCCCAGCCGTAGTCGGCGAGGGATTCGAGCGCCGGGATCGGCCGCCCGTCGACCAGCGGCTTGAAGCTGGCGCCGCCGACGGCGAGCACTCCGCCGGTCACGAAGGCCACCACCGCCCGCCAGTTCCAGCCGCCGTCGTACCAGTAACGGCCGCCCGTGCGGTACAGATCGGCCAGGTCGAGCTTCCCGCGGCGCAGGATCCAGTAGTCGGCGATGAGGATGCCTGCGACCGTGCCCAGCAGACCGCCGACCAGTCCGAGCCAGGTGAAGATGTAGCCCTGCGGGTCGGAGTACAGCTTCCACGGGAAGATCAGCACCCCGAGGACACAGGTGGCGAGGGCGCCGGTACGGAAACTGATCTTCCGGGGCGCGATGTTGGAGAAGTCGAAGGCCGGCGAGACCAGGTTGGCCGCGACGTTCACGGACAGGGTCGCCACCAGCACGGTCACCAGCGCGAACAGCAGGCCGAAGACGTTGTCGGTCTTGGCGGCGAGCTGTACCGGATCCCAGATCGTCTCGCCGTACACCGCCTGCGAACCGGAGGTCACCATCACCGACAGCAGCGCGAACAGCGTCATGGTGGTCGGCAGGCCGAGCGCCTGACCCCAGGTCTGCGCTTTCTGCGACTTTCCGTACCGCGTGAAGTCCGGGATGTTCAGCGACAGCGTCGACCAGAAACCGATCATGCCCATCAGGGACGGCCAGAACAGCTTCCAGAAGTCGCCGCCCCAGCCGAGCTTGGACGGCTGGTCGAGCAACGGGCCGAAACCGCCTGCCTTGTTGCTCATCCAGATCAGCATCACCAGCGCGCCGACCAGGACGAAGGGCGCGGCCCAGTTCTCGAAGCGCCGGATCGTCTCCATGCCCCGGTAGATGATCGCGACCTGGATCGCCCAGAAGATCGCGAACGACAGCCACATCGTCCAGGCGTAGCCACCGATCTCACCGGCGTCGCTCCAGCCGTTGCCGATCAGCTTCCCGGCGAGGAAGTAGATCGCCTCACCGCCGATCCAGGTCTGGATGCCGAACCAGCCGCACGCCACCAACGCCCGTACGACGGCGGGCAGGTTGGCGCCGCGGATACCGAAGGAGGCACGGGCGAAGACCGGGAACGGGATCCCGTACTTCGGCCCCGCGTGCCCGGTGAGCAGCATCGGCACCAGCACGATGACGTTGGCCAGGGCGATGGTGAGCACCGCCTGCTTCCAGTCCATGCCGACGGCGATCAGACCGGAGGCGAGCGTCCACGACGCCGTGTTGTGGGCCATGCCGACCCACAGCGCGGAGAAGTTGTACGTGGTCCAGGTGCGCTTCTCCACCGGAACCGGAAGCAGGTCCTCGTTGGCGTAGGGGCCGCTGAGCTGCGGCGAACCAGGGGCGATCTCCACCCGGCCGTCGGCGAGGGTGACTTGAGAAGTCGGCGGTATGGCCGTGGGAGCGGTGTCGGTCATGGGCAGGCCAATCAAACGAGGGGCGGATCCGGAAAGGCCGTGCGGGCTCCGGCCCCCTCCCCCGGGACGTCGGAGGAGGGGAGAACTGGAGTGGGGGGACGGGGAGTTGAGCGGTCTCTGGGGTTTTCGGTTGTGCGACGCCGTACGGCGCTCCGTGCGCCTCGCGACGGGCGGTGCACCGTACGGCGGTCGGTGCGCGGTCAGCCGTTGACGGCCGGGATCACCCTCGCCCCGTAGGCGTCGATGGTGGCCTCCTGGGCGTCGTGCATGTCGTAGACGGCGAACTGGTCGACTCCCAGCGCGCGGAGCGCCTCGAGCTTCTCGATGTGCTTCTCGACCGGTCCGACGATGCAGAAGCGGTCGACGATCTCGTCGGGCACGAACGCGGTGTCGGGATTGTCGGCCCGTCCGTGGTGCGAGTAGTCGTACCCCTCACGGGACTTGATGTAGTCGGTGAGTTCGTCCGGTACGGCGGCGGAGTGCTCGCCGTACTTGGACACGAGGTCGGCGACGTGGTTGCCGACCATCCCGCCGAACCAGCGGCACTGCTCACGCGCGTGGGCGAGCGCCTCGGGCGAGTCGTCCTCGGTGACGTACGCCGGGGCGGCGACGCAGATCTTCACCTCGGCGGGGTCACGGCCTGCGGCGACGGCGGCGTCCTTGACGGCCTTCACCATGTACTCGGTGAGGTAGAGGTCGGCGAGCTGGAGGATGAAGCCGTCGGCCTCCTCGCCGGTCATCTTCAGCGCCTTGGGGCCGTACGCGGCCATCCAGACGGGGAGTTGGGCGTCCTCCTTGATCCACGGGAACCTGACGACCGTGCCGCCGAGGTCCGCCTCCTGGCCCGAGCCGAGCGCCCTGATGACCTTCATGGCCGCACTGATCCGGGCGAGGGTGTTCGGGGCACGGCCCGCGACGCGCATCGCGGAGTCGCCGCGGCCGATGCCGCACACGGTGCGGTTGCCGAACATGTCGTTGAGGGTGGCGAAGGTGGAGGCGGTGACCTCCCAGGTGCGGGTGCCCGGGTTGGTCACCATCGGGCCCACCGTCAGCCTGCTGGTGTTCGCCAGGATCTGGCTGTAGATCACAAACGGTTCCTGCCAGAGCACGGCGGAGTCGAAGGTCCAGCCGTACGTGAAGCCGTTGCCCTCGGCGCGCTTCATCAGCTCGACGACCTTCGAGGCCGGCGGGTCGGTCTGCAGGACGAGTCCGAAGTCCATGTGCGCTGCTCCTAGTTGAGGTACTGACAGGTGGAGCGCGGGGTGTAGACGCCGTGACCGGCGTGTCCGGTGTACTCCCGCTCGGTGATGACGAGTTCGCCCCGCGACAGGACCGTCTCGACACGGCCGGTGAGCCGCTTGCCCTCGTACGCCGAGTAGTCGACGTTCATGTGGTGCGTGTCCGCGGAGATGATCTGCTCGGCGTGCGGGTCGTAGATCACGACGTCGGCGTCGGCGCCCGGGGCGATGGTGCCCTTCTTCGGGTACATGCCGAACATGCGGGCCGGGGTGGCGCAGGCGATCTCGATCCAGCGGCGGCGGCTGATGTGCCCGTCGACGACGGCCTGGTGCAGCAGGTCCATCCGGTTCTCGACCCCGGGCAGACCGTTGGGGATCTTCGAGAAGTCGCCCCGGCCGAGCTCCTTCTGGCCCACGAAGCAGAAGGGGCAGTGGTCGGTGGAGACGACCTGGAGGTCGTTGGTCCGCAGGCCCTGCCAGAGCTTGGCCTGGTGCTCCTTGGGCCGCAGCGGCGTCGAGCACACGTACTTGGAGCCCTCGAAGTCGGGTTCCGCGAGGTTGTCCGTCGACAGGAACAGATACTGCGGACAGGTCTCGCCGAAGACGTTGAGTCCCTCGTCGCGGGCCCGGGCCAGTTCCGCAACCGCTTCCATCGCCGAGACGTGCACCACGTACAGCGGAGCACCCGCGACCTGCGCGAGCTTGATGGCGCGGTGGGTCGCCTCGGCCTCGAGGAGGGCCTTGCGGACCTCGCCGTGGTATCTCGGATCCGTCTCTCCGCGGGCCAGCGCCTGCTCGACCAGGACGTCGATGGCGATGCCGTTCTCCGCGTGCATCATGATCAGTCCGCCGTTCTCGGCGGAGCGCTGCATGGCGCGCAGGATCTGACCGTCGTCGCTGTAGAAGACGCCGGGGTAGGCCATGAACTGCTTGAAGGAGGTGACGCCCTCCTCCACCAGCAGGTCCATCTCCTTCAGCGTGTCCTGGTTCACGTCGGAGACGATCATGTGGAAGCCGTAGTCGATGGCGCAGTTGCCCTCGGCCTTGGCGTGCCAGGCGTCCAGCCCGTCGCGCAGGCTGCGTCCGACGCTCTGCACGGCGAAGTCGACGATGGTCGTGGTGCCGCCCCAGGCGGCCGCCCGGGTGCCGGTCTCGAAGGTGTCGGAGGCGAAGGTGCCGCCGAACGGCAGCTCCATGTGGGTGTGGACGTCGACCCCGCCCGGGATCACGTACTTCCCGGTGGCGTCGATGACCCTCTCGGCGGTCCAGGCCTCGGCGGCCGTGGTACCGGAGGCGGCGAGGGCGGCGATGCGGCCGTCCTCGATCAGGACGTCGGCGTGGATCTCGTCGGACGCGGTGACGACGAGGCCGCCGCGGATGACGGTACGGGTGCTCATGCGTGGACGCTCCGCTGGGTTGTGGTCGTGAGGTGCGGGTCGTTCGAGGCCGGTCGCGCCCCGCGGCGGAGCCGCACACGGACGCCGCCCCGCGCCCCGGAGAGGGACGCGGGGGCCTCGGGTCTTACGGTGCGGTCAGCGGGCCGTAGGCCTCCGGGCGACGGTCCCGGTAGAACTGCCAGCGGTCGCGGACCTCGCGCAGCTTGGCCATGTCGAGGTCGCGGACGACGAGTTCGCTCTCCTTGTCGCTCGCCACCTCGCCGACGAACTGGGCCTCCGGGTCCACGAAGTACGAGGTCCCGTAGAAGTCGTTGTCGCCGAGTTCCTCGACACCGACCCGGTTGATCGCGCCGACGAAGTACTCGTTGGCGACGGCCGCGGCCGGCTGCTCCAGCTGCCACAGGTACGCGGACAGACCACGCGAGGTCGCCGACGGGTTGAAGACGATCTCGGCGCCCTCCAGCCCCAGCGCGCGCCAGCCCTCCGGGAAGTGACGGTCGTAGCAGATGTAGACGCCCACCTTGCCGACGGCCGTCTCGAAGACGGGCCAGCCCACGTTCCCGGGACGGAAGTAGAACTTCTCCCAGAAACCCTTTACCTGCGGAATGTGATGCTTGCGGTACTTGCCGAGGTACGAGCCGTCCGCGTCGATCACGGCGGCGGTGTTGTAGAGGACGCCCGGCTGCTCCTCCTCGTACATCGGCAGTACCAGGACGATGCCGTGTTCCTTGGCGAGCGCCTGGAAACGCTTGACGATCGGGCCGTCGGGGATCTGCTCGGCGTACTCGTAGAACTGCGGGTCCTGGACCTGGCAGAAGTACGGTCCGTAGAACAGCTCCTGGAAACACAGGACCTGAGCACCCTGCGCGGCCGCGTCGCGGACCGCCTGCTCGTGGACCTGGATCATCGATTCCTTGTCGCCGGTCCAGGCCGTCTGGAAGACGGCGGCACGGATCACTCTGCTCATCGGGACCTCCGGTCGCTCGGTGTACGAGGAGCCTAGGAAGCCGGCGAGCCTGCTTTGAGTTGCACGGTGTCACGCCTGCGGGCGTCCGGCGTGCCACCGTGTCACGTCTTTCCGGACCCATGTTTCACCACCGTTTTCCCTGGTCGTTCCATGTTTCCTGGCTGTTGCCGATCGTCTTCGGTCAGCCCTGTTGCGCGTCGTGCGCGAGAAGCGCGATGTGCACCGAGGCGGCCTGTTCGAAGTCGTCGAGGTCCACTCCCAGCCGCCCCTCTATCGCCTCCAGCCGGCGGTACAGCGCGGGCCGGGAGACGTGGTGGAGCTGGGCGGTGCGGGACTTGTTGCGGCCGGTGGCCAGATACGTCCGCAGCACGGCGAGCAGGTCGTCCCCGGCCGCGCACAGCAGCCCGTCCAGTTCCCGCTCGGCGAAGGACTGCACCCGCGGGTCGTCCCGCAGGAGCCGTACCAGGCCGCGCAGATGGACGTCCTTGAGGCGGACGACGGCCGGCAGGTCGAGGGCGGCCGAGGAGTCGGCCACGGCGTCCGCGACATGCTGGGCCTCGCGCAGCCCGGCGGACACGTCGTCCCAGACGATGCGCGCGGCGGCCGCCGCGACGACCGTGCGGCTCTCCCCGGACTCGGTCCGCAGCCGGGCGGCGAAGTGCGCGGTGAGCGCCTGGGCGTCCTGGTCGCGGGCGAGGCTGAGCAGCACGGCGGTGGCCCCGTCGGCGAGCTCGGCGACCAGCCCTGGCATGCCCAACAGGCGCAGCATGCGCTCCAGTTGGGCAGGGTCGCCGTCACGGACGACCAGGGGGACGAAGGTGCGCCGGTTGACGGGGAGTCCGGCCGCCCGGGCCCGGGGCAGCAGTTGCCTGGCCGGTACGACACCGGAGACCAGGTCGGTGAGCAGGCTCTGCGCGGACTGCTCCTCCCAGGTGTGGGCGGAGGCGCCGCCGAGCATGCGGTGCAGGACGAGGGCCTCGGCGGCCCGGTCGGCGAGGAGCCGTCCGCCGGCGGTGTCGCCGCGGTGGCCGCAGAGCATGATCTGCCCCCACCGCTCGCCGCGTCCGCCCAGCTCGGCGCGGATCCAGCCGTCACCCTCGCTGCCGCCGGCCTGGCGGGCGATGCGCTCCCAGTCCCGCAGCACGTCGTCGACCGCCGACCGCTCCCCCGCCGTCGCCAGCACCCGGTGGGCGAGGTTGGTGACCACCACGGGACAGGCGGCGTGCTGGGCGACCTCGTCGAGCAGCAGCTGAAGCGGGGCGCCCGCGGTGATCAGAGAGGTGAGGGCGGTCCGTACGGCCTCCGACAGGCTGACGGCGGCGAACTTCCGCTGGACCAGCCGGGACTGGACCACCTCCGTCAACTCGGCGAAGGGGAAGGGCCGGTGGAGCACGATCATCGGCAGTCCGCACCGCTCGGCGGCGCGCCGCATCACGTCCGGCGGGGCGGGGAACGCCCGTCCCAGTCCCAGCACCACGGCGGCGGCCTCCGCGCGGTGGAGGGACTGGATGTACTCGGTCTGCGCGTTCTCGTCGCCGGCGAGCAGCACTCCGGTGGTGAGGACCATCTCCCCGCCGCTGAGCATCACGCCGACGTCCGCGGCCTCGGCGACGTGCACCCAGCGCACCGGCCGGTCGAGCTGGCCCGCGCCGGCCACCACCTCGGGTTCCCCGGCCAGCACCCTTTCCAGGGACAGGACCTGACGGACCGACAGGGCGGGTTCCAGGGGCTCTACGGGCCCCCAGGGCTCCAGGGTGATGGTCATGGCGTTGTGTTCCCTTGCTCAGGCCTGCGCTACTGCGTGCTCCTCAGCGCGCCTTCGAGGATCGCGGCGCCCTCCTCTGCCTCCGCGACGGTGAGGGACAGCGGCGGGGCGATCCGCAGGACGCTGGTGTCGTGGCCGCCGCCCTTGCCGATCAGCAGCCCGCCGGCGCGGGCCGCCTCCAGCACGGCGGCCGCCCGGTCCGGGTCCGCCAGGTCGGTGCCGGGCTTCGTCAGCTCGACGCCGATCATCAGCCCGCGCCCGCGCACCTCCCGCACCCCGGGGTCCTGTGCGGCGACGGCCCGCAGCCGCTCGATGAGCAGGCCGCCGACCCGCCGGGCGTTGCCCTGGAGGTCGTGTTCCAGCAGGTAGGAAAGGTTGGCGAGGCCGGCCGCCATGGTGACCTGGGTGCCGCCGAAGGTGGAGATGCTGTTGGCGTCCAGGCAGTTCATGATCTCGGAGCGGGCGATGACACCGCCGATGGACATGCCGTTGCCGATGCCCTTGGCGAACGTGACGATGTCCGGCGGTCCGCTGCGGCCGTGCGCCTGCCAGCCCCAGAAGTGCTCGCCGGTGCGGCCCCAGCCGGTCTGCACCTCGTCGGCGATCCACAGGATCCCGTATGCGTTCAGCACTTCGCGGAATGCCGCATACAGTCCGTCCGGCGGCGAGGTGAACCCGCCGACCCCCTGGATGGGCTCGGCGATCAGGGCCGCGGGCGGGCGGGTGTGACCGAGCAGGTCCTTCAGGTCCGCGACGCAGGCCTCGATGAACCCGGCGTCGGAGAGAGCGGCGAACGGGCCGCGTCCGCGTACCCCGCCGTGCACGTAGAGCGTCTGGAGCGGGGACAGCGAGGTCGGTGACCAGCCGCGGTTGCCGGTGATGCCGACCGCGCTGAAGGACCGGCCGTGGTAACTGTTGCGCATCGCGAGGACGGTGTTGCTGCGCCGGTGGGTGGTGGCGAGCAGCAGCGCCGTGTCGTTGGCCTCGGTGCCCGAGGTGGTGAAGAAGACGCGGGCGTCGGGGATGCCGCTGATGTGGGCGATGCGCTCGGCGAGGTCGACCATGGGCCGGTTGAGGTAGAGCGTCGAGGAGTGGTTGATCCGCCCGGCCTGCTCGCTCACCGCCTTGGTGACCTCGGGCAGTGCGTGCGCGGTCATGGTGGTGAGGATGCCGCCGAAGAAGTCGAGGTACTTGTTGCCCTCGGCGTCCCAGACGTGCCGGCCCTCGCCGTGGGTGATCTCCAGCGGGTCCTCGTAGTAGAGGGCGAGCCAGTCCGGCAGGACCTTGCGGTGACGGGCGTGGAGGTCGCTCACGGCTGCACCAGCCCGCCGTAGGCGTCGGGACGGCGGTCGCGGTAGAAGGCCCACTGCTGCCGGACCTCCTCGACCAGGTCGAAGTCGAGGTCGCGGACCACGAGTTCCTCGTCCTTGTCGCTCGCGACCTCGCCGACGAACTTCCCGCGCGGGTCGACGAAGTACGAGGTCCCGTAGAAGTCGTTGTCCCCGTACTCCTCGACGCCGACCCGGTTGATCGCGGCGACGAAGTACTCGTTGGCGACGGCGGCCGCCGGCTGCTCCAGCTGCCAGAGGTGGGCGGAGAGGCCGCGGTGGGTCGCGGACGGGTTGTAGACCAGCTGGGCGCCGTTGAGACCGAGTTGCCGCCAGCCCTCCGGGAAGTGCCGGTCGTAGCAGATGTAGACGCCCACCTTGCCGACGGCCGTGTCGAAGACGGGCCAGCCGATGTTGCCGGGCTTGAAGTAGTACTTCTCCCAGAAACCCTTTACCTGCGGGATGTGGTGTTTCCGGTACTTTCCGAGGTACGAGCCGTCGGCGTCGATGACGGCGGCGGTGTTGTAGTAGAAACCGGACTGCTCGACCTCGAAGACCGGCACGACGACGACCATGCCCGTCTCGCGCGCGAGTTCCTGCATACGACGCACGGTCGGCCCGTCGGGGACCGGTTCGGCCCAGCGGTAGTGCTCCGGCTCCTGGACCTGACAGAAGTAGGGAGCGTTGAAGACCTCCTGGAACCCGATGATCTTCGCGCCCCGGCGGGCCGCCTCGCGGGCGTGCTCCTCGTGTTTCGCCACCATGGACTCGGTGTCGCCGGTCCAGGTGGCCTGGACCAGTGCGGCACGTACGACGTTGGCCATGAGCTGCTCCTTCGACGGGACGTCAGAGCCTCTACGCCCGTAGACGAAGGTCGTAGAGGGACGAACGTAAGCCTCCGGGACGGGCTTGCCAAGACCATCGTCGTTAACCCGCCGAGTCGATCGCGTTTCACACTCCGGTGGGTGAGTCGCCGGGCGTACGGCGTAAGGGCGTGGCGCGGGTCAGGCGGTGAAGCCGGCGACCCTGAGGGCGTGCACCAGGTCCCAGTGGCGTTCCTCCGAGACCGTCCGGGCGGCCTCCAGCACGAGGGGGACGAGGGTCCCCGGGGCCGGGGCGACGCTGCGGGCGGCCTCCTCGGGGGTGCGGACCCGGACATAGGCGTCGAGCAGCGCGCCGACCTCGCGTCGCCGGCCCTCCTCGACCAGGCCGAGGACGGCCTGCCCGATCTCGGCGGCCGGGCGGGCGACGCCCTGGCGCAGGATCTGCTCGCCGTCCGCCGTGCGCCCCACCGCGACCAGCGCGTCGGCCGCCGCGACGAGCCGGTCGGCGGGGAGGGAGGCGGCCTCCCAGAGCAGGGTGGTCCAGTCGGCGGTGAGCCCGGCGCGCTGGAGTTCGGCCGCGAGCAGCGGGATACGGGCGGCCGGCCAGTAGGCGAGTTCGACGAGCAGGGCGTGCGCCTCGCCGCTGCGGCCTTCGCCGCGCAGGCGCACCAGCCGTTCGACCGTCTCGACGGTCTCCCGCCGGGCCGCCGTGTCCAGCGGCTCGCGCCGCGGCTCGGACCGCTCGGCCTTCTCGGTGGCGGCGCCGGCGAAGCGGGCGCCGCGCGGGGTGCGGCGCCCGGTCGGGGCGGGCGCGGGCGCCACCGGTTCGGCGGCGGGCGGTACGGCGAGGGAGACGGCGTTCTCCTTCTCGGCCATACCGGCGAAACGGGCGCTGCCGCGGCGGCGCTTGCGCTGTTTGGGGACGACGGCCGGGTCGGGGACGGGGGTGTCCTGGTCGGGAGCCGGCCGGGAGTCGGGCGCTTCGGCCCCGGACGCCTCGGCCGCGACCTCATGCGCGTCGACCGGCGCCCCGGCCATGGCCCCGGCGGCGCCGTACCCGTCAGGGGCGTCGTACCCGTCAGGAGTGTCGTAGCCGTCACGAGCCTCGCGCCCGGCAGGGGCGCCGTACCCGGCAGGAGCCTCGCGCCCGGCAGGGGTGCCGTACCCGGCAGGAGCCTCGCGCCCGGCAGGGGCGCCGTACCCGGCAGGAGCCTCGCGCCCGGCAGGGGCGCCGTACCCGGCAGGAGCCTCGCGCCCGGCAGGGGTGCCGTACCCGGCAGCCGTCGCGTGGGCGGGGTCCGCGGCGGCGGCGTGCGGGGCGGCGGGCCCGGAGGCCGCGCCCGCCGACGGGAGCCGGTCCGACTCCGCCATCCGGTAGCGCAGTTCGGCGCACCGTGCGGTGGCCCGTTCATGGTCGTCGTGGGCCCAGGCGAGGTCGAGACGGATGGCCTCGGCCTGCTCGTGGGTGGCCGCGGACGGGAGCCTGCGCCCCAGCTCGGCCAGCCGTTCGGCGGCGTAACGCTGTTCGCGGAGCATCACGTCGAGCCGGTCCCCGAGGGCGTCGCGGCCACCGGGCCGGGCGTCGTGGGCGGCGAGGGCCGCGGCGTGCAGGGGCCGGACCCGTTCCGCCTGCTGCGCGGCGACCGCGGTCCCGTACTCGGCGGCGAGGTCCTGGAGCACCGCCTCCACCACGTCCCAGGGCGGCACCTCGCGCCCGTCGAGGCAGGCCCGCATGCCGTCGGGATCGCGTTGCCAGAACACCGCGCACCAGCCGGCGCCCTGATCGAGGCGCGACAGCAGTCCGTTCAGGTAGCTCGCGAACTCCCGTACCCTGCCCGGGAGTTGATCCACAGCCATCGCTCGACTCCCGCCCTGACCGGAACACTCCGGCTCGTAGAAAACACCAACCGTGTTACAGCGCGGCTACAGCCAGTTTTCGAAACCGACGCGACGACCGGTGCGTGATCCCGAACGGGCGCGGGCAGCGACCCCAGGGTGTCATGCGGGGGCGGGCACGCACAGCCCCGCCAGCTCGTCCATCGACAGACCGAGCACGCGGGCGAGCGCGGCGACGGTGAAGAACGCCGGCGTCGGGGCGCGGCCGGTCTCGATCTTGCGAAGGGTCTCGGCGGACAGGCCGGCGCTCGCCGCGATGTCCGCCATGCTCCGGCCGCCGCGGGCCTCGCGCAGCAACAGACCGAGCCGTTCGCCGCGTTCACGCTCTTGCGGGGTGAGGGGGGTGCGCACCATGCCACCATTCTAATACCGGTATAGTAATTGGCATGGTGGAGCTCAAGACAGACACATCGATCGAGGCCATGTACGAGGCGGGACAGGTCGTCGCACGGGCGCTGACGGCCGTGCGCGAGGCCGCCGACGTGGGCGTATCCCTGCTGGAACTGGACGAGGTGGCACACGACGTGCTGCGGGAGGCGGGGGCGACGTCCCCCTTCCTCGGCTACCGCCCGTCCTTCGCCACGACGCCCTTCCCGGCGGTGCTCTGCGCGTCCGTGAACGACGCGATCGTGCACGGCATCCCCACCGGCTACCGGCTGCGCGACGGCGACCTCCTGTCGGCCGACTTCGGCGCGGTGCTGAACGGCTGGGCCGGCGACTCCGCGATCAGCTTCACCGTGGGCACGCCCCGCCCGGCTGACATCCGGCTGATCGAGACCGCCGAGCGGGCCCTCGCGGCCGGTATCGAGGCGGCGGTCGTCGGCAACCGCGTCGGCGACATCGCGCACGCGATCGGCACGGTGTGCCGGGAGGCGGGCTACGGCATCCCGGACGGCTTCGGAGGCCACGGCATCGGTCGCCAGATGCACGAGGACCCCGGCGTCCCCAACGAGGGCCGCCCGGGCCGCGGCTACCCCCTGCGCCACGGCATGGCCCTCGCGATCGAACCGATGCTGATCGCGAGCGGCAAGGACGGCTACCACGAGGCGCCTGACGGCTGGACCCTGTGCACGAACGACGGTTCCCGGGCGGCCCACGCGGAACACACGGTGGCGATCACGGACAGCGGACCGAGGGTCCTCACCGAGCGCCGGTAGGACCACTGCGCCGAGGGCGCGGGCCGTATCGACCTGCGGCCCACGCCGGTCGGCGCGACCGCCCACGCAAGGACCGGGGCCCCTGCCCCGGCAGGCACAGGGCCGTACCGATCTGCCCCGGCGCAGGTCGTACAGGGCGTTGCCGCTCCGCCCCTGGACGGAACCGCCCACGCAAGGACCGCGGCCGCTTCCGCCGGCCGGGACAGGGCCGTAACCATCCGCGGCGCCGCCCCATGGGCGACCGCCCGCGCACCACCCGCGCCCTCCGCCGACGGCAGGCGTGGTGCCGTACCGGTCTGCCGCTCCGCCCCGTGGGCGCGACCGCCCACGGACGACGGGACCGGCCGCCGTGCGGCGGGCGGCCTCAGGACATGCCGCGCCCTGCGGATCGTGCCATCGTGGTGTAGCCCGGGACGGACAGGGCAACCGACCGCACCGGCAGCGCAAGTCGATCGAACGGAACGCCATGACCAGCGGCTTCTCCAGCCCGGAGGGGTACGGCGACCCCTTCGGCGAGTTCCTGGCCCGCTTCTTCGGCGGGCCCAGCCCCGGCCCCCGGCACATCAACATCGGTCAGCTCCTCAGCCGGCCCGCGAGAGAGCTCGTGCGCGGCGCGGCGCAGTACGCGGCCGAGCACGGCAGCCGCGACCTGGACACCGAGCATCTCCTGCGCGCGGCCCTCGGCGCGGAGCCGACCCGCACGCTGCTCAGCCGGGCCGGCGCCGACCCCGAGTCCCTCGCGTCGGAGATCGACGAGCGCTCGGGCCCGGTCCAGCACCCGCCGGGCGAGGTGCCACCGCCCACGTCGCTGTCGCTGACCCCGGCCGCCAAACGCGCCCTGCTGGACGCGCACGACCTGGCCCGCTCGCGCGGGGCCGGCTACATCGGCCCGGAGCACGTGCTGAGCGCCCTCGCGTCGAACCCGGACTCCGCGGCCGGGCACATCCTCAACGCGGCCCGCTTCGCCGCCGCGGCCCTGCCGAGCGAGCCCACGGACAGCGCGCCGACGGCCCGCCCCGGCGACCGCCAGCGGCCCACCGGCACACCCACCCTGGACAAGTACGGCACGGATCTCACCGAGCTGGCCCGTCAGGGCCGGATCGACCCGGTGATCGGCCGCGAGGACGAGATCGAGCAGACCATCGAGGTGCTCTCCCGGCGCGGCAAGAACAACCCGGTGCTGATCGGTGACGCGGGCGTCGGCAAGACCGCCGTCGTGGAGGGACTGGCCCAGCGGATCGCGGACGGGGACGTGCCGGACGTCCTCGTCGCGCGGCGCGTGGTCGCCCTGGACCTGACGGCGGTGGTCGCGGGGACCCGCTACCGCGGCGACTTCGAGGAGCGGCTGACCACCATCGTCGACGAGATCCGCGCCCACTCCGACGAACTGATCGTCTTCATCGACGAGCTGCACACCGTCGTCGGCGCGGGCGGCGGCGGCGAGGGCGGCGGGTCGATGGACGCCGGCAACATCCTCAAGCCGGCCCTGGCCCGAGGCGAGCTGCACATCGTGGGCGCGACGACGCTGGAGGAGTACCGGCGGATCGAGAAGGACGCGGCCCTCGCCCGCCGTTTCCAGCCGATCCTCGTCCCGGAGCCGTCCGTCGCGGACGCGCTGGAGATCCTGCGCGGGCTGCGCGACCGCTACGAGGCCCACCACCAGGTCCGTTACACCGACGAGGCGCTCGTCGCGGCCGTGGAGCTGTCCGACCGCTACCTCACCGACCGCCGCCTGCCCGACAAGGCGATCGACCTGATCGACCAGGCCGGCGCCCGGGTGCGGCTCGGTGCCCGCACCAAGGGCACGGACGTACGGGCCATGGAGCGCGAGGCCGAGGAACTGGCCCGCGACAAGGACCAGGCGGTCGCGGACGAGAGTTACGAGCAGGCCACCCGCCTGCGCGACCGCATCGTCGAGTTGAAGCAGCGCATCGCGGACGCGACCGGTGAGATCACCTCCGACGAGGGCCGGCATCTGGAGGTCACCGCGGAGGCGATCGCCGAGGTGGTGTCCCGGCAGACCGGCATCCCGGTCGCCAGCCTCACCCAGGAGGAGAAGGACCGCCTGCTCGCCCTGGAGGAGCACCTGCACGAGCGGGTCGTCGGCCAGGAGGAGGCCGTACGGGTCGTCGCGGACGCGGTGCTGCGCTCGCGCGCCGGGCTCGCCAGCCCGGACCGGCCGATCGGCAGCTTCCTGTTCCTCGGCCCGACCGGCGTCGGCAAGACCGAACTGGCCCGCGCGCTCGCCGAGTCGCTGTTCGGCAGCGAGGAGCGCATGGTGCGGCTCGACATGAGCGAGTACCAGGAGCGGCACACGGTGAGCCGTCTGGTCGGCGCTCCGCCCGGCTACGTCGGCCACGAGGAGGCCGGACAGCTGACGGAGACCGTCCGCCGCCACCCCTACTCGCTGCTCCTGCTCGACGAGGTGGAGAAGGCGCACCCGGACGTCTTCAACGTCCTGCTCCAGGTCCTCGACGACGGCCGGCTCACCGACTCCCAGGGGCGCACGGTCGACTTCACCAACACGGTCATCGTGATGACCAGCAACCTGGGTTCGGAGGCGATCACCCGGCGCGGCGCCGGCATCGGCTTCGGATCGGGTGGCGCGGACGCGGACGAGGAGGCGCGGCGCGAACAGATCCTGCGGCCGCTGCGCGAGCACTTCCGGCCGGAGTTCCTCAACCGGATCGACGAGATCGTCGTGTTCCGGCAGCTCACGGGCGAGCAACTGCGGCGGATCACCGACCTGTTGCTGGAGCGGACGCGGCGGCTGGTGCAGGCCCGGGGCATCACGGCCGAGTTCACCGACGCGGCCGTCGACTGGCTCGCCGAGCGCGGCTACCAGCCCGAGTACGGCGCCCGCCCGCTGCGCCGCACGATCCAGCGCGAGGTCGACAACCAGCTGTCCCGGCTGCTCCTCGACGGGCGGGTCGAGGAGGGCGACCGGGTGACGGTGGAGGTCGAGGACGGGCGGCTCGCGTTCCGTACGCGTACCGGCGGCGAGCCACCCGCGCCTGAGCTCTGACACCCGACGCCCGACGCCCGACGCCCGACACCCGACGAGGCCGGACGCCCGGTCCGTCCGCTCCGGGCCCTAGGGAGCCGGACGCACCACCTGTGCCGAGCCGCCGCCGCGTCGTACCTTCTCGGCGGCGGCCAGCCACTTGCCGTTGGGCAGCCGCTGCACGGCGGTGGCCGCGCCGATCTCCGGGTTGAGCTTGAAGGAGTGCCCGATGGCCTCCAGCCGGGCGCGCAGCCCGTCGGGGCTGGTGTCGTCGTAGAGCGCGGGCTCCAACTCCGTCTGGGCGGCGTTGCGTTGGCTGGCGCGCGGGGCGGCGATCGCGTCGACGAGCGGCAGTCCTCGGTCAAGGAACTCGGTCAGGGTCTGCAGCACGGTGGTGATGATGGTCGCGCCGCCGGGCGAACCCAGCGCCACCACGGGCTTGTTGTGACGGTCGAGCACGATCGTCGGCGAGATCGACGAGCGCGGCCGCTTGCCCGGCCCTGGCAGGTTCGGGTCGTGGACGGCCGGGTTGGCGGGTGCGAAGGAGAAGTCCGTCAGCTCGTTGTTGAGCAGGAAGCCGCGGCCGGGCACGGTGATGGCGCTGCCTCCGGTCTGCTCGATGGTGAGCGTGTAGGAGACCACGTTGCCCCACTTGTCGGCGACGGTGAGGTGCGTGGTGTTCTCGCCCTCGTACGTCGTCGGCGCCGCCGTGCCGCCCGCGCCGCAGGCGGCCGGGTGGCGCGGGTCGCCGGGCGCCACGGGGCTGGTGAGGACCGCGTCGTCCTTGATGAGGCAGGCGCGTGAGTCGGCGTACTTCTGCGACAGCAGCTGCTTCGTGGGGACGTCCTCGAAGGCCGGGTCGCCGACCCAGCGCCCGCGGTCGGCGAACGCGATCCGGCTGGCCTCGAGGTAGTGGTGCAGGTACTGGACCTCGCTCGCCTTCGACAGGTCCGTCCGCTCCAGGATGTTGAGGGCCTCGCCGACCGTCGTGCCGCCCGAGGACGAGGGGGCGATGGAGTAGACCCCCAGGCCTCGGTACGAGGTCCTCGTGGGCGCCTGGAGCTTGGCGCGGTAGGCCGCGAGGTCCTTGGCGGACAGCTCGCCCGGCCGGGCGTTCCAGCCCGAACCGGGGTCCACGGGCGGCTTGTTCACGGTGGCGACGATGTCCTCGCCGAGGTCGCCGCGGTAGATCGCGCCGACGCCCTTGCGGGCCAGCTCCTCGTAGGTGCGGGCGAGGTCGGGGTTCTTGAACGTCGATCCCACGACCGGGAGTTGCCCACCGGGAAGGAACAGCTTCGCCGTGTCGGGGAAGTAGCGGAAGCGGGTCTCGTTGGCGGCGGTCTGGGTCCGGAAGGTGTCGTCGACCGTGAAGCCCTCGCGGGCGATGCGCTGGGCGGGCTCCAGGACCGTGCCGAGCTTTTCGCTGCCCCACTCCTTCAGCGCGGTCGCCCAGGTGGCGGGGGTCCCCGGCGTGCCGACGCCCAGGCCGCTGCTGACGGCGTCCGCGAAGGCGAGCGGCTTGCCGTTCTCCAGGAAGAGACCGGAGTCCGCGGTCAGCGGGGCGGTCTCCCGGCCGTCGATGGTGTGCACCGCACGGGACTCGGCGTCGTAGTAGACGAAGTAGCCGCCTCCGCCGATACCGGAGGAGTAGGGCTCGGTGACGCCGAGGGCGGCTGCGGTGGCGACGGCCGCGTCGACGGCGTTGCCCCCCTTGCGCAGCACCTCGATGCCGGCCGCGGAGGCGTCCGCGTCGACGCTGGCGACCGCACCGCCGTAGCCGACGGCGACCGGGACCTTCGCAACAGCGGCTCTCTCAGCGGCGGGTGGCGCCGCGGCACCCACCGTGACCACGGCGGCCGAGACCGCCAGGACCGACAGTTTCCGCGCGACAGGGCGACGCATCCGTACCTCCAGTCCGGGACCGTCCGCGCAGCGTAACCACATTCACGGGGGCCTGACAGCCTCCTTCCGGGCACTGTCATACGAACGCCACACCTCGAACACGGGTACGCCCCGGCCATGGTGGCCCGCTACCATGCGCGCCCATGAACGACGACGTGCGCAACATCGTCCTGGGCGTGGTCGCGGCCGGCATCAGTGCCGCGCTCGGCTGGTTGGCCCGCACCTACCTGTGGAAGCGCAGACTCCGGCGCAAGCAGGCCTTCTTCGGGCTGCCCGAGAACTCGGAGTGCCTGCTGGTCGTCAACCGCGACGCGGGCAGCCCCGACCTCGCGGTGCACCGCCACGACGTGTTCGCGCTCCTGGAACTCGCCGCGCTCATCAAGGACTGCGGCGCGGGCGCCGAGGTGGTCACCCAGGACGCGGCGCGGCAGGGTTTCGGCGAGCGGACGGAGTTCTGTGTCGGCGGCCCGGGATCGAACCGGCGGATGGCGGCCCACATCCAGGCCATGCTGCCCGGGGTGCGCATCAACACCGACCGGGAACCGGGCCCGGACCGGCTGGCGTTCCGGATAGGCGGCGAGCACCACCGCATGGAACCGGGCGTCACCGAGTACGTCCTGCTGGCCCGGCTCACCGCCGGCCGGCGGCGCGAGGCGCGGCCGGTGTTCCTGTTCTGCGGCCAGCGCGCGATCAACAACCAGGCCGCCACCCGCTACCTCGTCCGCAACCACGAACGGCTGGCCCGCAAACACGGGCACGACTCCTTCGTACTGCTCCTGAAGGTCATCAACTCCCAGGTGTACGGCCCCGATGTGGTCGAACTGGTCGCGGACGTGACCCGGGCGGCGCAGGCGCCCCTGCCGGACACGACAATTGTTACTGCGACGTAACTTACCGACGGTTACCTCGGATGGGGCACAGCGGTTACCGTCGGGTCACTTTGCGATGGCGCAGGCAAGAGGAGTGACCCGTGGGACGACCGCACCGCATGGCCCTACGCGCGACCGCCATGGGCGCCGTCTCCGCGACCCTGGTCGCCGGCGGGGTTCTGGGCCTGGCGCCCGCCGCGCAGGCAGCCGCCGGCGAGGTCCGGTACGTCGACATCGCCGGGGACGGCGGCACGGTCCTCAAGGCCAACGTGGTCACCCCCGCCGGCGCCGACGGCACCCGCCGCCACCCGCTGATCGTGCTGCCGACGAGCTGGGGCTTCCCGCAGGTCGAGTACCTCGCCCAGGCGCGGCGGCTCGCCGACTCCGGCTATGTCGTGCTCAGTTACAACGTGCGCGGCTTCTGGCAGTCCGGGGGCGAGATCGACGTGGCCGGGCCGCACGATGTCGCCGACGCCGCCAGGGTCGTCGACTGGGCCCTCGCGAACACCCCGAGCGACCCGGAGAACATCGGCATGGCGGGCGTCTCGTACGGCGCCGGGATCAGCCTGCTGGCCGCCGCCCACGACCCGCGCGTCAAGGCCGTCGCCTCGCTCAGCGGCTGGGGCGACCTGATCGACTCGATCTACTCCGGCCGCACCCAGCACGTCCAGGCCGCCGCCGTGCTCGACACCGTGGGCACGGTCACCGGCCGTCAGAGCGCCGAGTCCCGGGCGGTCTTCTCGGCCTTCTACTCCAGCGACCTGTCGAAGGAGAAGGACATCGTCGCCTGGGGGCAGAAACGTTCCCCCGCTACCTACCTGGACCAGCTCAACAAGAACGGCGCGGCGGTCATGCTCGCCGGCGCCTGGGGCGACACGATCTTCCCGCCCAACCAGTCCGCGGCCTTCTACGAGGGGCTGACCGGCCCGAAACGGCTGGAGTTCCGTCCCGGCGACCACGCGACGGCCGAGCTCCCCGGTCTGTTCGGGGTGCCCAACGACGTGTGGACCGACACCGAGCGCTGGTTCGACCACTATCTCAAGGGCGAGGACAACGGCATCGACCGCGAGCAGCCCGTCCGGCTCAAGTCCCGTTCCACAAGCGGTTACGAGGGATACCCGGACTGGAAGTCGGTGAACGCGACCCGGAAGAAGATCGCCCTCGCCGGCTCCACCACGATCCACACCAACGTGGACTCGGGCGCCGACGGCGGGATCGTCTTCCTGTCCAGCATCCTCGACCAGGTGGCGAAGCTGCCCCCGGTGGCCGCGATCCCCCTGCTCCCCCGCCGCTGGGCCGCCGTGTGGCAGTCCGGGAAGTACGCCACCGCCCAGCAGGTGCGCGGCACCGCGACGATGCACACCACCGTCACCCCGACGAAGGAGAGCGGCACCCTCGTCGCCTACCTCTACGACGTGGGGCCGCTCGGCCTCGGCAAGCTGGTCGCCAACGCGCCGTACACCTTCCACGGGCACACGCCGGGCCGGCCGTTCGGTCTCGACCTGGATCTGATCTCCACGGCCTACGACGTTCCGGCGGGACACCGGCTCGCCCTGGTGGTCGACACCGTCGACCCGCTCTACACCGAGCACAACCCGTCCGGCGCGCGGCTGACCTTCTCCTCGCCGGCGGACGACCCGTCGTACGTGTCGGTTCCGCTGCGCGGGCAGTGATCTCCGGCCGCCGCCGGGGCGGGTGGGCTCTGCGGGCTGGCGCCGTCGCTCAGTGCTTGAGGATCTTGGACAGGAAGTCCTTGGCCCGGTCGCTGCGCGGGGCGGTGAAGAACTCCTCGGGGGTGCGGTCCTCGACGATACGGCCGTCGGCCATGAAGATCACCCGGTTGGCGGCCGAGCGGGCGAAGCCCATCTCGTGGGTGACCACGACCATCGTCATGCCCTCCTGGGCGAGTTGCTGCATGACTTCCAGGACCTCGTTGATCATCTCGGGGTCGAGGGCGGAGGTGGGCTCGTCGAACAGGAGCGCCTTGGGGTCCATGGCGAGGGCGCGGGCGATGGCCACGCGCTGCTGCTGGCCTCCGGAGAGCTGGGCGGGGAACTTGTCGGCCTGGTCGGCGAGGCCCACCCGGTCGAGCAGTGCGCGCGAGCGGCGGTCGGCCTCGTCCTTCTTGCGCTTGCGTACCTTCACCTGGCCCAGCGAGATGTTCTGCAGGACCGTCTTGTGGGCGAACAGGTTGAAGGACTGGAAGACCATGCCGACCTCGGAACGCAGTCCCGCCAGCGCCTTGCCCTCCTCGGGCAGCGGCTGTCCGTCGAGCGTGATCGAACCGGAGTGGATGGGCTCCAGCCGGTTGATCGCGCGGCACAGTGTCGACTTCCCCGACCCCGAAGGGCCGATCACCACGACCACCTCCCCCCTGCCGACGGTGAGGTTGACGTCCTGCAGGACATGCAGCTCCCCGAAGTACTTGTTGACGTCACGCAGCTCGATCAACGGATCGACGGCCATGCGCAGCCCTACTCACTTTCAGCTGTGTCGTGGTCGCCGCAAACTATCCACACGAGACCGGAGCTGAGGCACGACACGCACCTTTCCGCCATTAGCCGTATTTACGCGCTCGCACTTCAGTTCTCGGCCACCTCGGCGTACAGCTGGGACAGTTCGGGGGTCCCGGTCGCGGCCCACTCACGCCCGGCGGCGACCACGTCGACCTCCCGGCCGGACGCCAGCCGGACGACGGGTTCCCCGCCGGGCCAGATCACCCAGACCGAACCGGGGACCGTACGCACGACGACCGTCCCCAGGTAGAGCCCTGCGTCGTGACCGAACCAGGGCAGGGTCTCCTCGTCCTCGCGCCAGCGCGGCGGAAGCTGGTCGAGCGCCTCCAACGAGGCGGCCGTGTCGTCGAGTCCGATCCCCTCCCGGGCCGCCTGGGAACGCAACAGCTCGCATTCGGAGAGGAGTTGGGCGATCCCCTCGGGGTCCTCGGCGAGCACCGCCGCACGGTACTTCTTGCTCCTGTTGCCCAGGAAAGGGATGTTCATAAGCCCAGCGTGACATTCACACCGGCGTGCGCACCACAGGCGCGCTGTCACGTGGCGAGGGCCGAGGCCGCGGTCCGGACGGGCATCGCGCGTAGACGGACGGGCACCGGCTCCCGCTACACCTCGAGGTCGACCACGACCGGAGCGTGGTCCGAGGCGCCCTTGCCCTTGCGCTCCTCGCGGTCGACATAGGCGTCCTTGACGGCCTTGGCGAACGGCTCGTTGCCGTACACCAGGTCGATGCGCATGCCGCGGTTCTTGGGGAAGCAGAGCTGGCGGTAGTCCCAGTACGTGAAGGGGTGGTCGTACTTCAGGGGGCGCGGGACGACGTCCGACAGGCCGGCCTCGCGCAGCGACGCCAGGGCGGCGCGCTCGGCCGGGGTGACATGGGTGAGGCCCTCGAAGGCGGCCACGTCGTGCACGTCGTCGTCGGTCGGCGCCACGTTGTAGTCGCCCATCACCGCGAAGGGGCGGCTGCCCGCCGCGTCGCCCGCCACGGCGGCCTTGAGGGCCTCGAACCACTGGAGCTTGTAGGCGTAGTGCGGGTGGTCGACCTCGCGTCCGTTCGGCACGTACACCGACCAGACGCGGACCGGGCCGCAGGTGGCCGAGATGGCGCGGGGCTCCTGCGCCCCGTCGTAGCCGGGGTCGCCGGGCAGGCCCTTGACGACGTCCGCCAGGCCGACGCGGGAGATCACCGCCACGCCGTTCCACCGGCCCGTGGCGTGCACCGCCGCCTCGTAGCCCAGTTCGCGCAGCTGGTCGAGCGGGAACTGCGCCTCGGCGACCTTGGCCTCCTGGAGGCACAGCACGTCGGTGCCGCTGCTCTCCAGCCAGGCCAGCAGCCTCGGCAGGCGGGCGGTGATCGAGTTCACGTTCCAGGTCGCGATACGCATGCCCCACAACCTACCCGGCGGGTCCGACAACGCCCTCGCTCAGACCTGCGCGCAGGCCCCGGGCGCCAGCCGGCCGTGGTCGGCGCCGCCCAGGTTGCCCAGGTGCGTGTCGTAGATCGGGCGGGCGAGGTCGGTGAGGAGGGCGTCGTGGATGTCGTAGACGCGCTGCGGCCGGACCTCGCGGACGTAATCGATGACCTCGGAGATCTTGTTCCAGGGGGCCTGGACCGGGGCCAGCAGGGTTTCCACCGGGCGCCCGGGGACGGTGAGCGCGTCTCCGGGGTGGAAGACGCGGCCCTCGTCGACGAGGAAGCCGACGTTGGTGACGCGCGGGAGGTCGGGGTGGATGACGGCGTGCAGCTCGCCGTGGACCTGGACGTCGAACCCCGCGGCGGTGAACGTGTCACCGTGGCCGACCGTGTGCACCCGGCCGGGGAACGCGGCGGAGAGCTGCCCCGCGACGGACCTCAGGGTCCATACCTCGACGGCCGGGTCGGCCTCCAGAGCCGACCGGAGTCGCTTCTCGTCGAAGTGGTCGGGGTGCTCGTGGGTGACCAGGATCGCGTCCGCCCCGACCGCGGCGTCCGCCTCGCTGAATCCGCCCGGATCGAGGACGAGCGTGCGCCCGTCCTTCTCCAGGCGCACACACGCGTGCGCCTTCTTGGTGAGTTTCAGAGCCGTCATGAGATCCATCCTGCCCCCGCGCCCGGTGCGGGGCTCACTCGGTGGGAGTGGTCTCCTCCCGGATGACCTGCTGTGCCACCTTGAACGCGCTGTTCGCCGCGGGTACGCCGCAGTAGACGGCCGCCTGGAGCAGCACCTCCTTGATCTCGTCCGGGGTGAGCCCGTTGCGCAGCGCGGCGCGGATGTGGAAGGCGAGCTCGTCCAGGTGGCCGCCCGCGACCAGCGCGGTGAGCGTGACGCAGGAGCGGGAGCGCCGGTCGAGGCCGGGACGGTCCCAGATCTCGCCCCAGGCATAGCGGGTGATGAACTCCTGGAAGTCCCCGGAGAAGTCGTCGGCCTGCGACAGCGCCCGGTCGACATGGGCGTCCCCGAGGACCTCCCGGCGCACCTTCAGACCGGCGTCGTACGGATCGGGGCGGCCCATGGCCTGCACCGGTTCGAGGACCGGGGCGGGCGCGATCTCCGCGATGGCCACCGGCTGCGGAGGCTGCTGGGGCACGGTCAGGACCGCCCTGACGGGGATGCCCGGCACGGCCGTCTGCCCGGTGCCGGAGTCGTAGGCGGGCTGCCAGGCGGTGGAGAAGTGGCGGACCAGCAGGTCGGTCACGGCCGCGGGCTGCTCCACCGGGACCAGGTGCGAGGCGCCCGGCACGACGGCCAGCCGGGCGTCCGGGATGCCGGCCACCAGGGTGCGCGCCTCGGCGGGACCGGTGACCTGGTCGTCCGAGCCGACGAGGACCAGGGTCGGCACACCCACGAGACCGATCTCGGCCCGCACGTCGAAGGCGGCGAGCGCCTCGCAGGCCGCTATGTAGCAGCCGGGATCGGTGGTGCGCACCATCTGCACGGCCCACTCGGTGATCGCGGGCTGCGCGGCCGCGAAGCCGCTGGTGAACCAGCGGTCGGGCGAGCTGCGGGCGATGGGGTCGAGACCGTTGGTGCGGACTATCACGCCCCGCTGCCGGAACTCGTCGGCCGTGCCGAAGCGCGGCGAGGCCGCGATCAGCGCGAGGGAGGCGACCCGCTCCGGGTGCCGCAGCGCCAGCTCCACGCCGACCGCGCCGCCGAACGCGCAGCCCGCGTAGCCGAAGCGCTGCACGCCGAGCCCGTCGAGGGTGGCGAGCAGCCGTGCGGCCAGGTCGGAGACCGAGCCGACGGGGTAGGCCGGGGCGCCGCCGTGGCCGGGCAGGTCGTAGCGGAAGACGCGCCACTGCTGGGCCAGCTCGGGAACCTGACGGTCCCACATGTGCCATGTGGTACCCAGCGAGGGGCCCAGGATGAGGACCGGGGCGTCTTCCGGCCCGTCGAAGCGGTATTGCAGGGTTTCGACGTTGTTCTCACTCACCCGCTCACGCTCCCACATCTCACACTCTCTGCGGGATCGGGGGTGGAGACGCTCGCCAGACCTCCCCAGGTATCCGCGGCCGGACGAAGATCCTCCACGTCCGGCTTCACATACCAGTCCTTCGTGGTCTGGACGTCGGTGTGCCCAGCCCACCGGGCAAGGAGGTGGTCCGGCACCCCGTTGTTGGCCAGGTACGTGAAGCAACTCGCGCGAGCATCGTACAAACGGACCCGCCGCAGCGCGTGCTTGTCCATGACCTTGTACGCCCGCTCACGCAGCTGCCGCCCGTTGAGCGCCCTGCCGAGTCCGTCCACGAGCACATACCCGCTGTCCATTCGGGCAATACGGACTGCAAGGCTTACCCCTGGGGTGTCTACAGCACGGGCAAGGCGTCCACGGCCTCGCGCTGGACGTCTCAGCCGACCTGGGCCGCGACGGCTTCGGCGACCTCGACGGAGACCAAGGGCAACCCCGCTTGCACCGCGGCGCCGGACGGCTGGGTCAACGCGGATGTCACCAACCTGGTGCAGACGTGGGCGTCGGCGAAGAACGCCACCTCCGGTATGGGCCTGCAGGCGGCGAGTGAGACGGCGACCGCGCAGTGGAAGCGCTTCAACTCGGCGAACGCCGCGTCCAACCCGCCCAAGCTGACCGTCACCTACAACTACCGGCCCAAGACCGGCACCGACCAGCAGGCCGGCCCGCCGTTCTTCCAGGACGCGACCGGCACCTGGTACGTCAACACCCTGACGCCGACGCTGAGCGACACCTTCATCGACGTCAACAACGACAAGGTCGACGGCACCTTCGAGATCGACGATGCCGCCACCGGCACGCAGGTCGGCAACTACCTGGTATCGCCGTTCGTACCGTCGGGGCAGCCGGCGTCGGTGACGGTTCCCTCCGGTCTGCTCACCAACGGCAAGACCTACAAGTTCCGCACCAACCCCTACGACGGTCTGCATTACAACAACGACTGGTCGGCGTGGGCGACGTTCACGGTGGACACCTCCGCCCCGTCCGCGCCGACCGCGGTGACCTCGACGGACTATCCGTCCGCGTCGTGGGTCAAGGGTGTCGGCCAGGCAGGCGTGTTCAAGGTGACGCCCCCGTCGGGCGACCAGAACGGCATCGAATGGTCGCTGGACGGCACGACCTGGACGAAGGCCGCCACCAGCGGCACCACCCCGGTCAGCATCACCATCAAGCCCGCCAAGGCAGGCACCAACACCCTGCAGGTGCGCGCGACGGACAGGGCCGACAACAAGTCCGAAGCCCTCTCCTACACCTTCCACGTCGGTCCCGGCGGCGTCACCAGCCCCGACGAGGGCTCCCGCACCGCCGCCCGTCTGCCGCTGACCGCCGAGGCCGACGGTTCGAAATTCACCCAGGCCACTTTCTCCTGGCGCCGCGGCGAGGCCGACACCTGGACGGTCATCCCGGCAGGTGACGTGACGGTCGCGGGCCAGCCGCTGTCGGCCTGGCCGGTGGCTCTGACCAGCGGCAAGAGCCCGAAGCTGACCTGGAACGCCACCTCCACCGTCAACCCGGACGGGGCCGTGCAGATCCGGGCCGACTTCACGGGTCCCTCGAGTGCGTCCGCCTCGTCCGATCCCGTCAATGCCACCGTCGACCGCGGCGCCGACGGCGCCGCGAGCGAGGAGGTGGGGCCGGGCTCGGTGAACCTGCTGACCGGTGACTACACGCTCTCCGACAACGACGCTTCCTTCTTCGGCCTGTCGGTTGACCGCACCGCCTCCTCACGTTCTCCGCAGGCGGGCGCCGGCACCGGCCAGCAGGCGCCGATCTTCGGCAAGGAATGGCTCTACGGCGCCCAGACGTCCATCCCGTGGACGGTGCTGGCGAAAACCGCCACGACGTCGGTGAGTGTGGGGGCGGCGGGCGATGACACCCGCCTGAACTTCACCCAGAACGCGGCGAAGACCGGCTGGATCCCCGAGGTCGGCGCCGAGGACTACGAGCTCACCGGCAGCTTCGGCGGCACGTTCACCCTGAAGAGCTCCGACGGCGAGGTCACCACCTTCACCGCGGTGAGCGGCAGCACCACCTTGTGGAACGCCTCCACCTCCTACCTGACGGGTCTGGCGAACACCACGACCACCACCGTCAGCGAAGCGGTCACGGTGGGCGAGACCAAGACCTCCCGCCCCAAGCTCCTCATCGCCCCGACGTCTGCTGTCGCTGCCTCGGCGTGCGCGGCCGACCCGTCGGTCAAGGGCTGCCGGGTGCTGGAGTTCGTCTACGCCACCGCCACCACCGCATCCGGTTCCGCGCTGGGAGACGTCAAGGACCAGGTCTCAGCGATCAGGCTGTGGTCGACCGCGCCCGGGGCCTCTTTGTCCACCGTGCAGACCACCGCGTCCTACGCCTACGACGCCAGTGGCCGGCTGCGTGAGCAGTGGGACCCCCGTGTCAGCCCGGCGCTGAAGACGGCCTACACCTACGACGACGCCGGCCGTGTCACCACGCTGACCCCGGCCGGGCAGCTGCCGTGGACGTTCACCTACGGACAGGCGGGATCCAACCCTGCCGCCGGCGCCGGCATGCTGCTGAAGGCATCCCGCCCGACGCTCACGCCGGGCAGCGCCGGCCAGACCAACGGCACGGCCGCCACCAGCGTCGTCTACGGCGTGCCGCTGACCGGCTCCACCGCGCCGGAGGAGCTCGGGGCTTCCGCCCTGGCCTCGTGGGGGCAGACCGACGTTCCCAGCGACGCCACCGCGGTCTTCCCCGCGGATCAGGTGCCCGCCGGCAACGACGGCAGTGCTCTGAGCGCCGGCTCCTACGCCCGGGCCGGTATCCATTACCTGGACGCCTCGGGCCGTGAGGTCAACGAGGCCACGCCCGGCCATCACGTCACGGTCACCGAGTTCGACCAGTTCGGCAACACGATCCGGTCGCTGACCGCGGGCAACCGCGAACTGGCCCTGGGGACGACTGCGGCCCAGAAGACAGAGCTGACCGGGCTGGGCATCAGCAACCTCGCCTCGGCCGAGCGGGCCCAGCTGCTGTCGAGCACCAGCATCTACAACGACACCGGCACCCGCGAGGTGGAAGAGGACGGCCCGATCCACCAGGTCGTGCTCGCCTCCAAGCTGCTCAGCGGCACCACTGCCGTCGCGCAGGCCGGCAGCAAGGTCATCGCCCGCACCCAGACCCTCAAGGAGTACGACAGCGGCCGCCCCACGGACGGCACCGCCGCGGTGAAGGACCAGGTCACCAAGGAGACCACCGCTGCCCAGTTGCGGGCCTGGCCGACCCTGGCCGCCGACCCGCGCGTGGTGGCGACCGGTTTCGACTGGGTCAAGGGCGTGGCCACCACCAGCACTCAGGACCCGGCCGGGCTGGCGCTGACCACGACCACCACCTACGACGACCAGGGACGGGTCACAAAGACCGCTCTGCCCGCTTCCACCGGCACCGACGCGGGCGCGACGCAGACCACGTACTACTCCGCCACCGGCACGGGCACCTGCAACGGGCGCCCGGAATGGGCGGACATGGTCTGCCAGACCATACCCGGCGCAGCGATCACCGGGGGAGGTTCCAACCCCACCCAGCTGCCGACCACGACCACCGAGTACGCGGTCGAGGGACAGATCGCCAAGGTCACCGAGACCGCCAACGGCACCACCCGCACCACCAACAACGGCTACGACGACGCCGGCCGCCCCACCACCGTCACCGTCACCGGCGGCCTTGGTACGGCCGTCCCGGCCACCACCACCGGTTACGATCCGGCGACCGGTCTGGCGAACAAGCAGACCTCCACCGCCGGCGGCACCATCAGTAAGACCTTCGACCAGCTCGGCCGTCAGCTCACCTACACCGACGCCGGCGCGGCCACCACCACCACCGAGTACGACGCCCTCAACCGCCCGTCGAAGATCACCGACACGGTGCCCTCAACAACTACCTACGCCTACGACACCGCCATCGACCCGCGCGGTCTGACCACCTCGGTCACCGACTCGGTCGCCGGCACCTTCACCGCGCGCTACGACGCCGACGGTGACCTGGCCACCCAGACCCTGCCCGGCGGCTACACCCAGAGCGACGAGCAGGACACCACCGGCTCAGCCACCGCCCGCACCTACACCCGCACCAGCGACGCCACCGTCCTGGCGGCCGACACGGTCAGCGAGAACACCCACGGCCAGATCGTGGCCCACGCAGGCGCCCCCGGCGTCACCGCCTCCCAGGGCTACACCTACGACAACACCGGACGCCTGACCCAGGTCCAGGACACCGGCGCCGACGCGGTGTGCACCACCCGCACCTACACCTTCGACAAGAACAGCAACCGCAAGTCCCTGGCCACCGCCGCCGCCGGCGTCGGCCTCGACTGCACCACCACCGGCGCCACCACCACCAGTTCCACCTACGACAGCGCCGACCGGCTCGTCGACACCGGCTACGCCTACGACAACCTCGGCCGCACCACGGCCCTTCCCGGCGCCACCCTCGCCTACTACAACAACGACCTCGCGCAGCAGCAGACCGCCGGCACCCAGCGCCAGACCTGGACCCTCGACTCCAACCTGCGCTTTCGCGGCTGGACCACCGAGACCAACACCTCCGGCACCTGGACCCAGACAGCCGCAAAGACCAACCACTACGACTCCGACAGCGACGGCCCCCGCTGGATCAGCGAAGACACCAGCGGCAGCCTGACCCGCAACATCGACGGCCCTTCCGGCGACCTCGCAGCCACCAGCACCGCCACCGGCGGCACCGTCCTGCAACTCGCCAACCTCCACGGCGACATCACCCTCCAGCTCCCCCTCGACACCGCCGTTGCCCCGACCGTTCTGGACGCCGACGAGTACGGCAACCCCCGACCCGGCCAGCAGCCCACCCGATACGGCTGGCTCGGTGCCAAAACCCGCTCCAGCGAGACCCCCACCGGACTCACCCTCATGGGCGTCCGCCTCTACAACCCCACCACCGGCCGCTTCCTCTCCACCGACCCCGTCCCCGGCGGCAGCGCCAACGCCTACGTCTACCCCAGCGACCCCATCAACCAATTCGACCTTGACGGCAAGCGGTGGACCTGGAAGTTCTGGCGGTACAAGAAGGTGAGACGCGCTGGAGCCCGAGCACTGGGATACGGGCTCGCAGGCGCTGGCCGCCTCATGGGCTACAAGTGCAGCTACCGCTACGGCATGAGAACGTGCGTTGGGGGATGGGGTCTGCACGCGCGTGGTGGTACAACACTCGGAACTACCTACTTCACGTCGAATAACTCCCAGTACCTCACAAGGGACCGGATTACCCACGAGAAGAGGCACAGGTCCCAATGGCTGCGCTACGGCCTTGGTTTCGGCATCCGCTACCTGCGAGCGGGCAGTAATCCCTGCCGCAACCGGTGGGAGCGGT
Source organism: Streptomyces zaehneri (assembly GCF_032248645.1). Taxonomy (NCBI): domain Bacteria; kingdom Bacillati; phylum Actinomycetota; class Actinomycetes; order Kitasatosporales; family Streptomycetaceae; genus Streptomyces; species Streptomyces zaehneri. The sequence goes on from NZ_JASTTJ010000004.1 coordinate 252,797, forward strand.
TGGCCCACTGGGGACAGGGAGGATACAAACAGTGCTACCGGTGATTCGTTCCACGCGACAGCAGGGCACCTTGTCAGGTCTCCTGACCCTGATCACAATGCTGGGGGCATCCGGCTGCGGCATGCTTCCATCGGATCCGGCCGACCCACCAGAGTTCGGGGCCTCGGTCGATGGCGACACGATCGTCGTCAAGGTACCCATGTGCCCCACGGATGAAATCAAGAGCGTTGAGGTCTACGACTTCGACGATGTCACACACGAGAGTCCGCGCGTCGTATGGTCCGCCTCAGGGCCAACCTCGCCATCGACCCGGAAGGGTCTGGTCACCCTCTGGTCTGGAGAAGGATTCGCACAGCACTCGGACAAGCCCAGCAAGTCAGCTGTTCCTCCCAACATCGGAGTGAGCTACACGGATCCGACGGGCGATGGCCGCGACGACGTCTTCGCCCTGCACACGATCGAGAGCGCGAAACTGGAACCAGGCAAGTACTGGACCCGCGACGGTCCCATGACCGCCAAACAAATCGACGCGCAACTCCACTGCAGTGAGTAGCCGTAGCTCAACCGATCTTGAAATCCGCGAGTGAACGGAGTTCCTGGTCGGGTAATCCGTCGGTAGTAGGCGCACGAAGACAGGGCCTCCTGACAGCTCGGGGGTGCAACCCCATTCCGGGCGGTTCACGGAGGCCCTGTTGTCGTTGTTGTACGCGCCCGATCCCGTTCACTGCAACCCGCCCACCGTGTCGTGTCACTTGCGCACGTGTACGGCAAGCAGGAGCGCAGCAAGTCCACGTCGAACACCACGCATCAGGCCCACTCCCGAACGCAGAGCCCCCGGCGGAGCAGCGCGCCCACGCTGGCCGTGTCATTGCAGCCCAGGGCCACTACCTCCTGGTCGTCAAGGGCAACCAGAAAAGGCTCCGCAGGCAACTCAAGACGCCGCCCTGGCACGAGATCCCGCTACAGAACCGCACCACGGCCACCGGCCACGGCCGCCGCGAGGTCCGCCGCCTGAAGGTCTGCACCGTCCAAGCCGGCCTGCTCTTCCCCCACGCCGTCCAGGCCATCGAGATCAAGCGCCGCCGCACCAACCGCAAGACTGGAAAGGTCCAGACGAAGATTGTCTACGCCATCACCAGCCTGACCCCGGACCAGGCCAACCCTTCTCAGCTCGCCGAACTGATCGAGAACCACTGGTCAGTTGAGGCCCTGCACCATGTCAGGGACGTGACCTACGGCGAGGACGCCTCGCGGATACGTACCGGCACCGCACCGCGCGCCATGGCCACCATGCGCAACCTGGCCATCGGTCTGATGCGGCAAGCCGGCTGGACCAACATCTCCGCCGCAATCGATCACTACAGGTCACATCCCGAGTACGCCACCGCCATGCTCGATCTCACCACGTGAGAACGCATCAGCCCTGCCTGTCCCTCCGGGAGCTCGCGCCGGAGCTCGTGGCCCTGCGATCCGAGCAGTGGTCGTGGGCGGCAAGGGAGTCCGGGCGGAACGTGAACGGGCAACGGAGATGCCCGACGATCCGGACGCGGGCAATCGCCCCTGATGGTGGCCACTCACCGCGCGGCCCGGTATCCCCGCACGTGCGAGGACCGGTCGCTCATGAACCGTTGCGTTCCCAGCCCCGATGCGGGGCCCGGGCACCGAGTCGGACGTCGCGGCTGCGGTAGACGATGTAGGGGCGGGTCAGATAGCCCAGCGGCGCGGTGAGCATGTGGACGAGCCGGGTGAAGGGCCAGGCGGCGAACAGCAGCAGGGCGCTGATCGCGTGGAGTCGGAACAGCACCGGGGCGCCGGACATCAGGTCCGGGTCGGGCTGGAAGTAGAAGACGGACCGGAACCAGGGAGAGATGGTCTCGCGGTAGTCGTAGCCGCCGCCGACGACGTTCGCGGCCACCGTCGCGGACAGGCCCAGCACGATGGTCACCGTCAGGGAGACGTACATCGCCTTGTCGTTGCGGGTGGTGGCGGAGAAGACCGGGCCGACGGTCCGCCGACGGTAGATCAGGATGGCCAGCCCGCCGACGGTGGCCACCCCCGCGACGGTGCCGAGGACGACCGCGCCGACGTGGTACATGTGCTCGCTGATCCCGGCCGCCTCGGTCCAGCTCTTGGGGACGACCAGGCCGCCGATGTGGCCGAGGAGCACGACGAGGATGCCGAAGTGGAACAGCGGGCTGCCGATGCGCAGCAGGCGCCGCTCGTAGAGCTGGGAGGAGCGGGTGGTCCAGCCGAACTTGTCGTAGCGGTAGCGCCAGATGTGGCCGAGGACGAACACGGCGAGGACGACGTAGGGCAGGGCGACCCACAGCAGGACGGCGCCGGTGCCGGCCTCCGCCGCCGCCGACGTGAGGGGCTGCGCGGGCGCGGTCATCGGGGACCTCCTACGACGGGATCGGGCAGGAACACGGGGACGGACACGGGCGAGGACATCGGGGGCGCGTACGGGTCGAGTCCGACCTGTTCTTCCGGCGGGCCCTGGGCGGCCAGGCGCATGACGGCCTCGCGGTCGTCGCCGGCCAGCGCGGGCAGGGTGGCGGAGACGGAGTCCAGGACGTGGGCCCAAGGGGAGCCGTCGTCGTTCAGGGCGAGCCGCAGGAGTTCCAGGCCGGCCCGGTGTTCGGTGAGCAGGCCCGCTCCCGTCGCCGGGTCGGTCGCGGCGAACTCGAGAACCACGGCGAGGTGGTCGGGCAGTTCATCGTCACCCAGGCGCCAGCCGGCAGCGGCATAGGTCTGCTTCAGCCGCAGCAGGCCGAGGCCGCGCTTGCGGGTGTCGCCGTGCGCGTAGTAGGTCAGGTAGAGGCAGCAGCGTTTGCGGTGGTCGAAGGTGGCCACATAGGCGGCGGCCAAGTCGGCGGAGGCGGTCTGCTGCGCGTGCGCGGTGAAACGGAGCAGGGGGCGGGCGACCGGTTCCGGCAGGGTGGCGGCGACCCGGCCGGCCAGGGCCAGGTACCGCTCGAACCGCTCGTCGGGGTAGGCGAGCAGCAAGGACTGGGCCTGCCAGGCGTCGGCGTGCCAGGGCTGGGTGCGGGTGGTGCGCGCGGTCTTCCGTTTCATGGCTTCGGTTCCGCCTCCCCTTCGCGGTCCGCGCCGGTGCCGTTGTCAGCCGGCCTGTCCGGGAACAGGCCGGGTGGGGAACTCTTGCCGTCCCAGTTGAGGAGGTTGACCCGGGTTGCCTTGTCGGTGGGGGTGGCCGGGGAGTCGGCGGTCTGCCGGTCGCGCAGGGCGTGGAAGTTCTCCACCGCGATCGGCGCGGCGCCGCCGGAGGTCTCCCCGAAGGGACCGGAGCCGCCCATGCCCGGACCGCCCTCGTAGTCGAGGCTGCACTCGGTGGCGAGTTCTTCGAGCTTGTGGGCCTGTTCGGCGTGGGCGGGCGGGATGACGTACCGCTCGTCGTACTTCGCCAGCGCCAGCAGCCGGTACATGTCGTACACCTGCTCCCCGGTCATCCCGACCGCCTCGGGGACGGCGTCGTTCGGCTCGCGGCCCAGGTTGATGTCACGCATATAGGCGCGCATCGCGGCCAAGCGGCGCAGCACCGCGTCCACCGGTGCCGGGTCGCCGGCGGTGAACAGCTGGGCAAGATAGTCGACGGGGATGCGCAGGGCGTCGACGGCGGCGAAGAGGTTCTGATGGTTCTCGGCATCTCGTCCGGTGTCGCGGACGGCGTCGACCACCGGGGACAGCGGCGGGATGTACCAGACCATCGGCATCGTCCGGTACTCCGGGTGCAGCGGCAGGGCCACCTTGAAGGTGTTGATCAGCGCGTGGATCGGGGAGCGCTGGGCGGCCTCGATCCAGTCCCGGGGGATGCCCGCCTTCTCGGCCGCGGAGACGACCTCCGGATGACGGGGGTCGAGGAAGACGCCTCGCTGGGCTTCGTAGAGGTCCTTGTCGTCGGGGGTGGAGGCGGCCTCCAGCACGCGGTCGGCGTCATAGAGGACGAGGCCGATGTAGCGCAGCCGGCCTACGCAGGTCTCGGAGCAGACGGTGGGCAGGCCCACCTCGACGCGCGGGAAGCAGAAGGTGCACTTCTCGGCCTTGCCGGTGCGGTGGTTGAAGTACACCTTCTTGTACGGGCAGCCCGTGACGCACATCCGCCAGCCCCGGCAGCGGTCCTGGTCGACCAGGACGATGCCGTCCTCCTCCCGCTTGTAGATCGCACCGGATGGGCAGGACGCCGCGCAGGACGGGTTGAGACAGTGCTCGCAGATCCGCGGCAGGTAGAACATGAAGGTCTGCTCGAACTCGAACCTGATCTTCTCCGAGACCTGGTTCAGCAGCACGTCCCGTTCGCTGGTCGCGGCCGATCCGCCGAGGTCGTCGTCCCAGTTCGCCGACCAGGAGATCTTCATGTCCTTGCCGGAGATCAGGGACTTGGGGCGGGCGACCGGGGTGTGCTCCTGCAGCGGGGCGTTGGTGAGCGTCTCGTAGTCGTAGGTCCAGGGCTCGTAGTAGTCGTCGAGGGACGGCAGGACGGGGTTGGAGAAGATCTGGATCAGCTTCTTGAACCGGCCGCCCGCCTTCAGCGCGAGGCGGCCCTTCTTGTTCAGCTCCCAGCCGCCGCGCCACTTGCCCTGGTCCTCGTAGCGGCGGGGGTATCCCTGGCCGGGGCGGGTCTCGACGTTGTTGAACCACACGTACTCGACGCCTGTGCGGTTGGTCCACGCCTGCTTGCAGGTGACCGAGCAGGTGTGGCAGCCGATGCACTTGTCGAGGTTCATCACCATCGCCATCTGGGCCATCACGCGCATCAGTACGTCACCTCCTGGTTGTCGCGGCGGCGGATGACGGTGACCTCGTCGCGCTGGTTGCCGGTCGGGCCCAGGTAGTTGAAGGCGTAGGAGAGCTGGGCGTAGCCGCCGATGAGGTGGCTGGGTTTGATCAGCAGACGGGTCAGGGAATTGTGGATGCCGCCGCGCCGGCCGGTGGTCTCGGTGCGGGGCACGTCGATGAGCCGGTCCTGGGCGTGGTGCATGTAGACGGTGCCCTCGGGCATGCGGTGCGAGACGACGGCGCGGGCGGCGACCACGCCGTTGCGGTTGACGGCCTCGACCCAGTCGTTGTCCTTCACGCCGACCTTGGCCGCGTCCTGGGTGCTCATCCAGATGGTCGGCCCGCCCCGTGAAAGGGAGAGCATGAAGAGGTTGTCCTGGTACTCGGAGTGGATGGACCACTTGTTGTGCGGGGTCAGGTAGCGCACGGTCACGCCGAGCTCGCCCGTCTCGCCGATGCGGGGCTCATCGAACAGGGCGTGCATGTTCAACGGCGGCCGGTAGACGGGTAGTTGCTCGCCGAGCGCGGTCATCCAGTCGTGGTCGAGGTAGAAGTGCTGGCGGCCGGTGAGGGTGTGCCAGGGCTTGAGGCGTTCGACGTTGATGGTGAACGGGGAGTAGCGGCGCCCTCCGGTCTCGGAGCCGGACCATTCCGGGGAGGTGATGACCGGCACGGGGGCGGCCTGCGTGTCGGCGAAGGTGATCCGCCTGCCCTCGTGCTCGGCGGCCAGGTCCGCGAGCTGTGTGCCGGTGCGGGCTTCGAGGGTGTGGAAGCCCTGGGTGGCGAGGTGGCCGTTGGTGGTGCCGGACAGGGCGAGGATCGCCTCGCAGGCGTGCGTGTCGCGGGCGATCGAGGGCCGCCCGTCGGCCGTGCCGCCGCGCACGGTGCCGTTCTTGTGCCGCAGGTACTCCAGCTCGCGGTCGACCTTGAAGGTGACGCCCTTGGTGGTGGCGCCCAGGGTGTCCAGCAGCGGGCCGAGGGCGGTCATCTTGTCGGCGACCGCAGCGTAGTCGCGTTCCACCGTCACCAGCTTCGGCATCGTGCGGCCGGGGACCGGCTCGCACTCCCCCGCCTTCCAGTCGAGCACCCGGCCGTGCGGGTTGGCCATCTCGTCGGGGGTGTCGTGCTGCAGCGCGGCGGCGACCACGTCCTTGCGAACGCCCAGGTGATCGGCGGCCTGGCGGCTGAACTCCCGGGCAAGGGTGTGGAAGGCGTCCCAGTCGGTGCGGGTCTGCCACGGTGGGGCGATGGCCGGGTTGAAGGCGTGCACGAAGGGGTGCATGTCCGTGCTGGACAGGTCGTGCTTCTCGTACCAGGTGGCGGCGGGCAGGACGACGTCGGAGAAGACGGTCGTGCTGGTCATGCGGAAGTCCAGGGTCAGCAGCAGGTCCAGCTTGCCCTCGGGGGCCTCCTCCCGCCACACCACGTCTCGGGGGCGGGCATCCGGCGGCGCCTCGGTGGCCCGGACCGAGTGGTCGGTGCCGAGGAGGTGTTTGAGGAAGTACTCGTTGCCCTTGGCCGAGGAGCCCAGCAGGTTGGCCCGCCAGATGGTCAGCACCCGCGGGAAGTTCTCCGGGGCGTCCGGGTCCTCGCCCGCGAACCGCAGCCGCCCCGCCCTCAGTTCGTCCACCACGTGTTCGGCGACCGGCCGGCCCGCGTTCTCGGCCTCGTCGGCGAGGTCGAGGGGGTTGCGGTCGAAGGTCGGATACGACGGCATCCAGCCCATCCGCGCCGACTGCGCGATCACATCGGCCGTGCTCTTCCCGGCGAACGGGCCGCCCGTGCCCGGACCGGCCGCCGCGAGGGTGTCGGCGGAGAACGGGTCGTAGCGGAACTGGTCGGCGTGCAGGTACCAGTAGGCGGTCTGGATCATCTGCCGGGCCGGCCGGTTCCAGTCGCCGGCGGTCGCGATCGCCGAGTAGCCGGTGATCGGACGGACCTTCTCCTGACCGACGTAGTGCGCCCAGCCGCCACCGTTGACCCCCTGACAGCCGGTCAGGGTCGTCAGCGTCAGGAACGCGCGGTAGATGGTGTCGGAATGGAACCAGTGGTTGGTGCCCGCCCCCATGATGATCATCGAACGGCCCCCGGACTCCTCGGCGTTGGCCGCGAACTCCCGCGCGATCCGCGCCGCCTTCCCGGCCTCCACTCCGGTGATCGCCGCCTGCCACGCCGGGGTGTACGGCTCCTCCGCGTCCTCGTACGAGGACGGCCACCGGCCGGGCAGGCCGTCGCGAGCCACCCCGTACTGGGCGAGCAGGAGGTCGTACACCGTGGTCACCAGCCGCCCGGCGACCCGCTGCACCGGGACGCCGCGCCGCAGTCGCGCCGCGCTGCCGTCGGGGGCGTCGAAGCGGGCCAGTTCGACGGCGACCGGCGCCTCCTCGCCGCCCTCGGCGGACAGCAGCGGCTGGATGTCGCCGAGATCCAGATTCCACTTGCCGGCGCCTGCCTCGCCGTAACGGTCGCCGAGCGTTCCATTGGGCGTCACGGGCCGGCCGGTGGCCGCGTCCAGCAGCACGGTGCGGAACTCCGCGTGCTCGGCCCGCGCATACTCGCCACCCAGATCGGCGGCGGTCAGGAACTTGCCCGGCGTGTACGTGTCCGGCTCGCCCTCGACCTCGTCGAGGGCGACCAGGAAAGGCAGATCCGTGTACTTCCTGACGTAGTCGGTGAAGGACGGGGTCTGCCGTTCGACGAAGAACTCCTTGAGGATCACGTGCCCCATCGCCATGGCGAGGGCCCCGTCGGTGCCGGGCTGGGCGGCGAGCCACTCGTCGGCGAACTTCACGTTGTCCGCGTAGTCGGGCGACACGGCGACGACCTTCTGGCCGCGGTAGCGGGCCTCGGCCATCCAGTGCGCGTCCGGGGTGCGGGTCACCGGCAGGTTGGAACCCCACATGATCAGATAGCCGGCGTCCCACCAGTCCCCCGACTCCGGTACGTCGGTCTGGTCGCCGAAGACCTGCGGGGAGGCCACCGGCAGGTCGGCGTACCAGTCGTAGAACGACAGCATCGCGCCGCCGAGCAGCGAGTAGAAGCGAGCCCCGGCCGCGTGCGAGACCATCGACATCGCCGGGATCGGCGAGAACCCGGCCAACCGGTCCGGCCCGTACTCCTTGATGGTGTGCACGTGGGCGGCGGCGACCATCTCCACCGCCTCGTCCCAGCTCGCCCGGACCAGGCCGCCCTTGCCGCGCGCCATCTTGTAGCGGCGGGCGCGCTCCGGGTCGGAGACGACGTCCGCCCAGGCCGCGACCGGGTCGCCGAGCCGGGCTTTCGCCTCCCGGTACATCCGCAGCAGCACGCCGCGCACATAGGGGTAGCGGACCCGGGTGGGCGAGTAGGTGTACCAGGAGAAGGCCGCCCCGCGCGGGCAGCCGCGCGGCTCGTACTCCGGACGGTCCGGGCCCACCGACGGATAGTCGGTCTGCTGCGCCTCCCAGGTGATGATGCCGTCCTTGACGTACACCTTCCACGAACACGAACCGGTGCAGTTCACGCCGTGCGTGGAGCGCACCACCTTGTCGTGCGACCAGCGGTCCCGGTAGAACTCGTCCGCCTGCCGGCCGCCCTTTCGGTGCAGGGTGCGCAGGTCGTCGGAGACCTCCGCCCGGGTGAAGAACCGGCGACTTCGTACCAGCGCCTGCGCCAGCTCGCCGTCCATGCCCGCCTGAGCCCGTCCCGGGCTGGTCTCCTTGCTCACCGTGCCACTCCACCCCGGGCGCATCGGCCCTTCGAGTCGTGATCGAGTCCGGCCGCGCACGACCCTATGGCCGTAGTCCCCCGGAAGGTCAACCGTCACACCGTAATCAGGAAGAACACGGCTTATGGAGCTCGTCTGCGCGTCGGAGCGATCACCCGGGTTCCGCAGGACCGGGCCGACGTTCCCGTGCCCGACCGGGAATCCGGTCGGGCACGGGAACGGTGAACGGGCGGATCAAGGCTGCCTGTCGCCCGGCCGCGGACGGTCAGGCGGCAGGCCGGGACAGGGCGCTGCCCGCTTCGGCGCGCACCGCCTCGACGGCCTCCCACTGCTCGGTCGACAGGGTCGCCAGCGAGGCGGGGAAGACGCCGTCCTGCTCCTTGAGGATGTGATCACGCAGCAGGGCGAGCACATCCAGCAGCCGGTCGGGCCAGGCGGGATCCTCCGGCACGCCGTCCGCGGCCTCGGCCAGCACCGCCTCGACGCTGCGGTGCTCGGCCTCCAGGGCCGCGATGTGGTCGGGGAACTCCAGGGCCATCGCGGGGAACAGCCCGTGCTCCTCCACCCGGGTGTGCGGGACCAGGACGGCGGTGATGCGGCGGGCGAGTCCGGCCATGCCGGCGAGGTCGCCGTCGCGCCGGGCGTCGCACACGTGGCTGATGAGGGTGACGACCTCGTCGTGTTCGCGGGTCAGCTCGTCGATCGTCGCCACGGACTGGCAGCCGCAGTACTCGCACATCGAAGGACTCCGGTTTCTGCTCTGCGTCGGTTCAGTGGGAGGCAGCGGTCGGCGTGCGGCGGGTGAGCGCGCGCCGCACGCCGGTTTCGGTGAAGGTCAGCGCCGCCAGAGCGACCACACCCAGCAGGACCAGGCCGATCGCGTACGAGCCGTAGGCGCCGTACAGCGACCCCATCACCAGCGGTGGCACGAAGCCGCCCAGGCCGCCCGCGGCACCGACGATGCCGGTGACCGAGCCGACCTTGTTCTCCGGGGCCATCAGGGCCACCAGCGCGAAGACCGCGCCGCTGCCCGCGCCCAGCGCGGCGGCCATGGCCAGGAAGGCGATCGTGCCCACCGGCGCCAGGGCCGGCGTGAAGGACTGCGCGAGCGCCCCGGCCAGCACGATGCCCAGCGCACCGGCCAGCACCCGCACCGGGCCGATGCGGTCGGACAACCAGCCGCCCATCGGCCGCATGGCCACCGCGAGCAGCACGAAGCCGGCCATCCGGTTGGCCGCGTCGGCCTGGGTCAGGCCGTAGCCGGTCTTGAGGTAGGTGGGCAGGTAGACGGAGAAGGCGACGTAACCGCCGAAGGCCACCGCGTACAGCGCGGACGCCTGCCACGTGACGCCCAGGCGCAGGGTGGCGGCCAGCCGGCGGCCCAGCGGTTCGGTCGGCACGGTGCGTCCGGGGGCGTCCCGCAGCACCAGCGCGGCCACCAGGGCGTAGGCCGCCAGGACGGCCGCGGTGATCAGGAACGGGGTCGACATGCTGTGCGCGTCGACCAGCTTCACCGTGGTCAGGGCGCTGATCGCGGTGCCGCCCATGCCCATGCCGAAGACGCCGATGGCAAGGCCCCGCCGCTCGGGCGGGAACCATGCGCTCACGAAGGGCACGCCGACGGCGAAGGCGGTGCCGCCGATGCCGAGGAAGAACCCGCCGGCCAGCAGCGCGGTGAGCGAGGAGTGTCCGGCCAGGCCCAGATAGAGCACCGGGACGATGGTGGCCGCCGAGACGATCGGGAACATCACGCGCCCGCCGAACCGGTCGGTCAGCGCGCCGACCGGGATGCGGCCCAGGGAGCCGACAACGACCGGCACGGCCACCAGCAGCGACTGCTGAAAGGAGGTCAGGTCCAGGGTGTCCTTGAAGCGGGGGCCGAGCGGGCTGAGCAGCGCCCAAGCCCAGAAGTTGACCGCGAACCCGACGGTGGCCAGGGCCAGCATCAGCCAGGCCCGGCCGGTCGCCGGCGCGCCCGAGGCCGCCCTGCTGCTCTCCGTCGTCGAAGACTGGACCATGCTGTCCGTCCTTTCCCTCTTGCTCACGCTGGTTCCGCCGATCGGGGCGCGGACGATCGCCGGGCCTGTGCCCGCAGATCGGCGCCCCCACAGCCACTGTCCGCCGCCGGACACCCGAGAGGCATGGGCCATGGGTCCCTGCCGCCGGGCTGACGGTCCCCACCTCGGCTCCGGCTGGGTCCTCCTCGGACGCGAGCCCCGGCTTGCCCGCACGACTCCTTCGGCACCGCGGCTGCGGCCGGGAGGGAAGTAGGGCCGATCGGCCCTACCCGGCCCCGGGGTCGACGCTGACGATGGCGTGATGCTCGAGACCGATGCCTTTCGCATTCTCGACCGGGATGCCTGCCTTCGCCTGCTGGCACAGGTGCCGGTCGGCCGGGTGGTGTACACCCGGCAGGCGCTGCCCGCGGTCCTGCCCGTCAACTTCTCCCTGGACGAGGACGCCTCCGTCCTGCTCTGCACCTCGGCCGGCTCCGACCTCGTGCGCGCCGTCGACGGCGTCGTGGTCGCCTTCGAGGCGGACGAGTTCACCGCGGCGACCCGGTCCGGCTGGAGCGTGGTCGTCACCGGCCGGGCCACCGTGGTGACCGACCCCGCCGAGCACGAAAGGCTCGCGCAGGCCGGCCCGCCGTCCTGGATGCCCGTGCGTGACGGGGTCTTCGTGCGCATCGAGTCCGAGCTGGTCACCGGACGTGAGATCACGGGGACACGCACCACGCGATGAGCCGCGGTCAAGGCGGCTGTCTCTGCTTTCCGGCCGGCCGGCGGGGCGCCCGCCGGCCGGACACGGGTCATCCGCAGGGAGCGGTCCTCACACCGCCGGAGGCCGCCGGCCGGGGTCCGGCGCGTGCTGCGTCGTGACGTGCGCGGCGGCGCGCGGTGTGCGGCCGCCCTCGGGGCCGTAGCCGAACCGGATCAGCAGCTGCGGGCAGCACCGCTGCCGTGGTCCGCCCGTCGCCGCCCGCAGATCCGTCCATTCCATCGCCTGGTGCAGCATCGAGGTGCGCACCCCGTGTTCGGTCGCGGTGAGCAGCACACGCTGCAGCGCCTGGCCGGCCCGCAACCAGTCCTCCCGCCGGTCCCACGCCGTCCACAACAGCGCCACCTGCGCGTGGCGTTCGAAGTGCAGGGCAGGAAGGTGCGGCACGGGCAGCCGACCGGTGAAGTCCCGCATCGGTATCCGTCCGGACGCGTCCAGGGCCCCTACGGCGGTCACCGGGATGCCGTAGCCGGTGTCACGGCCCGGGGCGGTGAGCCGGCCGCGCACCTCGGCCGTGCGGCCCGGATGGGATGCGTTGCGGGCCTCGCCCGCCCGGGTCAACCGCAGCAGGCGCCGGGTCCCCACGATGTCGGGAACCTCCAGGTGCGCGCCCTCCGCGCGTACCGCGCTGATCATCTCCGTCACGATCGGCTCCGGCACGGGGCGGCCGGTGAAGGGCATCCGGCTGGTGTGACGCCGTTCCACCGCCTCGTACAGGTGCCGCAGGGACGAGGGCCCGCACTCGACGGGCCCGGCCAGTCGCACGCGGGCCAGCAGGCCGGGATCGTCCGCGGCGGGCAGCAGCCGGACGACCGGCTCCCAGCCCAGGTTCGCTGCGGCCACCCGGAGGTTGAAGACGGCCGCACCCACGGACAGGTGCTGGGCGCGCAGGTCAGGATCGGTCATCGGCAGCCGCCGTCGGGGGTCGGCGCGGACCTCGACCGACCGGGTGCCGGGGTCCAGGCCGAACCGCCATGGCTGCGTATTGTGGATCGACGGCGCGGCCACCGCCGCGGCCAGCAGGCACTGGACGGCTGTGGCGTCGATTTCCCGGGTCAGCATCGCTGCTCCTCTGCAAAGCTCTCTCCCCACATCGCCTACCCTGCGCCGCCATCCCCGCTCGGGAGAGGGTTGACCGGCCCCTGCCAGGGCGCCATGCGGCCCCAAAACCGAGCGCCGGACACGGCGGGAGCCCTGCGGGAGACCCAGGATCTCGGCCCGCCCCGTGCCGGCACTGATCCTTACTGACGCGTCGTACGACACGGTTCGTCCGCTGACACCGGACGAGTGTGCTGCCGCGCGCTCCGATCCAGGCGGAGAAGGAGACCGCGTCGGGGGTTTCCTCCCGCCGCTCGACCACCGTCCACACGGCAGAGCCAGGCACGCACCGGCCCGGCACCTCAGGCGGCGGGCGACCGGACGAGGGTGTTGTCACCGCTCCGGCCGGCGAGGTAGTCCGCCACGTTGGCCACCGTCGTCCCGGCGATCTGCCCCACGGCGTCCCGGGTGAAGTACGCCTGGTGCGAGGTGACCAGCACGTTGTTGAAGGTCATCAGCCGCGCGAGGCGTTCGTCGGTCATCACCTCCAGGGACCTGTCGAGGAAGAACACGCCGGCCTCCTCCTCGTACACGTCCAGGCCCACGCCGCTGAGCCGCCCCGCACGCAGGGTCTCCAGCAGGGCGTCGGTGTCCACCAGGCCGCCGCGACTGGAGTTGACCAGGATCGCGTCGTCCTTCATCAGCCCCAGGGCACGCCCGTCGAGGAGGTGGTGGGTTTCCGGCAGCAGCGGCACGTGCAAGCTCACCAGGTCCGCCTCGGCGAACAGCCGCTCCCGCTCGACGTAGTGCATGCCCAGGGCCAGGCAGTCGGGGTTCTCGGCGACGTCCCAGCCCAGCAGCCGCATCCCGAAGCCGTGGGCGATCCGCGCGAACGCGGCGCCGATCTTGCCGGTGCCCACCACGCCGGCCGTCCGGCCGTGCAGGTCGCGGCCCATCAGTCCGTCCAGCCGGAAGTCGAACTCCCGGGTGCGGTGCGCGGCGCGAACGATCCGCCGGTCGACCGCGAGTGCCAGCGCCCAGGCGAACTCGGCGACCGAGTACGGCGAGTAGGACGACACCCGGGCCACCGTCAGGCCGAGTTCCCCGGCCGCCGTCAGGTCGATGTTGTTGTAGCCGGTGGACCGTTGGGCGATCATCTTCGTGCCGCCCTCGGCCAGGGCCCGCAGGACCTCGGCGTCCAGGGTGTCATTGACGCTGCTGAGCACGATCTCGTGCCCGGCCGCGGTGGGGGCGGTGTCCCGGTTGAGGAACAGTCCCAGACAGCGCAGTTCATGCCGGCCCGCGAACTCATGGTCGAACGCGCCGTGCAGCAGCGGCTCCTCGTCCGCGAGGACGCCGTACGCAATGGCCTCCACGTGCTCTCTCCTCCTGTGGTGCGGTGGCCCCGGGCGAGGCCGGGCTGCCCGGTGGTGACCGGGTCCGCTCCCAGCGTGACAGCCGGGAGAGGTGTCATGTGCGGGCCGCATGCGGACGGCATCGGGGACGTCGGCCCAGCCGCCTCCCGCGAAGAACGCCGGCTCGGTTCCCTTCGCGCCGGCTGTCCGCCATCGCCATCCCCTCGTTCTGCGCTGTCCGTCGCGGTACCGGCAGGCGCCCCCTGGGCGTGACCGGTTCCCCTGCCTCTCAGAGATCATCCGCGATCACGGGCAGAAGAGCCAGGGCCGGTCGCCCCGGTGCGTCGCCGGCGGAAGGGGCGGTTTCCCTGGCTCCCGGGGCCGACCGGCCCCATCCCCGAGGACGTCCAGGACCTGCCGCCCTGGTGGGACGGAGCCGAGGCTGGAAGCGCACCGCGCAGTCGGTTCTCTCGAGGAGCATGTCTTCGGGATGTGACCACCGGAACCACACAACCGCCGCCGTGGCCGCGGCCGCTTGCGACCCACCGTACGGCGTACCGGCGGTCGCCCCTCGTCCGCGAAGACACGGAGACTTGAGACCATGCAGAAGCTCTCACTCGACGCACTGGCCCGCGAGCACCTGGAACGCGCCACGGCCGCCTCCACCGGACGCAGCGCCGCCACCGTCTACGGCGGCCACGAGCACGCCTTGCGCCAGACCGTCCTGGCGCTGACCGCCGGCACCGCCCTCGCCGAGCACGAGAGTCCCGGCGAGGCAACCCTGCTGGTGCTGCGCGGACGCGTGCGGCTCACCAGCGGCGACACCTCCTGGGAGGGCCGGACCGGTGACCTGATCACCATCCCCGAGGCCCGCCACAGCCTGCACGCCGTCGAAGACGCGGCGGTGCTGCTCACCGTCGCCAAGCACGGCTGACGCCGAACCGCCGAGTTCGAGAAACTCGGGGACCGCCGCGGCCGGGCTGTGCCGTTCTTCGTGGAGTCGCCGCCCTGCCGGCTCCCCGCCCCGCGTGCGGTGCTGGTGGCGATGTGGTCCTCCGCGCGCGCCTTCCCGCGCAAGTGCTCGACCGTCATCGTCGCCACCGGCGTCGTGCTGTGGCTGCTGCTGAACCTGCCGCCGCACGCGGACGCGCAGCTGAGCGCGGCCGGCCTGGACACGCTCTCGTCCGTGTGGTCTCCGAGGGCCTGAGCCGTCGGTAGGGGTCGGTTACGGCAGGCTGCTCCAGTACGTCCAGAAGCGGGTGAGCACGAGCAGCGCGATCACCCCGAACCATGCGGCGAGCAGCATCCAGTGCGTGTCCCGCACGAGCACCAGCACACCCCGGGGCACCGGAACGATCCCCTGTTCGAGGCAGTGCACGGTGACGTACCAGAACAGGGCGATGGTGACGGCCCAGACGACGGCGCAGTACGGACAGAGCCTGTTGAGCTCGTAGAGCGACTGACCGATCAGCCAGTGGACGAACACCACTCCCACCAGGGCCCCCGCGTCCAGCGCGAGCCAGAGCCGGCGGTGCAGGCGTGCCCCCGAAAGGACCGCGACGGCGAGGACGGTCACGGCGGCGAAGGCGCCCAGTCCGAGCAGCATGTTGGGGAAGCCGAGCAGGCTGCCCTGCGGGCTGGACATGACACTGCCGCAGCTCACGACGGGGCTGATGTTGCACGGCGGTTGGTAGGAGGGGTCGCGCAGGAGCCGCCAGTCGTCCACGGTGAGCTGGAACGAGGCAAGCCAGCCGACGGCTCCGGTCAGGAGCATCATCAGGCCCGTTCGGCGGCCGGCCCCCACCGTCTGCGTACGCCGTGCGGTCGAGGCGTCCGGGGCAGTCCCGCATCCGTGACCCATGCGGCTCACCGGGAGCCGGAGGCCGACCGGGTCCGGCCCGCGGCCGTCGGGGCCTGCGCCGGTGTGGCCCGCCTGCGGTAGACGAGGTACGGGCGGGTCAGGTAGCCGATCGGGGCGCTCCACACGTGGACGAGCCGGGTGAAGGGCCAGGCGGCGAAGAGCAGGAAGGCGGTCAGGGCGTGGAGTTGGAACAGCAGTGGTGCGCCGGCGATCGCCTCCGGGTGCGGCTGGAGGACGAACAGGCCGCGGAACCACACGGAGACGGTGGACCGGTAGTCGTAGCCGGGGCCGAACACGTTGTGCGCGGCGGTGGCGGTGATGCCGAGCAGGACGGTGGCGGACAGCAGCGGGAAGAGGAGTTTGTCGCTGCGGTCGGTGGTGAGCCGGATCCGGCGGGTCAGCAGCCGGCGGGCGCAGAGCATGCCGAGGCCCGCGACCATGGCGACGCCCGCCACCGAACCCGCCCAGACTGCCGTGGTGTGGTACGCGTGCTCGGAGATGCCGACGGCCTCGGTCCACGAGTCGGGAACGGCGAGCCCCACGACATGCCCGGCGATCACCATGAAGGCGCCGAGGTGGAACAGCGGGCTGCCCCAGCGCAGCCAGCGGTGTTCGAGGAGTTGGCTGGTGTGGGTGGTCCAGCCGAACTGGTCCTGACGGTAGCGCCAGATGTGTCCGGCCACGAAGACGGCGAGGCAGATGTAGGGGACGGCGACCCACAGCAGGAGGTCGGTGCCGCTCGCCGGTGCTGCGGCCGACGGGGAGAGGGCAGCGGCGTTCATCGGGTGCCTTCCATACGGCTGGTGGGCGGGCCGGCGGGCGGCACACGGGTCGGCGGAGCGGCCATCGGCGGGACGAACGTGCCTGGAGGCGCGAACTCCCCTTCCCCGTACGTCCCGTAGGGGTCCAGGCCGACCTCCTCGTTCGGCGGGCCCTCGGCGACGAGCCTGGCCACCGCCGCGCGGTCCGCCTCGGTGGGCGGCGGCAGCAGGGTGAGCAGCGCGGCCAGGACGTGCTCGTACGGGGAGTCGGAGTCGGTCAGCGCCCGGTGGATCAGCTCAAGGCCGCGCCGGTGCTGGCGCAGCGGTGCCTCGCCGCCGCCCGGTCCCGCGAGGGCGGCGAACTCCAGGACGACCGGGAGGTGGTCGGGCAGTTCGCCTCCGTCGGTGTCCCAGCCGGCGGCCTTGTACCGCTGGTTCAGGGTGAGCAGGGCCATGCCCCGGCGGCGGGTGTCGCCGTGCAGGTAGTAGGTCAGGTAGAGGCTGCTCTTGCGGCGCAGGTCGAACATCTCGACGTAGTGCCGCTGAAGCGCCTCGGGGTCCTGTGCGGCGAACCAGCCGGTGAACCGGGCCAGGTGCTCCGCCGCGGGCGTGTCCGGCAGGGCCTCCACCACGGTCGTCAGGTCCGTCCGGGCTGCGGTCAGTTCGGAGTCGGGGTACTGCAGCAGCAATGACACGAGTCGCAGGATCAGGGCCCGGCCCGCCGTCTCCTCGGGGGTGAGCCGGGCCGGGCGGCGCACGGCCGCCCGGACGCGGGTGCGGACGAGGGCGGGAATGGTGGCGGGCAGCGGGCTCACGACTGGCCTCCGGCGGTCTTGCGTCGCAGGGTGGGGATGCCGAGCATGACCCGTCGGCCGCCGGCGTCCGCCGGGTCGTCGGGGGATTCGACCGGGCAGCGGTTCTCCATCGCGCTCAGCGCGGCGGCGTCCTCCTTGTGGGCGGCCGGGACGACGTAGCGATCCTGGTACTTGGCGATCGCGAGCAGCCGGTGCAGGTCCTCGGCCTCACGGGCGGTCAGGCCGACCGCCTCGAGCACGGCCTCGTCGCCCTCCTCGCCGAGGGTGCGCTCGCGCATGAACGAGCGCAGCGCGGTGAGCTTCATCAGCACCCCGGCGACCACATCGGCGTCCCCGGCTGTGAACAGCTCCGCCAGGTACTCCAGCGGGATGCGCAGCCGGGTGACGGCGGCGAAGACGTGGTCGGGGTCGTCCTGGTTTCCGCCGGCCGCGTCGACGGCGTCCAGGACGGGCGAGAGCGGAGGCACGTACCAGACCATCGGCATCGTCCGGTACTCCGGGTGCAGCGGCAGCGCCACCTTGTACCGCATCACCAGGTCGTACACCGGGGAGCGGCGCGCCGCGTCCAGCCAGTCCTCGGGGATGCCCGACTCCCGTGCCGCCGCGATCACTTCGGGATCGTGCGGGTCGAGGAAGACGCCCCGCTGCGCGTCGAGCAGGTCCTTCTCGTCCGGGGTGGCGGCGGCCTCGCCGACGCGGTCGGCGTCGTACAGCAGCAGCCCGAGGTAGCGCAGCCGTCCCACACAGGTCTCGGAGCAGACGGTGGGCTGGCCGGCCTCGATGCGTGGAAAGCAGAACGTGCACTTCTCGGCCTTGCCGGTGGCGTGGTTGACGTACACCTTCTTGTACGGGCACGCCGTCACGCACATCCGCCAGCCGCGGCAGCGGTCCTGGTCGACCAGGACGATGCCGTCCTCGACCCGCTTGTACATCGCGCCGGACGGACAGGCGGAGACGCAGGCCGGGTTGAGGCAGTGCTCACACAGGCGGGGGAGGTGGAAGAGGAAGGTCTGCTCGAACTCGAACTTGACCTTCTGAGCCCATTCCCCGGTGAGATTGGGGTCGCCGCCGGCGTTCTCGGGGGCGCCGCCGAGGCCGTCCTCCCAGTTGGCTCCCCAGGCGATGGCGGTGGGCTCGCCGGTGAGCACCGAGCGGGGGCGGGCCACCGGCATGTCCTTGCCGGCCGGGGCGCTGATGAGGTTGTCGTAGTCGTAGGTGACCGGCTCGTAGTAGTCCTCGATGCTCGGCAGGTCCGGGTTGGAGAACAGTGACAGGAGCCGTTTGATCCGGCCGCCGGAGCGCAGGACCAGCCGTCCGCGCTTGTCGAGCATCCAGCCGCCCTTCCACTGCTCCTGGTCCTCGTAGCGGCGGGGGTAACCGACGCCGGGCTTGGTCTCGACGTTGTTGAACCAGGCGTACTCGACGCCGGTGCGGTTGGTCCACGTCTGCTTGCAGGTGACCGAGCAGGTGTGACAGCCGATGCACTTGTCGAGGTTCATCACCATCGCGATCTGTGCCATGACGCGCATGTCAGTACTCCACTTGCTGGCTGCGGCGACGGATGACGGTGACCTCGTCGCGCTGGTTGCCGGTCGGGCCGTAGTAGTTGAAGGCGTAGGTGAACTGGGCGTAGCCGCCGGCGAGATGGGTGGGCTTGAGCAGCAGCCTGGTCAGGGAGTTGTGGATGCCGCCGCGCTTGCCGCTGACCTCGGTCTTCGGGACGTTCACGTTGCGGTCCTGGGCGTGGTACATGTACACGGTTCCCTCGGGCATACGGTGCGTGACCACGGCCCGGGCGGCGACCACGCCGTTGCGGTTGTACGCCTCGATCCACTCGTTGTCCTTCACGCCGATCTTCTCGGCGTCGGCGGTGGACATCCAGATCACCGGGCCGCCGCGGGACAGGTCGAGCATGTACTTGTTGTCCTGGTAGTTGGAGTGGATGGACCACTTCGAGTGCGGGGTCAGATAGCGGACGGTGACCTCCGCCCGGTCCTTGTCATGCAGGTGCTCGTCGCCGTAGTGCCGGGGAGTGTTCAACGGTGGCCGGTAGACCGGCAGTTGCTCGCCCAGTTCGGTGATCCAGTCGTGCTGGACGAAGAAGTGCTGGCGGCCGGTGAGGGTGTGCCAGGGCTTCTTGTGCTCGGTGTTGATGACGAACGGCGAGTAGCGTCGCCCGCCGGTCTCCGAGCCGGACCACTCGTAGGAGGTCATCACCGACCGGGGCTGGGTGCGGGTGTCGGCGAACGTGATGCGCTCCGCCTCCCGTTCGGAGGCGAGTTCCACCAGGCCCTCGCTGCCGGTCTGGCGCTGAAGCTCCCGGAAGCCCTCGGTGGCGAGGCGTCCGTTGGTCGTGCCGGACAGGGCGAGAATCGCCTCGCACATGTGGGTGGCGGTGGCCAGCGAGGGCCGTCCGGCGGCGATCCCGTCCCGGACGGTGCCGTTGCGGTGCCGCAGCTCGTCGATCTCCTGGTCCGGGTGGACGGTGACACCTTTGGTGGTGGTGCCCAGGGTGTCCAGCAGCGGGCCGACGGCGCGCATCTTCTGAGCCACGGCCGCGTAGTCCCGCTCGATGACGACCAGTTTGGGCATCGTCCGGCCCGGGACCGGTTCGCACTCTCCGGCCTTCCAGTCCCGTACGACTCCGCCGGGCTGGGCGAGTTCGTCGGGGGTGTCGTGCGTGAGCGGCACGGCGAGGACGTCGGTGCGGGTGCCGAGGTGGTCGGCGGCCAGTTCGCTGAACCTGTCGGCGAGGGTCAGGAAGGTGTCGTAGTCGGTGCGCGCCTGCCAGGGCGGGGCGATGGCCGGCGTGAAGGCGTGCACGAAGGGATGCATGTCCGTGCTGGACAGGTCGTCCTTCTCGTACCAGGTCGCGGCAGGCAGGACGACGTCGGAGAGCAGGCCTGTGGAGGTCATCCGGAAGTCCATGGTGACCAGCAGGTCGAGCTTGCCTTCGGGGGCCTCATCCCGCCACACCACGTCCTTCGGACGCCCCTCGGGCGGGGTCTCCTCGGAGCGGACGGCCGCGTCGGTGCCGAGCAGGTGGCGCAGGAAGTACTCGCTGCCCTTGCCGGAGGAGCCGAGCAGGTTGGCCCGCCACACGGTGAGCACGCGCGGGAAGTTGGCCGGGTCGTCGGGGTCCTCGGCTGCGAACCGCAGCCGCCCGGACTTGAGTTCGTCGACGACGTGCTCGGCGACCGGCCGGCCGGCGGCCGCGGCCTCGTCGGTGAGGTCGAGCGGATTGCGGTTGAAGCCGGGGTGGCCGGGCGTCCAGCCGAGCCGTATCGCCTGTGCGAGCGTGTCCGCGAACGCCTTCCCCTTGAATCGGCCCGCACCGAGCGGGGACGCCAGCTCGTCGGGGCCGAAGGCCTCGTAGCGCCACTGGTCGGAGTTCAGGTACCAGTACGAGGTGCCCGCCATGTGCCGGGTGGGCCGCTGCCAGTCGAACGCGAACGACAGATGCTGCTGCCCGGTGAGGGGGCGGACCTTCTCCTGGCCGACGTAGTGCGCCCAGCCACCGCCGTTGACGCCCTGACAGCCGGTCATCGTCGTCAGGGCCAGGAACGCCCGGTAGATGGTGTCGGAGTGGAACCAGTGGTTGGTGCCGGCACCCAGCGCGATCATCGACCGGCCGTTGGTGCGCTCGGCGTTGCGGGCGAACTCCCGGGCGATACGGGCCGCCTGCTCGGCCGGGACGGAGGTGATGGTCTCCTGCCAGGCCGGGGTGTACGGCTGCGACGCGTCGTCGTACGACGTGGGCCAGCTGCCCGGCAGACCCGGCCGATGCACCCCGTACTGGGCGAGCATCAGGTCGAAGACGGTGGTGACGAGCCGTCCGCCGATCCTGCGGACGGGCACCCCACGGACCATCACCGAGCCGCCCTCGGTCGCACCCTCGTCGAAGCGCGGCAGGGCCACGGCCACCGTGTCCTGCGCGCTGTCGACCAGGCTCAGTTCGGGGACGGTGTCGCCCAGGTCGAGGTTCCAGCGGCCTGGCTCGGCTTCCCCCCAGCGGAAGCCGAGCGAGCCGTTCGGCACCACCGGTTCGCCGGTGGCCGAGTCGAGGAGAACGGTCTTGGACTCGGCGTGCTCCGTGTCGCGTCCGAGGTCCGCGGCGGTCAGGAAGCCGTCCGGGACCAGGCCGTCCTCGGTGTGCTCGCGCAGGGTCACCAGGAACGGCGCGTCGGTGAACTTGCGCAGGTAGTCCTTGAAGTAGGGCACTTCGCGGTCGATCAGGAACTCGCGCAGGATCACGTGGCCCATGGCCATCGCCAGCGCCCCGTCCGTGCCCGGGTGCGGGGCCAGCCACTCGTCGGCGTGCTTGACGTTGTCGGCGTAGTCGGGGCTGACCGCGACGACCTTGGTGCCGTTGTAGCGGGTCTCGGTGAGGAAGTGCGCGTCGGGCGTGCGGGTCACGGGGATGTTGGAGCCCCACATGATCAGATAGCCCGCGTTCCACCAGTCCGCGGCCTCCGGCACGTCGGTCTGGTCGCCGAAGACCTGCGGCGAGGCGATCGGCAGGTCGGCGTACCAGTCGTAGAACGACAACAGCGTGCCGCCGATCAACGAGTGGAACCGCGCCCCGGCCGCGAACGACGCCATCGACATCGCCGGGATCGGCGAGAAACCGGCGACACGGTCGGGCCCGTACGCCTTGACGGTGTGCACCTGCGCGGCGGCGACCAGCTCGCTCACCTCGTCCCAGTCGGCGCGCACCAGGCCACCCTTGCCGCGGGCCCGCTTGTAGGCGCGGGCCTTGGCCGGGTCACCGGTGATCTCCGCCCAGGCCGCCACCGGGTCACCGAGGCGCTTGCGGGCCTCGCGCCACAGCTTCAGCAACTCGCCGCGCACATACGGGTAGCGGACCCGGCTGGGCGAGTAGGTGTACCAGGAGAACGACGCCCCGCGCGGGCAGCCCCGCGGCTCGTACTCGGGGCAGTCCGTGCCGATGGAGGGGTAATCGGTGGCCTGGTGCTCCCAGGTGATGATGCCGTCCTTGACGTACACCATCCACGAGCACGAACCGGTGCAGTTCACCCCATGCGTGGAGCGCACCACCTTGTCGTGCGCCCACCGGTCCCGGTAGAAGCCCTCCCACTTCGGGTCGCCTTCCCCGAACACGGCGCGTCCGTCGGCCGACACCTCACGGCGGGTCAACAGTCTGCGGGCTGCCAGCGGCCAGCCCTCACCGGCGGGCAACGCCTGACGCCGTGCGTTCTGATCGTTCTCCATGGCCAGGAACGCTAGAAGCCGCAGGCCGTGGCGCACCTGGGGCCGGCGGTCCCTGCCGGATGACCTTCCGGCCCCATCCGGGTGGTCGCGATGGGGACCAATGGTCCCGGTGCCTGGGTCCGGTCGGCCGGGGAGTCGGCTGCGCCCGGGGTGCATGCTGGGCACTGATCGAACCGCAGATGCCCATCTGTACGACCGCATTCCGTGCCTGCCAGGCGGCCGATTCCCCCGTCCCCGGCTGCCGCAGGTGTAGCGCGTACGGCGCGTGGCGCCCGGTTCGCTCCGGCGTCCGGCCGCTCACCGCGGCCGGACGCGGCATCCGCCCCGTGGTCGGGCTCCGGAGCGCCGTCCCCGCCCGCATCGGCCTCGCTGACGTCCGCCTACCAGGCACGGCACCTCACGACCCCGGTCACGGGCCTGGGGGGCCGCACTGACCGGCTTGGGCGTCGCCACGGTGGCCACCGCGGACGCCCTGGCACCCCGTTCCCCGAACCGCTCCCGAAAACGGGGCGGCGCGCACGGGGCCTGGACTGCGGCCCGCTTCTCGGGGAGCCCTCCGAGCGCCGTCCGTGCCGGCGCGTCGTTGTCGTCCCGACGGCCCGACCGGCCCTGTCGCACCCGCCGACGGCAGGGACCGTCGGCCCTGTCCGAGCAGACCGTTCGGCCGCCGCGCCGCCCACCGCCGCCGGTGGATGCTGACGGCGACCGATCCGGAGGTATCCCGTGCACGACCACGTCGACCGCCCTCAAGGCCGATTCCGCCGCTGCCACTCACGGCGGGTGCCGCGCCCGGTCCGGCCCGGTCACCGTCCGGCCGCCCGCCTCGTCTGCCCTGACTCCAGGGCGGCCGGACGCAGCACGAGGGCGCTGGGAAGGGCCGCGCGATGAGCGCCGCCGCCCATGCCGTCCGCCGCCAGCGGCACGACGCGGCCGACCACCGGCCCTTCGTCGTCCCGGGCGGGCGGAAGCCGGTCTCCCGGCCCGCGGAGCCGCCCTTCTGAACTCCCTGAGCGCCCGGCACACAAGGTGAGGAACAGGTCCTGGCCGGTGATTCCCCTGCCCCGGCCAGGATCCCGCCCGCCAGGCGGCCGATACGCCCCCTCCCCCGCGCGTCGAACAAGACCGAGCCGACGCCCCGGTCCGTCCCGGCAGCCTGCCCCGCATCACCACCCTGCGCGGCCACGGCTGCCGCCTGGAACCCTGACGGAGGCCGCGGGACTGCCCGGGCGCTTCGGTTCAGTCCCCGTTGGGCCGGGCGAGGCCGTGGTCGTAGGCGAAGATCACGGCCTGGATGCGGTCGCGGGCTCCGATCTTGGCGAGGACGCGGCCGACGTGGGTCTTGACGGTGGACTCGGACAGCACGAACCGGGCGGCGATCTCGCCGTTGGTCCAGCCCTTGCCGACGGCGACGAGGATCTCCCGCTCGCGGTCGGTGAGGGAGCCGAGTCCCGGGTCCTCGGCGGAGCCGGTGCGGTGCGCGGGGACGTAGCGGGCGTATTCGTCCAGGAGACGGCGGGTGAGGGCGGGCGCGATGACGGCGTCGCCGGAGGCGACGGCTCGGATGCCGGCAAGGAGCTCCTCGGGGCGCACGTCCTTGAGGAGGAAGCCGCTGGCGCCGGCCCGGATGGCGGCGTGGACGTACTCGTCGAGGTCGAAGGTGGTGAGCACGAGGACACGCGAGCGGCCGCCGGCGGCGACGATGCGGCGAGTGGCCTCGATGCCGTCCATGCCGGGCATGCGAACGTCCATCAGGACGACGTCCGGGCGCAGTTCGGCCGTCTTGCGGACGGCCTCGGCGCCGTGGGCGGCCTCACCGACGACATCGGTCTCGGCGACGGAGTCCAGGAGCAGGTGGAAGCCGTAGCGCTGCAGGGGCTGGTCGTCCACGATGAGCACGGTGGTCATCGCTCACCACCGCTTCGGGGCGTGAGGTCGAGGACGGCCTCGACGCTCCATCCTCCGCCGCCCGCCGGCCCCGCGCTGACGGTGCCTCCGTACAGAGCCGCTCTCTCCCGCATGCCCACCAGACCGTGTCCTTCCTCGTTCGGCGGTCCGGACAGCAGGGCCGGGCCGGTGTCCCGGACCCGGACGGTCAGCCGGGTGTCCTTCTCGACGATCGCCAGCCGTACCAGGGTGTCGGTGTCGGCGTGCTTCAGTGTGTTGGTGAGGGCTTCCTGGACGATGCGGTACACCGTCAGCTGCACGCCGCTGTCCAGAGCGTCCACCTCGCCTGAGGTCCGGTAGACGACCTCGAGCCCTGCGGCGCGCACCTTGGCGCAGAGTGCCTCGATGTCCGCGATGCCGGGCTGCGGGCTGAGTTCGGGCCCGCCCGGGGAGCCGCCGCCTGTCGCCTCGCGCAGCACGCCGAGCACGCGCCGCAGTTCACCGAGGGCCTGGCGGCCCGTGTCGCCGATGAGCCGGAGCGCCTCCTTGCCCCGTTCGGGAGCGATGTCGGTGGCGTAGGCGCCGGCATCGGCCAGCGTGATGATGACGGACAGGTTGTGGCCGACGATGTCGTGCATCTCGCGGGCGACCCTGGTGCGTTCGGTGGCCGTCGCCAGCCTGCTGCGCTGGTCGCGCTCGATCTCCAGCCGGGCGGCCCGGTCCCGCAGTCCGGCGAGCTGGGCCCGGCGGATCCGTACCACCAGGCCGAGTGCGAGGGCCGCGGTCGCCGTGCTCAGCAGGAAGAACAGCGCGTCCCACACGGACACGGCCGAGGACACCCGGACCGCGACCAGCGCCATGGCGGCCGCCATGGCCGCACAGGCCCACGGCAGCTGGCGCAGCCACCCGTGCAGGGCGAGGCTGTACAGGGCGATGAACAGGGCGACGTCCGCGCGCAGCGCCGCGCCCACGGACCACTGGACGACGAACACCACGGTGATGGCGGCGAACGCCATGAGGGGTTTGCGTCGCCGCCACAGCAGGGGCAGAACCAGTCCGGCCTGGAAGGCCAGCATTCCCGCGACGGGCAGCTGGGTGAGGGCGAGGCGGAACCGGCGCGGACCGTCGCCGTCGCCGTCGCCCTTGTCCCCACCGCCGTGGAACAGGTCGGGCAGGCAGAACATCACAAGGACCAGGACGACGACCGCGGTGTCCAGCACCCAGGGATGTGTCCGGTCGGCCTGCCGCAACCGCTGGCCGCCCCGGGAAAGCCGGGCGACCAGCGGTCCCATCCCGCTGAGGTCATCGGTGGTCACGGGCGTCACCTGTCCATGGTGCAGGCCTCAGACGTCGCTGCGCACGAGCCGGTAGGCCGCGCCGCCCAGCGCCAGCGCCGTCCAGCAGAGGAAGACCAGCAGTCCGGCGCCCGGTGACAGGGTCGTGGAGTCATGGGTCAGCGCGAACATCGCCGCGCCCGCGTCGGACGGCAGGTAGGGGCTGATGTCGTCCTGCCAGGAGCTCGGCAGCAGGGAGATCAGTCCCGGGACCAGCATCAGGGCGGCCACCAGCACCGAGATCCCGCCGGCCACCGACCGCAGCAGCGCGCCCAGGGCGGTGCCGATCACCCCGACCAGGCCGAGGTAGAGCCCCGCGCCCAGCAGGCTGCGCAGGACACCCGCGTGCGAGAGGCTCATGGCAGCGGGCGTGCCCGAGACGATCCCGCTCCCGATCAGAAAGGCGACGAAGCCGCCCAGCGTCCCCACAACCAGCGCGACCAGCCCGAACACGGCCGCCTTGGACCACAGCACGGGCAGCCGGCGCGGTACCGCCGCGAGCGTCGAGCGGATCATGCCGGTCGAGTACTCCCCCGCGGTGACCAGCACACCGAGGACGCCCAGGGCCAGCTGGGCGAAGTTCGTACCGAAGAGGGACAGGCTGACGGCCGTCGCGTCGGCGAAGTCCCGGTCCGTGTGGCCTGAGTCGATCCCCGACTTGTAGTGGCTCGCGGAGATCAGGCCGAAGGCCACCAGGAACAGCAGGCCGAGGCCCAGGGTGATCCACGTCGAGCGCAGGGACCACAGCTTGGCCCACTCCGAGGACAACACGCGCCGTCCGGTCACCCGGTAGACGGGTCGGACGGGCGTGGTCCGAGGTTCCCCGGCAGTTGCGGTGAGGGTGCTCATGCGGGCCTCCCAAGGGTCTCGATCCCGGTCGTGGAGCCGTGGTACTCCACGGCATCCCTGGTCAGGTCCATGAACGCCTCCTCCAGCGACACGGTCCGCGCGCTCAGGCCGAACAGCGCGATCCCGTGCTCCGCTGCCTTCAGCCCGATCTCGCGGGCGGTCAGCCCGGTCACCTGGAGCTCCTCGGAGCCGATCCGGCCGGTGACCTCGACGCCCGGTCCCGCCAGCACGTCCCGCAGCCGCGTCGGGTCCTGCGTCGCGACGTTCACCGTGGCGCTGCCCGCCTCGCGGATCAGGTCCGCCACGGTCGTGTCGGCCAGCAGCCGCCCGCGCCCCACGATGATCAGGTGGTCCGCCACCAGGGCCATCTCGCTCATCAGGTGCGAGGACACGAAGACCGTCCGGCCCTCCTCGGCAAGCGCTTTGAGCAGGTTACGGATCCAGAGCACGCCCTCCGGGTCCAGCCCGTTGACCGGCTCGTCCAGCATCACCGTCTGCGGATCGCCCAGCAGCGCCGCCGCGATGCCCAGCCGCTGGCCCATCCCGAGGGAGAAGGCGCCGGCCCGCTTCTTCGCCACGCTGCCCAGTCCGGCGAGGTCGATGACCTCGTCGACCCGGCGGCCCGGAATGCCGTGGGTCAGCGCGAGGGCCCTGAGGTGGTTGTACGCCGAGCGGCCCGGGTGGATCGACTTCGCCTCCAGGAGGGCACCGACCTCCTGGAGGGGTGCCCGGTGGCGGGCGTAGCGGTGGCCGTTGACGGTGACGGAGCCGCTCGTCGGGGCGTCGAGGCCGACGACCATGCGCATCGTCGTGGACTTGCCCGCTCCGTTGGGCCCCAGAAAGCCGGTCACCGTTCCCGGCCGCACGACGAAGTCCAGCCCGTCGACGGCCGTCTTCTCGCCGTACTTCTTGGTCAACTGCCGTGCGTCGATCATTCGCGTTCTTCCTGTCGGCCACCGGCGTCCTTCGCCTCCGACGCCGCACCGGCAACGCTAAGCGCCGATTCACGCCGATCCGGTGGTACCGGGAGGCTGAACCGCGCCGCGCACGTCGTACCGCGGTACTACACCCACCACCCGCGGTGTCTTCCGTGCCCGTCGGTTCCACCGTGGTGGCAGCGGACGTCCGGCCGCTGGGGAGGACGGCCCGCCCACGCCGCGCCCAGCGCCCCGGCGTCCGCGGCGCACCGGGCCCGTTCCGCGCTCTCGACCGGGTTCCCGCTGTCCGAGGCGGCGTCGGCCAGGCCGGCGCAGCACAGGGTGAGCAGGAGGGCGCCGGGCGCGAAGGGCAGGGCGGGGCGCTCGACAGGCGGGGCCGGCAGGGCCTGCACCCGCTGGGGTACTGCCCCGCCGGTCACGGCCAGGGTGGCGGGGCGTGGCATGCCGGCGGAGGCGGGAGCCGCCCGCCCGACGGCGCGGGCGACGACCGTCCGGCTGCCGATCCGGGCTGCGGCCCCCCTCGTCGGCCCATCGCTCCGGTACGGACCCGCCCGCCTCGGCCGGCGGTCGCGGCAGCGGTGAGTGATCCTCGTGGTCGAACACCGCTCCGAGGCGGTCATGGACCTTCCTCGCCCTGGGCGACCTCGACCTCGTGGTGGAAGTCGACGACGCCGGTTGTTCCGGCGGCGACGGACAGGACCGTGCAGGCCACGAGGAGGAAGGCGGTACGGCGGGTGGTGCGCGAGCGCTTCTCGGAGGGTGCGAGGAGGGCGGCGACGCGTTGCGGCACCGGGCCTGTCGTCGCCGCGGGTGCGAAGTCCGGGCGGGTGGAGGGGGAGGCGTGGCCGGCGAGGGCGGCGCGGGCGATGGCCGTGGCGATCAGGCGCCGGTCTCCGGTGACCTCGGCGGCTGCCTCGTCGGCGGCGCGCTCGGCGGCGAGACGGATGGTGTCGCGGGTGGCGCGGAGAGCGGGGTGGCAGTGGGCGGCGAGTTCGGCCGCGGCCAGGAAGTAGTGGTGGCCGGCCTGGTTGTGGGCGCGCTCGTGGGCGAAGAGGGCCTCACGCTCGGCGGGTCCCAGGCTGCGCAGCATCGCGGTGGTGACGACGATGCGGTGGGGCCGTCCGGGCAGGGCGTAGGCGTCCGGATCGGGCGAATCGATCACGCACAGGTCACCGGCGGCGGGGCGGCGGTCGGCCTGCGCGCGGGCGCTACGGAAGGCGCGGGTCTGCCGGAAGACCGCGCGCACAAGGGTCCAGGCGCTGACGGTGAGCGCTCCGGTGGCCGCCGTGGCGGCGGGGAGGACGAGGTAGTCCGAGGGGGTCCGCAGGGGGTGGACGAGTTCACCGAGAGCGGCGAAGGCGGGGAGTTTGAGCAGTCCGGTCAGGACCAGGGCGCCGAGGGCTGCGACGCAGGCCCCCGCCAGTGCCAGGGCGGAGGCGGTGAGGACCCACAGCGCGGTGGCGGGGGCCAGGCGATCGAGGGTCCGGCGGGCCGGCACCGGTGCGAGGAAGGGCAGGATCAGCGGGAGGAGCAGCAGAACGGTCATCACTCGTCACCCTCCAGGAGGCGGCGCAGATGCTGCTCGTCGCCGGGGCTGAGCTGGGCGACGAAGCGGGCCAGGACCGTCTCCCGGTCGGCGTCCCGGTCGAGTTCGGTATGCATGCGCCGGGCGGTCAGCCCGGGAGCGTCCTGCACGGGGAAGTAGGCGTAACCGCGCCCCTCCCGCTCACGGTTGACGACGCCCTTGTCGTGCAGACGCGTCAGGATCGTCGCCACCGTCGTACGGGCCAGGCCGGAGCCGAGTTCGGTCTGCACCCGCCCGGGCGTGAGCGGAGCCCCGGCAGCCCACAGCGCGGCCATGACGGCGGCTTCGAGTTCGCCGGCCGGCCGCCTGTCGTCCTTCGCGTCGGTCATGGAACGTTCCTCACTCCGCCATCGTCTACAGTTCAGCAGACCGTCTACAGGATTGTAGTCAGTCGTCGGATGCCGCCCTCCAACCGTTGCGCCGCACCCGACAGTCCGGAAGAACGATGAAGGGGCTCCCGACGATGACCACAGCCACGCACCTATCGTCGCAGCTCGCCGTCAATGTGCTGGACGCCCGGTCGCTGCTGTCCGCCTTCGGCGTGCTGGGTGTGGGCGCGGTGCTGTTCGCCGAGACCGGGCTGCTGATCGGTTTCTTCCTCCCGGGCGACTCACTGCTGTTCACCGCCGGTCTGCTGTGCACGGGCGCCGACGACCGCGGTCTGAAACTGTCGCTCGCCCCGCTCCTGACCGCCGCGGCGGTGGGAGCGCTGGCGGGCGCGCAATGCGGATATCTCCTGGGCCGAAGAGCTGGCGGTACCCTGCTCGCCCGCAGCCGCTCCGCCCGCCTGCACGACGGGGCGAAACGCGCGGAGGAGCTGCTGGAGCGCTACGGACACGCGAAGGCGATCGTCCTGGCCCGCTTCGTTCCGGTGGTGCGCACGGTCCTGAACCCGATGGCCGGCGCCCTGCGAGTGCCCGTGCGAACCTTCACCGTCTGGCAGGTGACCGGCGGGCTGGCGTGGAGCCTGGGTCTCGCCCTGGCGGGCTACGCGCTGGGCTCCTCCGTACCCGACGTGGACCGGTATCTGCTGCCGATCGTCGCGGTGATCGTGGCCCTGTCGCTGATCCCGGTCGCCTCCGAGGTGTACCGCTCGCGCCGGGACGCGAAGGCGAAGGAGGCACGCGGATGATCCTCGCCTTCAACGGCTCGTCGGTCGACGGCTCGGCCTACACCGACGTGGTGAACCTCGCCCGGCACGCTCCCCCGTGGCTGGACGACACGGCGTCGGCGTGGTCGACGTACGGACTCGCCCTGTTCGCGGTCCTCATGGCCGTCGGCTGGTGGCACGCCCGACGGGCGGGAGCCACCGCGTCGGTGATCGCGCTCGCCGTGCCGTTCGTCGTGGTCGTGGCCTACGGGGTGAACGCGGCGCTGAAGCTGCTGGTGCGCGAGGACCGGCCCTGCCGGAGCCTGCGGGTGGCCACGCTGGAGGCGTGTCCGGCGCCCGGCGACTGGTCCTTCCCCAGCAACCACGCGGCCATCGCCGCCGCGGCGGCCGTCGCGCTGCTGTTCGTCTCCCGCCGACTCGGCGCGGTCGCCGCAGTGGCCGCCTGCGCCATGGCGGTCTCGCGGGTCTGGGTCGGCGCGCACTACCCCCACGACGTGCTGGCAGGGGTCGTGGTGGGCGCTCTGGCCGCTCTGCTCGTCATGTCGGCACTGCGCGGGCGTGCAAAGGCCGCAGCCCTGCGGCTCACGGCCACGCGCCTGCGGCCGCTGCTGATGGTGGTGTCGTGAAGCGCGGCGAGGTCGCCGAACTGGCCGGCAGCTGCGGCCTCGGCGCCTGGACGGCCTTCGGCGTGCTCACCATGGTCGTGGTGGGCCACGACGGCAATCCGCTGTTCACGGACGCCGGCCTCCTCTCGTGGTCCGTCGGCCACCGGCCGGACGTGGCGGTGGCGTTCGCCCGCGGGCTGACCGGCACCGGGACGGGTCTGGTCCCGTTCGCGCTGGCGGTGCTGGCCGGGGTCATCGCGGGGCGCACCCGCCGGCAGCGCGCGTTGGCCGTCGCGCTCTGTCTGGGCTGCCTCGGGGCGGGCCAGGCGCTGCGGTACGCGGTGATGGCGCTCGTCGCCCGGCCGCGGCCGCCCCTGACGGACTGGGCGACGCACGCCTCGGGATGGGCGTTCCCGTCCGGTCACACCACCACGGCGGCCATCACCGCGGGACTCCTGATCATCGCCGTCCGCCTGCGGGGTCCGCGCGGCCGGACCCCGCTCACCCTGGTCATCGGCGGCTGGGGCGCGTCGGTCGGACTGACCCGCGTCTACCTCGGAGTGCACTGGTTCACCGACGTCGTCGGCGGCTGGCTGTTCGCCCTCGGCTGGCTCGGAGTATGCCTGGGCGCCGTGGCCCGCCGGCTTCCCTAGCGATGAATTCCAGGCACGACGGGCACGGACACGGTGCGCAGGACGGCACCGTCGCCCCGACCGTCCTGGACGCCGCACATCGAACCGTGGCCCGTACCTCACCAGGGACCGGATCGCCCACGAGAAGAGGCACAGGACCCCATGGCTGTGCCGCGGCCCGGGTTTCGGCATCCGCTACCCGCGAGCGGGCCGCAATCCCTGCCGCGGCCGCTGGGAACGGCCGGCCGACTGGGGACAGGGAGGACACCCAGTGCCGGTAAGGGCAGGGCATGGCCGACCGGTCCCCGACGCGCGTGCGCCGTCCGGGCGGCCCCCGTGGAGCCCGTGCCGGAGGAGTCCGTGCCGGGGCCTCGGCCGATGCCCTTGCACCGTCGTACGCGCGTTCCTCTCACACCGCCCGGACGGGGTGGCGGACCACGGCGTCGAACAGATAGCCCTGGGTGTTCGGGACGGTCGTGTCGGGCTGGGTGCGGCCGGTGCTGTCGGTGGCCCGGGCCAGCAGGGTGTACGCGCCCGGGGCCGACGGGCGCCAGTCGGTGGACCAGCGGACCCGGCCCGCGCGGCGCGGGGCGTCGTGCAGCCGGGCGCGCCGCCGGCTGATCCCTCCGTCGGTGCTGACGTCGACGCGTACGACCGCGCCTGCGCCGGACCAGGAGCGTCCGGTCAGACGGTGCACGGCACCCGCCCCGAGGCTCGCGTCCCAGGGCAGCTCCCAGGCGCTCTTGACGGTCTGCCGGGTCAGCGGGGCGCTGCCGCCGTCGGGGTGGGCGCTGCCGAACAGCCGGTAGAAGTCGGTGTTCCAGGGCGAGTAGAGGGGCTGCGCGGACACCTCGATGTCACCGACCCACGGCGGAGAAGTGGGGGGCGGATCGGGCGGATCGGGCGGCCGCGGGGCGCGGATGCCGGCGGCCCGTGACCGGCTCCGCCGGGCGCCCTGCGCGCCGACGGGACCGGGCGCCTCAGAGCTCGTCCGAACCGCCCAGACCGGTCAGCGCGCCCACCGGGTCCGGGTCGGGGGTGCCGCGCGGCCACCAGTCGTCGTGGCCCGGTTCGGACTCGTACGCGTACCACAACCCGTCGCGGCCGAAGCGGAGTTGGACGTGGCCGCGGGGGTGGGTGAGGTGGTTGCGGCGCGGGCGGAAGGCCGGGAGGTCGGCGGCGAGGAGGAGCGGCCGGGCCCGGTCGAAGCGCCCGGCCGGCGGGTCCCAGGTCTCCTCCAGGACGGTGAGCCCGTCCGGCCCGCCCTGCCGCCAGGCGGCCACCGCGCGGGCCAGTTCGACAGAGGTGCGGCCGACGGCGGAGGCGAGCGCCGCGTAGAGGGCGCGGGTGGTGACGGTGAGCCCGGAACCGGGTCGGGACGCGGCGAGCCGTACGGCGTCCCGCCAGAGGGTGAGTTCGCCGATCTCGTCCCGGCCGGTGACCAGCAGGGCGTGGGCGCGGGCGGCCGCGTCGGTCGCGAGGTGGTCCAGCGCGAAGGAGTCGGGGCCGTTCGGCGCGGACGGGTAGGCCGGGGGCTGCTCGGGGTGCGGGGGCACGGGCAGCGGGGCGGGCAGCGGCGGGAGCCGGCGCTCGGCGAGGGCTTCGGCGGCCCGGACGCCCGGCAGGGGTTCCGGTTCCTGCTCCTGGGCGGCGCGGGCCGCGCGGGTGGCGTTGCGGCGGGACAGCGCGTCGAGCACCTCGCGTTCGCCCCGGCCGCGCAGCAGGAGCAGCACGAACGGGTCGGCGTCGAGCAGCCGCGCGGTCTGGTAGCAGAGGGCGGCGGCGTGCTTGCAGGGGTGACCGCGGTCGGGGCAGCTGCACTGCGGCTCGAGGTCGCCGGGACCGGGAAGCAGTGGCACCCCGCACTCGGCGAGGGACTCGGGCATCTCCTTGTCGAGCAGCGCGGCGATGTGCCCGGGGCTCTCGACCGCGGCCTCCAGGAAGCGCTCCCAGTCCTCGGCGCCGAGGGTGCGCAGCCGTACCTGTACGCGGTAGGGACGCGGGCGGCTGCCCTGCACGTACGCCAGCACGAGCCCGGGGGTGACGGTGATCGCGTCCACGTTCCCCTGCTCGGCGTAACCGCGCCCGCGGGCCAGGCGCTTGGCGTCGAGGGCCCCCTCCTCCAGCGCGGCGACCCAGGCGTTGCCCCACCAGGTCCCCGCGAAGTCCCCGCCGGTGCGCGGCGGGAAGGCCGGGAAGGTACGGCGGTGCTCGCCGTCCCGTGCGGGGGCGGCCATGGAGCGGGGGGTGCGGGGCGGTTCGGGACGCGGGGAAGGTGCGCCACCGGGGGGACTCACGGAGACCGCAGCAGCGGGTGAACTTCCTTCGGCCGTCGTCGCGTTGCCGATGGCGGCCTCTGGCTCGGCCCAGGGCCCGGTCCCGGGCTCGGGCTCGGGCTCGGCCCAGGGCTCAAGCCTGGTCCTGGGCGCGGGCTCGGGCCGGGCCCCGGGCTCGGCTTCGGCCGAATCATCCGACGGCATCTGGAAGGCACCGGCGAGCAACTCCCTTACGGCACGGGCACGTTCGTCGGCCACCTGGTCGGATGCGCCGGGGTGCCGCCGGGCTTCGGTGGGGCGAGCGTCGGGGCGAGGGCGGGGGCCGACGTCGCCGCGCGGAGTCCGGCGGCCTGCCCGGGTCCCGGTCTCGGCCGGGTTCCGGCGGGCCTCCGCGCGGGCGGCGCGCAGGGCCTCCCGCGCGATGTCCCCGGGACGCGAACCGGCGCCGGCCTGCGGGGCGCGCGGTCCGGCGGCCTCCGGCGAGGCATCGGCAGGCGATGCCCCCTCCGGCGGGGTGGGGGGCGCTACGGGGTCGCCGTCGGCCGCCGGGGCGGCTTCCCCGGGGGGCGAGTCCGCCACGGTCACGGGGTCGGCTACGGGCTCGGTGTCGGCCAGGGTCACGGGGGCGGCCAGGGTCTCGGGGTCGGCCGGGGTCTCGGGGTCGGCCGCGGCTGAAGGTTGCACCGCGGACGCAGGTTCCGCCGTACGCCGCAGCACCGCGCGGGCCGCGTCGCCAGCGGGCACAGGTTCCCCCACAGGCGCAGGCTCCAGCACGGACGCAGGTTCCGCCGTACGCCGCAGCACCGCGCGGGCCGCATCGCCGACAGGCACAGGTTCCCCCACGGACGCAGGCTCCACCACAGGCGCAGGCTCCACCGCGGGCGCGGATTCCACCGCCCGCCGCAGCGCCGCGCGGGCCGCGTCGCCGGGCCTGGGGGCGGGGGTGCCCGCCCGCACCGTGGAGTCGTGCGACGGTGCTCGCGTCGGTCCGGGGGGCGGTGCTTGCGACGGTCGGCGCGGTGCCTGCGTCGGCTGCTGTTCCAGTGAGCGCTCCCGAGCCGCCCGCAGCGCTCGGCGAGCCTCGTCGGCCGGGCCGGCGCCCTTGTC
The DNA here is from genome assembly GCF_032248645.1 of Streptomyces zaehneri. Lineage (NCBI taxonomy): Bacteria > Bacillati > Actinomycetota > Actinomycetes > Kitasatosporales > Streptomycetaceae > Streptomyces > Streptomyces zaehneri. Next base: position 287,458 of record NZ_JASTTJ010000004.1, read on the forward strand.
CCGTTCCTCCCCGGCCGGGCCGGCGCCCTCGTCCCGTTCCTCCCCGGCCGGGGCGGCAGCGGCGGTGTCGGCGGTGGTGTCGGGCTTCTCCGTCTCTCCCATCACGCCTCCCTCCGCAGTCTGACCAGGTCGGTCAGTTCGCGGTCCGTGAGCTCGGTGAGGGCCGACTCGCCGGAGCCGAGGATCGCGTCGGCCAGGGCGCGCTTCGCCTGGAGCATCTCGGCGATGCGGTCCTCGACCGTGCCCTCGGTGATGAGGCGGTGCACCTGGACCGGCTGGGTCTGGCCGATGCGGTAGGCGCGGTCGGTGGCCTGTTCCTCCACCGCGGGGTTCCACCAGCGGTCGAAGTGGACGACATGGCCCGCGCGGGTGAGGTTGAGGCCGGTGCCCGCGGCCTTCAGGGAGAGGACGAGAACCGGGGTCGCACCGGCCTGGAAGCGGTCCACCATGCGCTCCCGCTCGGGGACCGGGGTGCCGCCGTGCAGAAGATCGACCGGGACCGCGCGGGCGGTGAGGTGGGCGGTGATCAGGCGGGCCATGCCGACGTACTGCGTGAAGACGATGGCCGAGCCGTCCTCGGCGAGCAGGGTGTCCAGCAGCTCGTCCAGCAGGGCGAGTTTGCCGGAGCGGGCGGCCAGGGCGTCACCGACGGAGGCGGTCTCCTCCTTGAGGTACAGGGCCGGGTGGTCGCAGATCTGCTTGAGCGCGCCCAGCAGTTTCAGGACCAGGCCGCGCCGGGCGATGCCGTCCGCCGTCTCGATGGCCAGCAGCGACTCGCGCACCACCGCCTCGTACAGCGCGGCCTGTTCGCGGGTGAGCGGGACCGGATGGTCGGTCTCGGTCTTGGGCGGCAGCTCGGGCACGATTCCGGGGTCGGACTTCTTGCGGCGCAGGAGGAACGGGCGGACCAGCCGGGCCAGGCGCTCCACCGCCTGGTCGTCCTCGCCGTTCTCGACCGCGCGCGCGTGCCGGGCGCGGAAGGACTTCAGGGGGCCGAGGAGTCCGGGTGTCGTCCAGTCGAGCAGGGCCCAGAGCTCGGAGAGGTTGTTCTCGACCGGGGTGCCGGTCAGGGCCACGCGCGCGGAGGTCGGGATCGTGCGCAGGGCCTTCGCCGTCGCCGAGTAGGGGTTCTTCACGTGCTGGGCCTCGTCGGCGACGACCATGCCCCAGGGCTGCCCGGCGAGGGTGGGCGCCGCCGAGCGCATCGTGCCGTACGTGGTGAGGACGAAGCCGCCGCCGAGGTCCGCCAGGCTGCGGTCGGGGCCGTGGAAGCGGCGGACCGGGACGCCGGGCGCGAAGCGGTCGATCTCGCGCTGCCAGTTGCCCAGCAGGGAGGCCGGGCAGACCACCAGGGTCGGTTCGGTGCGGGCCCGCTTCAGGTGCAGGGCGATGACGGTGATCGTCTTGCCGAGGCCCATGTCGTCGGCGAGGCAGCCGCCGAGGCCGAGGGAGGTCATGAGATCCAGCCAGGCCAGTCCGCGCAGCTGGTAGTCGCGCAGGGTGGCGTGCAGACCGGCGGGCGGATCGGCGGGGTGCACGCCGGTGGTGAGGCGGTCGCGCAGGGCGGCCAGCGCCCCGACGGGGACCGCCTCGACGCTCTCGCCGTCGACCTCCGCGGTGCCGCTGAGGGCGACGGACAGGGCGTCGACCGGGTCGAGCAGGCCCAGTTCCCGCCTGCGGGCCTTGCGCACGAGCGCCGGGTCGACCAGGACCCACTGGTCACGGAGCCGGACCACCGGGCGGTGGGCCTCCGCAAGGGTGTCCATCTCGGCCTCGCTGAGCGGATCGCCGCCGAGCGCCAGCTGCCAGCGGAACTGGAGCAGTTCCTCGCTCTCGAAGAAGCCGGTGCCGTCGGTCGCCGAGCCGGGTGCGGTCCTGACCACAGCGGCCGCGCTGAGGTCCTGCGCCAGGTCCCTCGGCCAGTGCACGGCGACCCCGGCCGTCGCGAGCCGGGTGGCCGCCACCCCGAGCAGATCGCTCAGCTCGTCCTCGGACAGGGCCAGGACGTCCGGCGCGTCCTGCTCGGCGAGCCGGGCGAGCGGCGGCCAGACGCGGGCCGCGCGCCGTACGGCGAGGGCGGCGTCCACGCGTGCGCGTGCCCCGAAGGCGGCGTCGGCCTCGCCCGCCCACAGGGACGCGGCGTCGGTCATCAGGGTGGGGTCGGCGAGGCTGTGCACCTGGACGATCGCGGCGCCCGCCCGGCGCGCCCGCTCGCCGTCGTCGAGCCGGTCGAACATGTCGTAGGCGGACAGGTCGAGGCGGAGCGAGATCCGCACGCCCGCGTCCATGCCGGCGGCGACCTCGGCGGCCCAGTCGTGCGCGCCGGGCAGCCGCTGGGGCCGGCGGTCGGCGAAGGGCTTCCCGCACGCGTGCGGCGCGGCCGGGGTGCGGGGCAGGGTGTCCGCCACGGCGTCCAGGAAGGACCGCATCAGGGCCTCGGGCCGCGGCAGCAGGAGCGGCCCGGGGCCGGGGAGCGGCACCGCGTGGCCCTCGTGCGGGAGCGCGGCGGCGACCGCGCGCAGATGGGCGATGTCCTCCGGGTCCAGCGGGCCCGCCCGCCAGGCGTCGTGCCCCGTGGGCGTCAGGCCGGGCAGCAGACGGCCGCGGGCGGTGAGCCGCAGCGCGTGCAGCGCGGCCGCGCCCCAGCAGGCGGTCGCCGGGTGGGCGGCGGGGTCGCGGCGGGCCCGTACGAGCAGCGGGAGCGCCTTGTCGAGCGGCAGGGACAGGGCGGGGGCCTGCCCGCGGCGGATGGCGGAGCCGTGGCGCCGGACGACGGTGAGCTCCGTGTGCTCCGCGTCCGCCGTGGTGGGCAGCGGGCCGTTCGCCGGGTCCCAGAAGGCGACGCGGCCCTCGCGCGGGAGGGCCGCGGGCAGGAAGACTGCGGCGAGCCGCACGGAGACGGAGCCGGGCTCCGCCGCGGCCGTGCCGTCGGCCATGACGCTCATGCCGTGTGTCCACCTCCCGCCCGCATGTCGGATCAGTCGTCTTCGACTCTACGGGCGGGGTCTGACAATCGGTCCCGGCGGCCGGCCGGGTCACGGCCTTGCGGCCCGGTCACGGCCTTGCGGCCGGGGGCGGGACCGGTCAGGGGACCGTGCGGGAGACCACGTAGACGAAGGGGTAGATCGCGTTGCCGGTGTTCACCACCACGTCCAGTGTCGGCATGGGCTTCTTCTGTTCGTGGACGATGCCGAAGTCGTCCCCGGGGCGCGAGCCGGGGCCGGTGAACTTCCAGCCCGTGACCTGCTGGTCGCGGGCGCTGATGGTGATCTCGCCCTTCTTCAGGTCGGCCCTGGTGACGCCGATGCCGGCGAGGAACTCGTCGAGTCCCACCTGTGTGGTCTGGAACTGCGCGTACAGACGGCTGGTCTTCCAGTTGTTCGTCTCGTAGTACGCGACCTGGTTCGACGGGTGCGGGATCGGCACCTGGTACAGGCGGCGCTGGACCTTCGACGGCCAGCCCTCGGTGAGGCCGGTCGCCGAGTACTTCGCCTCTTTGTCCTTGCCGCTGTCGCGGCTCTGGTTGGCGGAGATCACCAGGTAGCCGGCCGGGACGCCGATGAGCAGCACGATGATCAGCAGGGTGAGCGCCCTGCGGCGGATCACGTGCCGGCGGTCCTCCGGCGGGCGGTGCGGCTCGTCGGGGGGCGCGGCCTGGCGGGGCAGCGATGCTGTCATGCGGTGTCCCGGGTCGTGCGGGGCGGTACGGCGGTCATGCGGTGTCCTGGGTGGTGCGGGGCGGTACGGCGCTCACGCCGTGTCCTGGGTACGGCGGGCCGCCTCGGTGAACCGTTCGAAGCGCTCGTAGCGCTCCACGCGGCGGCGCTTCGCGCGCCGGAAGCGGCGGGCGACCAGGCGGGCCAGGTCGGCAGCGCCGACCATACCGGCCTCGGGGCCCAGCTGGGCGCGGACGATACGGGCCTCGGGGCGGTAGCCGCGGCCGGTGAGCTGGCGCTTGAACGCGTCCCGCGCGGGGCCGATCAGCAGGTCGTCGGCGGCCGAGACGCCGCCGCCGATCACGAAGCAGGACGGGTCGAGGGCGGCGGCCAGGTTGGCGATGCCGACGCCGAGCCACTGGCCGATGTCCTGGAGCAGCTCGATGCACATGGCGTCGCCCTCGCGGGCCAGCTCGGTGATCATCGGGCCGGTGATGTCGCCGATGTTGCCCTTGACGTGCTCGATGATCCCGTACGCCACCGGCGAGTCGGCGGCGGCCAGTTCGCGGGCCTCCCGGACCAGCGCGTTGCCCGAGCTGTACTGCTCCCAGCAGCCGCGGTTGCCGCACGGGCAGCGGTGGCCGCCGGGCACGACCTGCATATGGCCGAACTCGCCGGCGACGCCGTACTTGCCGCGCTTGACCTGGCCGTCCTCCAGGATCGCGCCGCCGATGCCGGTACCGAGCGTGATCATGACGAGGTGGTCCTCGCCACGGCCCGCGCCGAAGCGCCACTCCGCCCAGGCGGCGGTGTTGGCGTCGTTGTCCACCAGGACGGGAACCGCGAGACGGCCGGAGAGGCGGTCGCGCAGCGGCTCGTTGCGCCACGACAGGTGGGGCGCGAACAGGACGCGGTTGCGGTCCGCGTCCACCCACCCCGCCGCGCCGACGCCGACCGCGTGCACGTCGTGGCGGTCGGACAGGTCCAGGACCAGCTCGACGATCGTGTCCTCGACGACCTTCGGGCTCTTGGACTTGTCCGGAGTCTCCGCGCGGATCTTCTCCAGGATGTTGCCGTCGGCGTCGACCACCCCCGCCATCACCTTGGTGCCACCGATGTCGATGCCGACCGTCGGCACACGGGGCGCGGTGAGGTGCGATCGGCGCTCCCTCGTGCCCACGGTGCGGAGTGCGGGCGCGCGGCGGGAGCCGATGGGGGCGGTGAAGTTGCCGTAGGTGCTCATCGCCGCCGATTCTGCCTCACCCTCCCGCCGGGCGCCGAGCCGGGCGACGGCGGGGGCGGGCGGCCTGTGGCGTTGCCGGGCGCGTCGTGGCCGGTCTCACCGGGTACGGCCGCGCGTCGGCGCGGTCTCCTCACCGTCGGGACGCAGCACCCCTGCGTCGTGCCGGTGGAGTCCGGCCCATCGCTCACCTTGTCCGGATATCCGGTCACATTGTCTGGACAATGCGACCGAGGTCGGCCGGTCGCACAGACGGGCCTCAGGGGCGGACGAGCAGCTGGAACTCGAAGGAGTAGCGGGTCGGCCGGTAGATGTGGTCGCCGAACTCCACCGCCCGGCCGGTGTCGTCGAAGGTGGTGCGCTGCATCGTCAGCAGGGGGGCGCCCTCCTCCTCGGCGAGCCGCTCGGCCTCGGCGGTGGTGGCGGCGCGGGCGCCGATGGACTGGCGGGCGCTGTGCAGGGTGATCCCGGCGGCCCGCATCAGCCGGTACAGGCCGGTGGCCTGGAGCTGCCCGGTGTCCAGGTCGAGCAGGCCGGAGGGCAGATGGTTGCAGAGGTACGCCATCGGCTCCCCGTGCGCCAGGCGCAGCCGCTCCACCCGGTGCACGTCGCTGCCCTCGGCCACCGCGAGCGCGGCCGCGACCTCGGCGGACGCCGGGACCATGGTGTTGACCAGCACCGTCGTCGCCGGACGCTGCCCGGCGGCCTCCAGGTCGTCGTAGAGGCTGCTGAGCTCCAGCGGACGCTTGACCTGGCTGTGCACGACCTGTGTCCCGACGCCCCTGCGACGGACCAGCAGGCCCTTGTCGACGAGCGACTGGATCGCCTGGCGGACGGTCGGCCGGGACAGGCCGAGCCGGGCGGCGAGCTCGATCTCGTTGCCCAGCAGGCTGCCGGGGGTCAGCGATCCGTGCTCGATCGCGGCCTCCAGCTGCTGGGCGAGCTGGAAGTACAAAGGCACCGGGGAACTTCGGTCCACACGCAGTTCTAGCTGCACGGTCGGGTCCACTTCTGGTTTCGGCACGGCCCGAGCGTAGCCCCGCGACCGGTTGACGGGAAGTTGTGTAGTTCGGTTGTCCGGACATACGCATTGACAGCGCCCGGCCCGCAACGCACCTTTGTCTCATGCGCATCGGGGTCATCGGGACGGGCCGCATAGGCACCATTCATGCGAACACACTCAGCCGTCACCGCGAGGTCGGATCCCTGATCCTGACGGACGCGGACCACGCGCGGGCCCAGGAGCTCGCGCATCGGCTGGGCGAGACGGCCGCCCCAGGGGTGGACGAGATCTTCCGCTGGGGCGTGGACGCCGTGGTGATCACGACGGCCACGTCGGCCCACGCCGAACTGATCGGTCGGGCAGCACGCTCCGGGCTCCCGGTCTTCTGCGAGAAGCCGATCGCCCTGGATCTGGCGGGCACCTTGGCGGCGATCGCCGAGGTCGAGAGCGCCGGAACGATCCTTCACATGGGGTTCCAGCGCCGCTTCGACGCGGGGTACACCGGGGCCCGCGAGGCGGTGCTCTCGGGGCGGCTCGGGCGGCTGCACACCGTGCGGGCGCTGACCTCCGACCAGTCGGCGCCGCCGGCCGCCTGGCTGCCGGTGTCCGGCGGGATCTACCGGGACGCGCTCCTGCACGACTTCGACTGTCTGCGCTGGGTGACCGGCCGCGAGGTGACGGAGGTGTACGCCGCCGGCTCCGACGCCGGGCCCGCGATGTTCCGCGAGGCGGGGGACGTGGACACGGCGGCCGCGGTCCTCACCCTCGACGACGGCACCCTCGCCACGGCGACGGCGACGCGGTTGAACGGGGCGGGCTACGACGTCCGCATGGAACTGGCCGGAGAGCTCGACCAGATCGTCGTGGGTCTGGACGACCGCACCCCGATCGCGTCCACCGAACCCACCGGTCCACCGGCCGCCGACAAGCCGTGGACCGGGTTCCTTGAGCGGTTCGAGCCCGCCTACGCGGCGGAGCTGAACGCCTTCGTGGACGTGGTGCGGGGCGAGCGGGCCAACCCCTGCGACGGCCGTGAGGCACTCGAGGCCCTCCGGATAGCCGAAGCCTGCGAGGTGTCCCGGCGGGACCGCAGGGCGGTGTGGCTCTCGGAGATCCCGGCGACCTCCGCGACGGACTGAGCGGGGCCGGCCTCGCAGACACCGGGGCCCGCCGGCAGGTGGGGTGGCGCTGCCGCCGCGCCGGCAGGTGGGGTGGCGCTGCCGCCGCGCCGGCAGGTGGGGTGGCGCTGCCGCCGCGCCGGCAGGTGGGGTGGCGCTGCCGCCGCGCCGGCAGCGGACCGGGAGGCTGCGCATCCCGCGCGTCAGGGGGCCGGGCAGCCAGTAGCCGGCCGGGCCGTCGAGGGCCGGACGTCGCCGCGGAGCTGTTCATGAGCGTCGCCACCGTCAAGGCCCACGTCCGGCCGGGAACCGGGCTGAGCGCAGCGGGCCGGTCTCCGGTTAACGCCGTGAAAACTTCCCGGACCAGAAGATGAATTCCGCGCCTTGTCATTGACATGACACTATCTACGCGCGTCATCATAAGGCCATGAGATTCCCCCCACGGATCACTCGTACGGTCACGTCGGCGGCTGTCCTGTCCGCCCTCCTCGTCGGCGGCACCGTCTCCGCCACCACGGCCCACGCCGCCGTCGGCAGCGTCTGCTACACGAAACTGCCCTCACAGGCGTACGACACGCTCGACCTGATCGATGCGGGCGGGCCGTTCCCGTACTCGCAGGACGGAGCGGTCTTCCAGAACCGGGAAGGCGTCCTGCCCAGCCAGACGTCCGGCTACTACCACGAGTACACGGTGAAGACCCCGGGCTCCTCGACGCGCGGCGCGCGCCGCATCGTGACCGGGAAGAAGTCCGCCGAGGACTACTACACCGCGGACCACTACGTCACCTTCAACCTGATCAACTACGGCTGCTGACCGACTGCACCGTTCGCCCGTCCGATCGCCAGACCCTCGCCCCGCGGACCCCCCACGTCTCCAGGCCGCGGGGCGAGGCACGTCCGGACGGAGCCGCCCGGCGCGGTGAGCGGGCCGCCGGTGTGCCGGCACCGTTCCTCGAACCGCACCGGCACCACCCCGGCGGCACCCGCAGTCGTCGGCTCAGCCCGCGTTCGTCGAGAACAGTCCGCCGGTCGGCCCCTGCTTGTCGCCGCCCTGGGCCTTCCTCAGGGCGTTGGCGAGACTCTCGATGGTGAGGGACTGGAGGATGACGCGGCCACTGCCCTCCAGGGTGGCCAGGGACAGGCCCTCGCCGCCGAACACCGCGTAATGACGCCCTGGCGGTCGAGACCGCCGACCCACTGGACGCCGTACCGCTTCCGGTCTTCCCGGCTTCCTGCCTTCCGGGCTTCCGGGCTTCCTGCCTCCCCGGCTGCCGGGCTGCCGGGCTGCCGGGCTTCCGGGCTTCCGGGCTTCCGGGCTTCCGGGCTTCCGGGCTTCCGCGGAACGCACGATCCGCGCGTCCGTCACCGTCCTGTCGCCCCGGCGATCTCGACGTCCGTTGGCCGCCAGCGCGCGGGGGCGCCGGCCGCTGGGATGGACCCATGACAACGACCGAGAAACCCCTGAACGGCAAGGTGGCCCTCGTGACCGGCGGCAGCCGCGGCATCGGAGCGGCCACCGCGCTGCGGCTCGCCCGTGAGGGCGCTGACGTGGCGGTGACCTACGTGAACGGCAAGGAGGCGGCCGAGGACGTCGTGGCGGCCGTGGAGGCGCTGGGACGGCGGGCGGTGGCGCTGCGCGCGGACTCCGCGGACCCCGGGGAGGCGTCCGGGGCGGTGGACCGTACGGTCCGGGCGCTGGGCAGCCTCGACGTACTGGTGAACAACGCGGGCGTCGGTGTCCTCGGACCGCTGGAGGGGCTCGGCCTCTCCGACGTCGACCGGGTGCTCGCGGTGAACGTGCGCGGGGTGTTCCTGGCCTCGCAGGCGGCCGCCGGGCGGATGGCGGACGGCGGACGGATCATCACGATCGGCAGTTGCATGGCCCAGCGGGTGCCCGGCCCCGGCGGGACCCTCTACGCGATGAGCAAGTCGGCCCTGATCGGTCTGACCAAGGCCCTCGCCCGGGAGCTGGGCCCGCGCGGGATCACCGCGAACCTCGTCCACCCCGGCCCGATCGACACGGACATGAACCCGGCGGACGGCCCGTACGCGGCCGGTCAGGCGACGACGACCGCGCTGGGCCGCTTCGGCACGGCCCAGGAGGTGGCCGCGACGGTCGCGCACCTGGCGGGGGCCGCGTACGTCACGGGCGCCGAGTTCGCCGTGGACGGCGGGCACGCGGCCTAGGGAACGGGGACCCGGATCGGGACGGGATTCCGCACCGGGTCGGGAACCGCATCGGTACCGGCATCGGGAGCGAGACCGGGACCGGGGACCCGGACCGGGACCGGGGCCAGGGGCCGGGACCGGGGCCAGGGGCCGGGACCGGGACCGGGACCGGGACCGGGACCGGGGACCCGGACCGGGGCCGGGGACCCGGACCGGGGCCGGGGACCCGGACCGGGGCCGGGGACCCGGACCGGGGCCGGGGACCCGGACCGGGGCCGGGAACCCGGACCGGGGCCGGGAACCCGGACCGCGACCGGGGCCGGGGACCCGGACCGCGACCGCGAGGGGCCAGGGGCCGGGCACCCGGACCAGGACCAGGACCAGGACCAGGCAAGGCTGGAACGGGAGGGCGGGGCCGCCAACGCGTCGTCAGCGCCGTGAACACCCCTCTCGTGCGCGGGGTGTTCACGGCGGTGGCGGTCGGTTCAGCCGTCAGCCGCCGAGCTCCTGGTGGCGGGCCGTCAGGGCCGCCGTGCCGGCTTCCGTGAGGGAGCCGAACAGGCGCAGGCGGGAGATGCCGCCGTCGGGATAGATGTCCACGCGCGCGTGCGTGCCGAGCGCCGGGGCCGGCAGGACGAAGCGGTGGTTGGTGTCGGGCTGGAGACGGGTGCGCGGGAGGATCTCCGTCCACTCGCCGCTCTCGCCGTCCCTGACCGACACCGAGGCCCAGCCCGCGCTGTTGCCCTTCAGATAGGCCGTGTCGATCTCCAGCGCGCGGATCCGCGCCTGGGCCGCCAGGCGGTAGCGGATCCAGTCGTGGCCCCGGTCGCGGCGGCGGCGGGTCTCCCAGCCGTCGTCCATCTTGCGGGAGCGGCCCGGCTGGATGGTGTTGCTCGCCGGCGAGTAGAAGAGGTTGGAGGCGTCCTCGGCGCGGCCGCCGTTCTCCAGGGCGACGACGTCGAAGGTGCCGAGCACCGACAGCCACTCGGGATCGGGCACGACCTCCCCGTGCACGCGCAGGCGGGCGATGCCGCCGTCGGGGTGCTGGTTGACCCGCAGGTGGGTGGAGCGCTGCTCCAGCGACACGGAGAAGCCGTTCGCCGCGTGTCCGCCGACCGGCGTGCGCGGGACCAGCGTCGTCCACTTCACATGGTCGCCGAGGAGCTCCTCGGCGGACGGCGAGCCCGGCACCGAGGCGCCCTCGACCGACACCGCCTGCGGGTAGTTGCCGCGGAAGTGCGCGGTGTCGACGACGATGCCCCGGATCACCCCGGGCGCGCCGAGGCGGACGAGCGCCCAGTCGTGGTCCTCGGCGGTCGGCCACGGGTGGTCGGCGCGGGCACCGCGGCGGCGGCGGGTCTCCCAGCCGTCCATGACCTTGCCCTTGTGCCCGAAGTGCTCCGGGTCGAACTCGGCGGGTCCGGGCACCAGCAGGTTCTCGCGCTGGGCGAAGAACTCGTCGTTGGCGGCGACGACCGCGGCTCCGAGCTGCCGGTCGGCGAGGTCGACGAACCGGGTGAAGGGGAAGTCGGCGGTGCGGTAGTCCGCGTACGGGTCGCCGCCGCCGTAGGGGTTCGCGTCGCCGGTGAAGCTCTCTATCGCCGTCACGGTGATCAGGTCTGCCTTTCGGGAGTCGGCCGGTGCGGGTGCGGGTGGGGAACGGGCAGGTCGGACACTCCTTCGGCTCAGGGGGTACGGGTGAGGAGCCGGCCCTTCGGCTCGGTGAACTCCCCGTCCGAGACGATGCGTTCGCCGCGCAGCCAGGTGGACTTCACGACGCCGTACAGGGTCCTCCCGGCGTACGCCGTGACACGGTTGCGGTGCTGGAGCGCCGCCGGGTCGACGGTGAAGGTCTCGTCGGGGGCGAGGACGGCGAAGTCGGCGTCGCGGCCCGCCTCGATCGCGCCCTTGTGGGAGAGGCCCGCCAGGGCGGCCGTGCGTGCGGACATCCAGCGGACGACGTCCTCGAGGCCGTGGCCCCGTCGGCGGGCCTCGGTCCACACGGCCGCCAGGCTCAGCTGGAGGCCCGAGATGCCGCCCCAGGCCGTCGCGAAGTCGTCGGTCTTGAGATCGGCCGTGGACGGGGAGTGGTCGGTGACCACGCAGTCGATCGTGCCGTCCGCCAGGGCCTGCCAGAGCAGATCCTGGTTGGCGGACTCCCGGATGGGCGGGCAGCACTTGAACTCGCTGGCGCCGTCGGGGACTTCCTCGGCGGTCAGGGTCAGGTAGTGCGGGCAGGTCTCGGCCGTGACGCGGACGCCCTCCGCCTTGGCCGCGGCGATCAGCGGCAGCGCGTCGGCGGAGGAGAGGTGCAGCACGTGCACGCGCGCGTGGAGGCGCTTCGCCTGCGCGACGAGGTGCGCGACGGCGGTGTCCTCGGCCTCGCGGGGACGGCTGGCCAGGAAGTCGGCGTACCGGGGGCCGCCCCGCTGCGGTGCGGCGTCGAGGTGGCGCGGGTCCTCGGCGTGCACGATCAGCAGCCCGTCGAATCCGGCGATCTCGGCGAGGGAGCGGGCGAGCCGGTCCTGGTCGAGGTGCGGGAACTCGTCCACGCCCGAAGGGGAGAGGAACGCCTTGAAGCCGAAGACGCCGGACTCGTGCAGCGGGCGCAGGTCCTTGACGTTGTCGGGCAGGGCGCCGCCCCAGAAGCCGACGTCGATGTGCGCCTTGTCGGCGGCGACCTCCCGCTTGACGCGGAGGTGGTCGACCGTGGTGGTCGGCGGCAGGGAGTTGAGGGGCATGTCGACGAGGGTGGTGATGCCGCCGGCCGCCGCCGCGCGGGTGGCGGTCCAGAAGCCCTCCCAGTGAGTGCGGCCGGGGTCGTTGACATGCACATGAGTGTCGACCAGACCGGGCAGCAGCACGTCGTCGCCGAAGTCCTCCAGCCGGGCTCCCTCCGGGACGGGGGCGTCGTACGGCAGTACCGCCGTGATCCGGCCGGCGGCGACCGCGACAGCGGCGGGCCGCGACCCCTCGGGAGTGATGACGCGCGTCGAACGCAGCACCAGTTCAGCCTCGGACACCCGGGCCCCTCTCTTCCGTTCTCCTCCGGTTACGCCGGAGAAACTTCCACGTAACGGAATTCAACGTTCTGTTGAAGGAGTCTTCCCCTCCCGCCCTCGCGCCGTCAAGGGCCACTCCCCCAGAGTGCCCCCACCTCCGGCACTCTGGACGTTTCCACATAATGGAATTATTATTCCGGCCAGCAGAATCTAACTACGCGCAAGCGAGGAGTCAACCGACCGCCGGGTAGGCTTCAGCCCTTCCGCCAGTTTCGAAAGGAACGCGCCGTGCCGACGTCCAGCGCCAGCACCACCGACTCCGCCCGGTCCGCCGGCGGCGGGGTCCAGTCCCTCGAGCGCGCCTTCGATCTCCTCGAGCGGATGGCGGACGCGGGCGGCGAGGTCGGCCTGAGCGAGCTGTCCGCGAGCAGCGGGCTGCCGCTGCCCACCATCCACCGCCTGATGCGCACCCTGGTGGCCTGCGGTTACGTCCGCCAGCAGCCCAACCGCCGCTACGCGCTGGGCCCTCGGCTGATCAGGCTCGGCGAGTCCGCCGCCCGCCTGCTGGGCACCTGGGCCCGCCCCTACCTGGCCCGCCTGGTCGAGGAGACCGGCGAGACGGCCAACATGGCGCTGCTCGACGGCGACGAGATCGTGTACGTGGCGCAGGTGCCGTCCAAGCACTCGATGCGGATGTTCACCGAGGTCGGCCGCCGCGTCCTGCCGCACTCCACGGGGGTCGGCAAGGCGCTGCTCGCGGGCTTCCCGGACGACGAGGTGCGCGCCCTGCTCGCCCGCACCGGCATGCCCGCCGCCACGGACAAGACGATCATCACCCCGGACGGTTTCCTCGCGGCCCTCGCGGAGGTCCGGCGGGCCGGTTACGCGGTCGACGACAACGAGCAGGAGATCGGCGTGCGCTGCCTGGCGGTGCCGGTGCCGGACTCGCCCACCCCCGCGGCCATCTCCATCTCCGGCCCGGCGGGCCGCGTCACGGAACCGGCCACGGAGAGGATCGTGCCGGTACTGCGCCAGGTCGCGGTGGAGCTGTCACAGGCGCTGACGAGCCCCGGCCCCGCGGCCCAGGGCGGGCTGTAGCGGCACCGCGTCCGGCCGCGCCCGCCGGGTCAGGGGCGCGGCGCCTCTCCGAACAGTTCCACGGCGTGCCGTACCTCCGACAGGCTCCGGGCCAGTGCGCTCACCGAGCCGATCGCTCCCGCGATCAGCAGCAACGAGCTTCTCAACCGGGGGAGTTCGGGGATGCCGTAGGTCACCATCGCGGCAAGCGCGGCGAGTTCGTCCTCGGCGATCGCCCGGTCCGGGAACTCGACCGGATACGTGGCGAGTTCGCGGCGCAGCCGGGACACCGCGGTCCGCAGTTCCGCCACCCTCGGATCCTCGTAGCTGCCGGTCACTGCCCTCTGCCTCAAGCTCCGCAACACAGCTCCCCCCACGCGCGCTCCGCCGAGCGCGCGTGCGCGCCCATCCGTCCCGCAGCCCCGCGGTACCGGCACCGGGCACCGAAGGACGCGCGGGTCAGTAAACGCCACCCGGCGCGGCGCGCGCCACTGCGCGCACCGAAATTCAGCCCCGCAAGGCCGCACGGCCGACGCCGCGTCAGGTATGCAGGACGCATGACGCACACGGAAGACCGGGCCACGGACCAGGTGACCGGCCTGCTCCTCGCGGCGGGCGGCGGCCGGCGGCTCGGCGGACGCCCCAAGGCCCTGCTCGAACACCGGGGACGGCCGCTCGTCGAACACGCGGTGGAGGTGCTGCGCACGGCGGGCTGCGTTCGGGTGCACGTGGTGCTCGGGGCCGCCGCCGACACCGTACGGGAGCGGGCGCGGCTCGAGGGGTGTGTGATCGTGCCGAACCCGGCCTGGGAGCAGGGCATGGGCACATCACTGCGGGCCGGGCTCGGCTCGCTCGCCGGGACGGGGGCGCGGGCCGCGCTGGTCTCCCTGGTCGATCAGCCCGGCATCGGACCGCAGGCCGTGGCCCGGGTGCTGGCCGCGTACGAGGACGAGTCCTCGCTGGTCTGCGCCGCCTACGACGGCGTACGCGGCCATCCCGTCCTGTTCGGAGCCGGCCACTGGGCGGACATCGCCGCGACTGCCACCGGCGACCGGGGGGCACGCGCCTATCTGAAGGAGCACGAGGAGGCGATCACGCTCGTCGAGTGCGGGGACGTGGCCCGCCCCTTCGACATCGACACCCCGCAGGATCTCGCGCACCTCGAGTGAGGAGCCTGGCACTGGGCGCCACCTTGCCTCGACGCGGAGAATCTCGACATCAACAAATCATTGAAGTTCCACGATGAGGAAACTAGTATCCACTTTTCAGAAGGACCCGGCCCGTCCGGGGCCCCGCCCGCCGTACTCGGTTCGACTGGCACCCGGTGCCACCGCTGAAGGAAGTGACCGCTCATGTCCGCACCAGCGCCGTCCCCGCTGGCCATCGTCGACGCCGAGCCCCTGCCGCGGCAGGAGGAGGTCCTCACCGAGGCGGCCCTCGCCTTCGTGGCCGAGCTGCACCGGCGGTTCACCCCGCGCCGCGACGAGCTCCTCGCCCGGCGCGCGGAGCGCCGCGCCGAGATCGCCCGCACCTCCACCCTGGACTTCCTCCCGGAGACCGCGGCGATCCGCGCGGACGACTCCTGGCGGGTCGCCCCCTCCCCCGCGGCCCTGGACGACCGCCGGGTCGAGATCACCGGCCCGACCGACCGCAAGATGACCATCAACGCCCTGAACTCGGGCGCCCGGGTCTGGCTCGCCGACTTCGAGGACGCCTCCGCGCCGACCTGGGAGAACGTCGTCCTCGGCCAGATCAACCTGGCCGACGCCTACACCCGCAGCATCGACTTCACCGACCCGGGGTCGGGCAAGTCGTACGCCCTGAAGGACGCGGACGAGCTCGCCACGGTCGTGATGCGCCCGCGCGGCTGGCACCTGAACGAGCGTCACCTCGTCGACGCGGACGGCCGTCAGGTCCCCGGCGCCCTGGTCGACTTCGGCCTCTACTTCTTCCACAACGCCCAGCGTCTGCTCGACCTCGGCAAGGGGCCGTACTTCTACCTGCCGAAGACGGAGTCACACCTGGAGGCCCGCCTCTGGAACGAGGTGTTCGTCTTCGCGCAGGACCACGTCGGCATCCCGCAGGGCAGCGTCCGCGCCACCGTGCTCATCGAGACGATCACCGCCGCGTACGAGATGGACGAGATCCTGTACGAACTGCGCGACCACGCCTCCGGGTTGAACGCCGGCCGCTGGGACTACCTGTTCTCCATCGTCAAGAACTTCCGTGACGGCGGGACCAGGTTCGTCCTCCCGGACCGCAACGCGGTCACGATGACCGCCCCGTTCATGCGGGCGTACACCGAACTCCTCGTCCGCACCTGCCACAAGCGCGGCGCGCACGCCATCGGCGGCATGGCGGCCTTCATCCCGTCCCGCCGCGACGAGGAGGTCAACAAGGTCGCCTTCGAGAAGGTCAAGGCGGACAAGGACCGCGAGGCGAACGACGGTTTCGACGGGTCGTGGGTGGCCCACCCGGACCTGGTGCCGATCGCCATGGCCTCCTTCGACGCGGTGCTCGGCGACCGGCCGAACCAGAAGGACCGGCTGCGCGAGGACGTCGACGTCAAGGCGGGCGACCTGATCGCCGTCGACTCGCTGGAGGCCCGGCCGACCTACCCGGGCCTGGTCAACGCCGTTCAGGTCGGCATCCGTTACATCGAGGCCTGGCTGCGCGGCCTGGGCGCGGTCGCCATCTTCAACCTGATGGAGGACGCGGCCACCGCCGAGATCTCCCGCTCGCAGATCTGGCAGTGGATCAACGCGGGAGTGGAGTTCGAGCGCGACGGGAGCACGGTGAAGGCCACGCCCGAGCTGGCCCGCGAGGTCGCCGCCGCGGAACTGGCCGCGATCCGCGCGGAGATCGGCGAGGAGGCCTTCGCGGCCGGCCACTGGCAGCAGGCGCACGACCTGCTGCTGACCGTCGCCCTCGACGACGACTACGCGGACTTCCTCACCCTGCCGGCGTACGAGCAGCTCAAGGGCTGAGCACCGGCACCGGCCGGAAGGCTCACCTGTCCGAGTGGCCCAGGGACCGTCCCGGGGCCACTCGGTCACGTACGAGCTTCTTCACCGCGGTCGGCTCCGGGAAGCCCTGTTCGCGGCGGTCCCAGATCACCTCGTCGTCCACCCGGACGACGAAGACGCCGCCCCTGCCGGGCTTCAGGGCGAGCTCCGTCAGCTCGGCCTCGAAGGTCGTGAGCAGCTCCTGCGCCAGCCAGGCCGCGCGCGGCAGCCAGCGGCACTGGGTGCAGTACTCGATCTCGACCCGCCCGCCCACGTCGCTCGGTTCGCTCATCCGAGGTGCACCGACCAATCCTGTTCCGCGGCCGGCTTGCCGTGCAGGTCGGGGACCCGCTTGAGCCAGTCGGGCCGTCCTTGCCGTGTCCGCGCCGCACGCCGTGCCTCGTCGGCGGCGAGCTCCTGCGGGCCGGGGAAGTCGGTGGGCAGCCAGGCCGCCGAGGCCCGCACGCGCGCGTGGAGGTAGCGCACGTACGCCTCCCGGACCGCGTCCGGGGTCGCGAACCCCGCTTCGCCGGTCAGCCAGGCGTCCGGTACCTCCGCCACGATCGTGCGCAGCAGCTCCTCGGTCACCCTGGGCGCCAGTTCGGCGTCGGCGGCCCGGGTGTCCGGGGCGCAGCGGCCGAGGGCGTGGTGGCGGAAGTCGTAGCGCTTCTCGGGGTCGGCGCCGTCCCAGCGGTGGTGGAAGACGAGGGCGGCACCGTGGTCGATGAGCCACAGCCGGGGCGCGGCGATGCCGAGGGTCGGCCAGACCATCAGGTTGGAGCTGTGGACCGTCCGGTCGACGTTGACGGTCAGGGCGTCCAGCCAGACGATCCTCCCGGCCTCCAGCGGCTCCACCGGGAAGGCCTCGGCGACCTCCGGCGTGAAGTCCTCCGCACCCGGCAGGAAGTCCATCCCGAGGTTGAGCCCCGCGCTCGCGGCGTGCAGCTCCCGCACCTCCTGGTGCGGTTCCCGCTCCGCGATCGCCGGGTCGAACCGGACCAGGACCAGTTCGGGAAAGCGCAGCCCGAGGGCGCGGGCCAGCTCGCCCACGATCACCTCGGCGACGAGCGCCTTGCGGCCCTGCGCCGAGCCCGTGAACTTCACGACGTAGGTGCCCAGGTCGTCGGCCTCGACGACGGCGGGCACGGAGCCGCCCGCCCGCAGCGGAGCGAGGTAGCGGGTCGCCGTGACCTCGGTCAGCATGGCTCTCTCCCTCTGGCCTGAAGGAGCATAGTAACCAGGCCCGACAGCCGGCGAGAGGGCCCGAGCCGGCGCGCGGAAGGGCCCGCGGGCGGCCTCCGCGGCTGTGGTAGCTTGCCCAGGCCAGTCGAACCCATGTGCGCACGTGAGTGTGTACGGGTCAGGGAATCCGGTGCGAATCCGGAGCTGACGCGCAGCGGTGAGGGCGACGGGCGGGGCAACGGCCACTGGACGGCGTACGCGGTCCGGGAAGGCGCCTCGTCCGGGTGACCCCGAGTCCGAAGACCTGCTGGCCGCCCCCGCCGCCCGCATACGGCCGGGGGAGCACCGTACGACCGGGCTTCGCGCTTGAGCCCTCGACGCCGAAGGAAACCCTGTGCCGCTCGCACGTCCCCTCCGTTCTGCCCGGCCCGCCGTTCTGTTCCTGGCCGGTGCCCTGCTGCTGGCCGGCTGCGGCTCCTCGGGCCCGGCGGGCTCCTCCGGCTCGGCGGGCTCCGGCTCGGCGGGCAGGAGCGGGGCCGCCGACCGTCCGGTCCGGCTCGACAACTGCGGGCGGCGGGTCGTTGTCGACAGCCCTCCGCGGCGGGCCGTCTCGCTCAACCAGGGCACGACCGAGATCATGCTCTCCCTCGGGCTGGCCGACCGCATGGCGGGGACCGCCACCTGGACCGACCCGGTGGCAAAGGGCCTGGAGAAGGCGAACGCGAAGGTGAAGCGCCTCGCCGACAACGCCCCCTCCTTCGAGACGGTGCTGGACACCGAACCCGACTTCGTCGCCGCCTCCTTCGCCTCCACCCTCGGCAAGGGCGGGGTCGCCCCGCGCGAGCAGTTCGAGAAGCTCGGCGTGCCCACGTACCTCTCCCCCTCCGACTGTGTCGGCAAGGACAACAGCGGTGACGGCGACGGCGTCCGCACCGAGCCGCTGACCATGGACGCGGTCTACGGCGAAGTCCGCGACCTGGCCGCGGTCTTCGGCGTCCGGGAGCGCGGCGAGAAGCTCGTCGCCGAACTGAGGAACCGCGTGACCAGGGCCACCGCCGGCCTGGACGCCCGGGGCGTGACCCTCATGTACTGGTTCGCCAACTCCCAGTCCCCGTACCTCGCGGGCTGCTGCGGCGCGCCGGGCGTCGTCACGAACGAGCTCGGCGCGAAGAACGCCTTCGACGACACCGATCAGGAGTGGCCCCAGGTCAACTGGGAGACGGTCGCCGACCGCGACCCGGACCTCCTCGTCATCGGCGACCTGACCCGCAGGCAGCAGACGGCCGAGACCGCCGCCAAGAAGATCGAGTTCCTGGAGTCGAACCCGGTCACCAGGAACATGACCGCGGTGAAGGAGAAGCGGTACGTGCTGCTGTCCGGACAGGCCATGAACCCGACCGTCAGGACCGTCGAGGGCATCGAGAAGCTGGCGGCGGCGCTGCGCGGCCACGGCCTCGCGGGATGACCGGCGCTCCGTCGGCGTCCACGGCGGCTGCCGGGGCGCCGGCGTCCCGGGCGGCGGCAGTGGGCCGGCTGCGCCGGGCGCTGCTGTGGGCGTCCGGTCTCGCGCTGCTGTGCGCCTCGGTCGCCGTGGCCATCACCATCGGCCCGGCGGACATCGCCGTCGGTGACGTGTGGTCCGCGGTCGCGGCCCATCTCGGCTGGGGACAGGCGCAGTTCACTCCGCTGCGGGACGGCATCGTGTGGAACCTGCGGCTGCCGCGCACCCTGCTCGCCGCGGTGTGCGGCGCCGGCCTCGCGGTGTGCGGGGCGGTGATGCAGTCCCTGCTGCGCAATCCGCTCGCCGACCCCTTCGTCCTCGGCGTCTCCTCCGGCGCCTCGACCGGCGCGGTGCTGGTCGTCGTCCTCGGCGCGGGCGGCGGTCTCCTGTCGGTCTCCGCAGGCGCGTTCCTCGGCGCGCTGGTCTCCTTCGCGCTGGTGCTGCTGCTCAGCCACACCCTCGGCGGCACCACGGACCGGGTGGTCCTCGCCGGAGTCGCCGCCATGCAGCTGTTCTCCGCGCTCACCTCCTTCGTCGTGATGACGGCCGCCGACGCGGAGACCACCCGCGGCATCCTGTTCTGGCTGCTCGGCTCGCTCAGCGGCGCCGACTGGACGGACGTGACCGCCGGCGCGGCCGCGCTGGTCGTGGCGCTGACGGTCTGCCTGGGTCACGCCAGGACCCTGGACGCGTTCGCCTTCGGGCAGGACGCGGCCCTCTCCCTCGGCGTCTGCGTGGCCCGCACCCGTCTGGTGCTGCTGTGCACGACCGCGCTGCTCACCGCCGCCCTGGTGAGTTCGGCCGGGGCGATCGGCTTCGTCGGCCTGGTGCTCCCGCACGCCGCACGCGTCCTCACCGGCCCCGGCCACACCCGGCTGCTGCCCGCCACCGCCCTGACCGGCGCGGTGTTCCTGGTCTGGGTCGACACCCTCGCCCGCACCGTGCTCGACCCGCAGGAGGTGCCGGTGGGCGTGGTGACCTCCCTCATCGGCGTCCCGGCCTTCGTCACCGTCCTGTACCGCGCGAGGGGCACCCGATGACCGGCTCGGAGACGGCCGCCTCGAAGACCACCGGCACGAAGACGACCGGTTCCGAGGGGCTGCGTGCCGACCGGGTCGGCCGTGCCGCCGGCGGCACCCTGATCCTCGACGGGGTCAGCCTGACGCCCCGCCCCGGCTCCGTCACCGGCCTGCTCGGCCCGAACGGCTCGGGCAAGTCCACCCTGCTGCGGCTGCTCGCCGGTGTGCTCGCCCCGGACTTCGGCGTCGTCACCCTCGACGACCGCCCGCTGGCCCGGGTGAGCCGCCGCGCCGTCGCCCGGCGCATCGCCGTCGTCGAGCAACAGGCCGACACACAGCTCGCGCTGAGCGTCCACGACGTCGTACGCCTCGGCCGCATCCCGCACCGCCGCGCCTGGGCGGCCGCCACCGCCGCCGACGAGGAGGCCGTCCGGTCCGCGCTGGCGCGCACCGGGCTCGCCGACAAGTCCCACCGGCCCTGGCACTCCCTGTCGGGCGGCGAACGCCAGCGCGTCCAGATCGCCCGCGCCCTCGCCCAGGAACCGCGCGAGCTCCTCCTGGACGAGCCCACCAACCACCTCGACATCCGGCACCAGCTGGCCCTGCTGGCTCTGATCACCGAACTGCGGGTCACCAGCGTCGTCGCGCTGCACGACCTCAACCTGGCCGCGATGTACTGCGACCGGCTCGTCGTCCTCAGGCAGGGGCGCGTGGTGGCCTGCGGCAGCCCGCACGAGGTCCTCACCGAGGCGCTCATCGCCGACGTCTACGGCGTCCGGGCAACAATCACCGCCGACGGCCCCGACGGCCGCCCGCACATACGCTTCCTGGGCGCCGCACCGACTCCCTGACGTGGCGTCAGCGACCTTTACCCTCGTCTCCGTTCGGCGTTCCCGATCCATTCCAGGGCCTGCTCCGGCCCTGCCGCGACCCGGACGCCCGCGGGGACCGGCGGTCGGCGCACCACGACCACGGGGAGTCCCGCCGCACGGGCGGCGGCCAGTTTCGGGGCGGTGGCCGCTCCCCCGCTGTCCTTGGTCACGACGACGTCGATCCGGTGACGGCGCAGCAGTTCGCGCTCCCCGTCGAGCGTGAAGGGCCCGCGGTCGAGCAGCAGCTCCATGCGGGACGGGACCGGCGCCCCGGGTGCGTCGACGGACCGTACGAGGAACCACAGGTCGTCCAGGGCGGCGAAGGCGGCCAGCCCCAGGCGCCCGGTGGTGAGGAACACCCGTCGGCCGAGCGAGGGCAGCAGGTCTGCGGCCTCCGCCAGGGAACCGGTCTCGTGCCAGACGTCGCCCGCCACCGGGACCCAGCCCGGGCGGCGCAGCGCGAGCAGCGGCACACGGGTGCCGGCCGCGGCCTTCGCCGCGTTGAGACTGATGGTCCCGGCGAAGGGGTGGGTGGCGTCGACGAGCGCGTCGACCCCCTGCTCGTCCAGCCACGCGGCGAGCCCCTCGGCCCCGCCGAAGCCGCCCACGCGCACCTCGCCGGGCGGCAGCCGGGGCGCGGCCACCCGTCCGGCCAGGGAGGTCGTCACGCGGAGTCCGGGGCCGGCGTCGGCCGCCAGGAGTTCGGCGAGCCGGCGGGCCTCGGTGGTCCCGCCCAGGATCAGTACGTGCACGGCGGTCCGGTCCCTTCCGGAGAGCGGGGCCCGGGCGGCGCGGCCGGGGATGGTCACGGCGCCCACTGAAGCACACCGGCCGCGGACCGGCCGGGCCGGCGTCGTGTCCCGGGAGCGCGCCACGCGGTGCGCCGGGCCGCCGGGGCATTGACTCGCCCGCCATCACTTAGAGTAGCCTTGCCTAAGTTGAACCGGTTTCCGGAGGGTGGCTGGTGGGATCAGGGGAACAGTCGGGGCGGGACGTCCTGACGCGCTCGGTCAGGGGGCAGGCGCGTCGCGTCGGCCTCGGCGCGGCGCTCGGGTGTGTGCACCAACTGGGGGAAGCCCTGGTACCGGTGCTCATCGGTGTCGTCATCGACCAGGCCGTGGCCGGGCAGGACGCCGGGCGGCTCGCCCTCTGGCTGGTCGTCCTGGCCGTGATGTACGTGGCGCTGTCGTGGAGTTTCCGGCTGGGCGCGCGGGCCGGTGAGCGCGGTGCCGAAGAGGCCGCGCACACCCTTCGCCTGGCGATCGTGCGCCGGGTGCTCGACGCCCGCGGCGGCGCCGAGGAGGGACGGCTGCCCGGCGAGCTGGCCAACGTCGCCACCGAGGACGCCAAGCGCGTCGGCGCGGTGAACATGGCGCTGATGAGCGGGATATGGGCGGTCGCGGGCATCACCGCAGGCGCCGTGTGGCTGCTGCTGACGTCCGTGCCGCTCGGGCTGATCGTGCTGCTGGGCACGCCGGTGCTGCTGTGGCTGGGGCATCTGCTGAGCAAGCCGCTGGAGCGCCGCAGCGAGGCCGAGCAGGACCGGGCCGCCCACGCCTCGGGAGTGGCCGCGGACCTGGTGGCCGGGCTTCGGGTGCTGAAGGGGCTGGGCGCCCAGCAGGCGGCCGTCGAGCGGTACCGCCGCACCAGCCGTGCCTCGCTCGCGGCAACCCTGCGCGCGGCACGGGCCGAGTCCTGGCAGACCGGGCTCGTCCTCGCCCTGACCGGTGGGTTCATCGCGCTGATAGCGCTGGTCGGCGGGCGGCTGGCGCTCGACGGCTCGCTCACGCTGGGGCAGTTGGTGTCGGCGGTGGGTCTCGCGCTGTTCCTGCTGGGGCCGTTGGAGACGTTCGCCTGGGTCAACGCCGAACTGGCGCAGGGCCGGGCCTCGGCCGCCCGGGTCGCGGAGGTCCTCGCCGCGCAGCCCGCCGTGGTGGGCGGCCAGGACCCGGTGGCGGACCCGGTGCGCGGGGAGCTGCGGCTGCGCGGGGTGCGGCTCGGCGGTCCGGACGGCGTCGACCTCGATCTGACGGCCGGGCGGCTGACCGGGATCGCCGTGACGGATCCGGCGTGCGCCGAGGCCCTGTTGCGCTGCCTGGGCCGGGAGACCGACCCGGAGTCGGGTTCGGTCGAACTGGACGGTGTGCCGTTGACCCGACTCGATCCGGCGGGGCTGCGGGCGGCGGTGCTGGTGGCCGCCCATGACGCCGTGCTGTTCGACGGCTCGCTGGCCGCGAACGTGACTCCGCAAGCGGAAGCCGAGGCGCGGAGCGGCCCGGCGCACAACGGTGAGGCGGACGGGGCGGCGGACGGAACGGCGGAGGGCGCGGCGGATCTCCGGACGGAGCGCGCCATGGCCGCCGCCCACGCCGACGAGGTGGCCCGTTCCCTGCCGCACGGCGCCGCGACCGGCGTCGGCGAGGGCGGCCGGTCCCTGTCGGGCGGGCAGCGCCAGCGCGTCCTGCTGGCGCGTGCCCTGCGCGCCGGGCCGCCCGTCCTGGTCGTGCACGATCCGACGACGGCCGTGGACGCGGTCACCGAGGCACGCATCGCCGAGGGGCTGCGCGAGATCCGGCGCGGCCGCACCACGGTCGTGGTGACCAACAGCCCGGCGCTGCTCGCCGTCGCCGACCGGGTGGTCCTCCTCGACGGCGGCCGGGTCGGCGCCGAGGGCACCCACGCCGAACTCGTACAGGCCGACGCGACCTACCGGACGGCGGTGCTGGCGTGACGACGGAACAGACGAGAGCCGCGCAGACGGAAGCCGCGCGGACAGCGGCAGAGCAGACGGAGGCAGGACAGACGGCGGCAGAGCGGACAGCGGCAGAGCGGACAGCGGCCGGGCCGGCGGAAGCCGACCGGACCCTGCTGCCGACGGCGAGTCCCGCCCGCACCCGGGCCGCGGTGCGCGAGTTGTTGCGGCCGCATCGGGGGCTGGCCTGGGCCGGATTCGGGCTGATGGTGCTCGCCACCTCCGTCGGGCTGCTCACCCAGCCCCTGCTCGGTCACATCGTCGACGTGGTCACCGAGCGGCGCTCCCCCGACGCGCTCACCGTGCCCGTCCTCGCGCTGGCCGGGGTCGCCGTGGTGCAGGGCGTCACGACCGCGCTGGGCATGTCACTGGTGTCCCGGCTCGGCGAGACCGTGCTCGCCCGGCTGCGCGAGCTGTTCGTGGAGCGTGCGCTCTCCCTGCCGCTGGGGCGGCTGGAGAAGGCGGGCTCCGGCGACCTCAACGCCCGGGTCACCCGGGACGTGTCCCGGGTCGCCGACGCGGTTCGCGGCGCCCTGCCGGAGCTGGCGCGCTCCGCGCTGTCGATCGTGCTGACCCTGGGCGCCCTCGCCCTGCTGGACTGGCGGTTCCTGCTGGCCGCGCTCGTCGCCCTGCCCGTACAGGCGCACACCGCGCGGTGGTACGTGCGCAACGCCGTGCCCCTGTACGCCAGGGAGCGCATCGCCACCGGGGCCCAGCAGCAGCAGCTGCTGGACACCATCGGCGGGGCGCGGACCGTACGGGCGTACCGGCTCCAGGCCGGCCACACCCGGCGGGTCACCGACCGCTCGCGGGCGTCGGTGGAACTGACGATGCGCGGGGTGCGGCTGGTGCTGCGCTTCTACAGCCGTCTGCACATCGCCGAGTACGCGGGCCTCAGCGCCGTCCTGGTCACCGGGTTCCTGCTGGTGCGCTCCGGCTCCGCCTCGGTCGGCACCGCCACGGCCGCCGCGCTGTACTTCCACAGCCTCTTCGGACCGGTGAACACCGCGCTCGTGCTGCTCGACGACGCCCAGTCGGCGACGGCGGGACTGGCCCGGCTGGTCGGGGTGGTGGACGAGCCGGCGCCCGTGTTCGCCCAGCACGCGCAGGAGCGTTCGAACGCCGCCGGCGCCCCGTCCGTGACACTGACCGCCGTCTCCCACGCGTATGTGCCCGGACGCCCGGTGCTGCACGGCGTCGATCTGGAGATCCGGCCCGAGGAACGCGTCGCGCTGGTCGGGACGACCGGGGCGGGCAAGACGACGCTCGCGAAGCTGGTGGCGGGGCTGCACCGGCCGGAGAGCGGGCGGATCGACGTCGGCGGCGCCGAACCGGACGAGTCCGGCCGCCTGGTGGGGCTCGTCACGCAGGAGGTGCACGTCTTCGCCGGACCCCTCGCCGACGACCTGCGGCTGGCCCGCCCCCGGGCGGACGACGAGGAGCTGCGGGAGGCGCTGGCCACGGTGGGCGCGCTCGGCTGGGCCGAGGCGCTGCCCGAAGGCCTGGAGACCGTCGTCGGCGACGGCGGACACCGGCTCACCGCCGACCGGGCCCAGCAACTCGCTCTGGCCCGGCTTCTGTTGGCCGACCCGCCGGTCGTGGTCCTCGACGAGGCGACCGCCGAGGCGGGCAGCTCGGGCGCCCGCCTGCTCGACGAGGCCGCCGAGCAGGCCCTGCGGGGCCGTACGGCGCTGGTCGTGGCGCACCGGCTCAGCCAGGCCGCCACCGCCGACCGGGTGGTCGTCCTCGGTGACGGCCGGGTCGTGGAGAGCGGCACGCACGACGAACTACTCACCGCCGACGGCGCGTACGCCGCCCTGTGGCACGCCTGGTCCGGCAGCCGCTCCCCCGCCCCGGAAGGCCCCTGACGCGCCCCCTGTCCGCCATCGCCCCGCCCCGGAACCGGCCACCCCCCGCCGAACGCACCGCGACGAACAGAAGGATCATCCGATGCCCCGCGCCCTCAGAGCCTCACGGCTGTCCGGCCTGCTCGCCTCCGTAGTCCTGCTCGCCGTCGCGGCGGTCGGCTGCGGCGACTCCGACTCCGGTTCCTCGTCCTCCGGCGCCAAGGGGCCGGACTCCTCGTCCGCCGCCGGCGCCTTCCCCGTGACCCTCGACCACAAGTACGGCAGCACCACGATCGAGTCCGAGCCGAAGCGGATCGTCACCGTCGGTCTCACCGACCAGGACGCCGTCCTCGCGCTGGGCAAGGTGCCGGTCGGCACGACCGAGTGGCTCGGCGGCTACAAGGGCGCCGTCGGCCCGTGGGCGAAGGACAGGCTGGGCGGCGCGGCGGCGCCGACCGTCCTCACCGACACCGGCACCGGCCCCCAGGTGGAGAGGATCGCCGCGCTCAAGCCCGATCTCATCCTCGCCGTGTACTCGGGCCTGACCAAGGCCCAGTACGAGAGCCTGTCGAAGTTCGCGCCGGTCGTGGCCCAGCCGAAGGCGTACAACGACTACGGCGTGCCGTGGCAGCAGCAGACCGAGGAGATCGGCAAGGCGCTCGGCAAGGAGAGCGAGGCCAAGGCGCTCGTGTCGGGCGTCGAGGAGAAGTTCGCGGCGGCCAGGAAGGCCAACCCCGCCTTCGCCGGGGCGACGGCCGTCATGGCGACCCCGTACGAGGGCACGTTCGTCTACGGCAGCCAGGACACCCGCTCGCGGATCCTGTCCGGCCTCGGCTTCTCGCTGCCGAAGGACCTCGACAAGGTGATCGGGGACGCCTTCGGCGCCAACATCAGCAAGGAGCGCTTCGACCTGCTCGACCAGGACGTCGCCGTGTGGATCGTGCCGGACCTCACCACGGCGGTCACCAAGCTGCACGGCGACAGGATCTACTCCGACCTGGACGTGGTGAAGCAGGGCCGTGAGGTCTTCGTCCAGGAGACCGGCGACTACGGCAACGCGGTGTCGCTGTCGACCGTGCTGAGCCTCCCCTACGTCATCGACCGCCTGGTGCCGCAGCTCGCCGCGGCGGTGGACGGCAGGACCGGCACCAAGGTGGCGCAGCCGGCGTCCTGACCGGTTCCACGGCAGGACGAAGCGGCAGGACGCAACGCGTGACGAAGGGGGCGGCCCGTGCGGGCCGCCCCCTTCGTCATGTCCCGCCGGGCTCAGGCGCCGTCGACGAGGCTCTTGGGCCGCAGGTCGGTCCAGTGGGTCTCGATGTGGTCCAGGCACTCCTGGCGGGCGGCCGGGCCGTGCGCGACGGTCCAGCCGGCCGGGACGTCCACGAAGTCGGGCCACAGGCTGTACTGGCCCTCGTCGTTGACGAGGACGCGGTAGACGCCGTCGGGGTTCTCGAACGGGTTGCTCATGCCGGGGTCCCTGTCTCTCTGGGGGTCTGTCTGATCTGGTCGGTACTCGTGGGCAAGTGCCCTTCGGTCAGGGCTTGTTCAGGGTGGACGCCCGCCGTACCAGCGCCTCCAGCGCCCGGAACCAGGTCCGCGCCAGGTCCCGTACGGCGTCCTCGGTGAGGAGTCCGGCCGCGTACGCCCAGTGGGCGCTCAGCTCCGGCCCCTCGGGACGGTCCTCGGTGAGGGCGTCGAGGGTGAGGGCGTGGGACATCGGCATGCCGGGGTCCGCGTCGAGGTCGGCGGCGTCGTCCTCGGGGGCGTAGGACCAGTCGGCGGCCTCCGGGTACTCGAAGCGGCCCATGTAGTTGAACTCGATCTGCGGCTCGCCGAGTCGGGCCAGTCCGGGGCCGGTCCGGGGGTTGAGCCGGCGCAGCAGGCCGTGTCCGATCCCGGAGGCGGGCAGCGCCGCGAGGTGGGCGCGGATCCGGGCCAGCGCCTCGTCCAGCGCGGGGCCGCCCGTGAAGGCGTCCGTCAGGTCGGCCTCGCCCGGGTCGAGCCGGACGGGCACGACGCTGGTGAACCAGCCGACCGTACGGGACAGGTCGGCGCCGCCCGCGAGTTCCTCCTCGCGGCCGTGGCCCTCCAGGTCGACCAGGACGGGTCCGCCCGGTCCCCGCGCGCCGGGGGTCCGGGCCCGCCAGTCGGCGACCGCGAGGGCGAACGCGGTGAGCAGGACGTCGTTGACGGTGGCGCCGAAGGCGGCCGGGACCCGGCTCAGCAGGGGGCCGGTCAGGTCGGCGGGCAGGGTCAGCGAGAGGTGGCGGGTGGTGGCGACCGTGTCCCGGGCCGGGTCCAGCGGGCGGGCCAGGGGGAGGCCGGCGCCGTCGGCGAGGGCGGAGGTCCACCAGGGCAGCTCGTCCTCGGCCGCCGGATCGCCGGCGCGGGTCCCGAGCAGCCGTGACCAGCGGGCGAACGACAGCTCCACGGGGGCCAGTTCGGCCGGGCGGCCGGTGCGCACGGCGGCCCAGGCGGTGGCGAGGTCGGGCAGCAGGACACGCCAGGAGACGCCGTCGATCACCAGGTGGTGGACGAGGATCAGCAGCCGGCCGGGGTGCCCTGGCCCGGCGTCGAACCAGACCGCCCGCACCATCGCCCCGCCCTCCGGGTCCAGCCCGGCCCGTGCCGTCGCGGCGTGGGCGGAGATGGCGGCGCGCAGTGCGGCCTCGTCCGCGCCGCGCACGTCGGCCCGGGTGAGCCAGGTGCTGACGTCGGTCTCCCGCGCCGGGGGGACCCGCAGGGTCCGCTCCGGTTCGCGGACGAGCCGGGCGCGGAGCATGTCGTGCCGGGCGGCGAGCGCCGTGAGCACGGCCAGCAGTCCGGGCCCGGTCAGGTCGGCCGGGGTGCGGACCAGGGCCGCCTGGTGATAGGCCGCGATGGGGCCGCCGCGTTCGAGCAGGGCGCGCATGACCGGGGTGAGCACGACGGTGCCGGTGCCGTCGTCGTGGGCGGCGTGCCGTTCGTCGGCGCCGAGCGGGACGGCGACGGCGGTGAGCGCGGCGACGGTGCGGTGCCGGAAGACCTGACGGGGGGTGATCCGCAGGCCGCCGGCCCTGGCCCGGGCGACGAGCTGCATGGCGACGATGCTGTCGCCGCCGAAGGTGAAGAAGTCGTCGTCCGTGCCGACCGCCTCGGCGGGCAGCCCGAGGGCGTCCGCGAACAGGTCGCGCAGGGTGCGCTCGGCGTCGCTCGCGGGGGCCCGGCCGCCGCCCCCGGCGGTGAAGTCCGGTGCGGGCAGGGCGGCCCGGTCGAGCTTGCCGTTGGAGAGCAGCGGCAGCCGGTCCAGGGCGACCACGGCGGCCGGGACCATGTAGTCGGGCAGCGCGGCGGCGGCGTGGGCACGCAGGGCGGCCGCGTTCACCGGCGTTCCGTCGCCGTCCGGGACGACGGCGTACGCGATGAGCTGCCGTACGCCCGGCCGGTGTTCGCGGGCCACGACGACCGTCTGCGCGACGGCCGGGTGGGTGTCCAACGCGGCCTCGATCTCGGCGAGTTCGACCCGGAAGCCGCGGATCTTGACCTGGTCGTCGGTGCGGCCGGCGAACTCCAGCAGGCCGTCCTCGGTCCAGCGGGCCAGGTCACCGGTGCGGTACATGCGCTCCCCGGGTGGACCGAACGGGTCGGCCACGAAGCGCTCGGCGGTCAGGTCCGGCCGGCCGAGGTAGCCGCGGGCCAGGCCCGGCCCCGAGAGGTACAGCTCGCCGGTGACGCCGGGCGGGACCGGGCGCAGCGCGGTGTCCAGCACATAGGCGCGCGAGCCGTGGACGGGGCGTCCGACGACCGGGCTCGCGCTGTCGCGGACCCGGCCGACGAGGGCGTCCACGGTGGCCTCGGTGGGGCCGTACAGGTTGACCGCCTCGGTGTCCGGCAGCGCGGCCAGCCGGGCCCACAGCAACGGGGGTACGGCCTCGCCGCCGAAGCCGACCACGGAGAGCGGGCAGTCGCCCTCGGGGCCGATCAGCCCGCTGTCCGCCATCTGGGCCAGCAGCGACGGGGTGACCTCGATGAAGTCGATGCCCCGGTCGCGGACGAAGGCGGTGAGGAGCTCGGGGTCGCGGCGGGTCTCGTCGTCCGCGATGTGCAGGGCGTGCCCGTCCAGCAGCCACAGCTGCGGCTGCCAGGAGGCGTCGAAGGAGAAGGACCAGGCGTGCCCGACGCGCAGGTGCCGGCGTCCGGTGCGGCGCCGGGCCACTTCGTGCAGGTCGTGGCGGTGGCTGTGGAAGAGGTTGGCGATACCGCGCTGGGTGACGACGACACCCTTGGGGCGGCCCGTCGAGCCGGAGGTGTAGATGACGTAGGCGGGGTGGTCGGGAGCGGGAGGGGTGGGATCCGCCTCCGGCAGGGCGTCGGCCGGGGCGTCGAGGAGCAGTACCGGGATCCCGGTGGCGGGCAGCGCGCGGGCGCTCTCCTCGGTGGCCAGGACCAGGACCGGGCGGGCGTCGTCGAGCATGCCGGTGAGCCGCGACCCGGGCAGGTCGGGGTCGAGGGGCAGATAGGCGGCGCCCGACTTCATCACGGCGAGGATCGCGGCGATGTGGTCGGCGGTGCGGGGCAGGGCGAGGGCCACGATCCGCTCGGGGCCTGCGCCGTGTCCGGCGAGGGTGCGCGCCAACCGGTCGGTGCGGGCGTCGAGTTCGGCGAACGTCCAGGTCACCGAGCCATCGGTGACGGCGACCTCGTCCGGTGCGGCGGCCGCCCGGGCGGCGAACAGCGCGGGCACGGTGCCCGGCCGCTCGTCGGCCGGTTCGGGCAGCGCGGTGTCGTTCCAGGTCCGAAGGACGGTGTGCCGGTCGTCGGGGCCCAGCAGGTCGAGTCGTCCGACCGGGCGGTCGGGGTCGGCCGCCATGCCGGTGAGCAGGACGGTCAGGGCGGAGGTGATCCGCCGCACGGTGGCGGGCGTGAACAGCTCGGGGCGGAACTCGGCGGTCAGCCGGAGCCGCTCCGCGGGCTCGACGGCCCAGGCGAACGGATAGTGGGTGGAGTCCTCGTGGTCGCGGACCGTGACGCGCGCTCCGGTGCCTTCCCCGTCCGCCTCGGTCACCGGGTACGACTCGAACACCACGAGGGTGTCGAAGAGTTCGCCGAGTCCGGCGGCCCGCTGGATGTCGGCGAGGCCGAGGTGCTGATGGGCGATGAGCCGGGACTGCTCGTCCTGGAGCCGGGCCAGCAGGCCGGCCGTGCTCTCCCCCGGACGGATCCGCACCCGCACGGGCACGGTGTTGATGAACAGGCCGATCATCGACTCGGACCCGGCCAGCTCGGGCGAGCGGCCGGCGACGGTCGCGCCGAACACCACGTCCTCCCGTCCGGTGAGCCGGCCGAGGAGGACACCCCAGGCGGCCTGGACGAGGGTGTTGAGGGTGACGCCCCGGCGCCGGGCGAACGCCTCCAGCTCCGCCGTGCGGACGGCGTCCAGGGCGACGGTGTGGGTGTGCGGCACCGCGGCGCCGCGGTCGGCGTCGACGGGCGCGAGCCGGGTGGGTTCGGCGAGAGAGCCGAGGGCCTCGGCCCACGCGGCGGCCGAGGCGGCCGGGTCCTGGGCGGCCAGCAGCCGCAGATGCTCGCGGTACGGGGCCGGCGCGACGGGGGTGCGGCCCTCGTAGCGCGCCCACAGCTCGGCGGTGAGCAGCGGCAGTGACCAGCCGTCCAGCAGGAGGTGCTGGTGCGAGAGCACGAGCCGGTGCCGGTCCGGGCCGAGCCGGGCCAGCAGCAGCCTGAGCAACGGCGGGCGTTCGGGATCGAAGCGGCGCCGCTCCTGACCGAGCAGCCGGGTCCACGCGTGCGGGTCGTCGGTCCGGTCGGTGTCCGTGCCGCTGTCCGGGCCGGTGAGGTCGAGCCGGCGCCAGGGCAGTACGGCGGTGCGCGGTACGACGGCGACGGGCCGCCCGGAGCTCAGGTGCCGGAAGCCGCTGCGCAGGTTCTCGTGCGCGTCGAGCACCGCCTGCCCGGCGGCGCGCAGCCGGTCGGCGTCCAGTGGTCCCTCCAGGTCGTAGGAGACCTGGACGGTGTAGACGTCGGGGCCCTCCTCGCCGGAGTCGAGGGCGGCGTGGAAGAGCAGACCGGCCTGGAGCGGGGAGACGGGCAGGACCTCGGTTCCGGCGGGCAGGGCGGCGAGTTCGGCGCGCTCGTCGTCGGTGAGGTCGAGCAGGGGGGCGGTGTCGTGGTCCCCGCCGGCGGGGGCGGGGCCGGTGCCGGCGGCCACGGTGGCCAGGCCCGCGACGGACTTGTGCCGGAACACGTCACGCGGGCTGAACGCGAGCCCGGCGGCGCGGGCGCGGGCGACCAGCTGCATGGCGACGATGCTGTCGCCGCCCAGGGAGAAGAAGTCGTCCTCGACACCGACCCGTTCGAGGCCGAGGACGTCCGCGACGAGCGCGCCGAGGGTCTCCTCCAGCGCCGTGCGCGGCCGGGTGCCGGTCACCTCGGCGGCGAAGTCGGGGGCGGGCAGCGCCCGGCGGTCCAGCTTGCCGTTGGGGGTGAGCGGGAGGGCGTCGAGGGTGACGACGGCGGCCGGGACCATGTGGCCGGGCAGCACGGCGGCGGCGTGGGCGCGCAGCGCGGTCGCGTGCACCGGCGTGCCGTCCCCGGCCGGGACGACGTACGCGATCAGGTGCGCGTCGCGCAGGACGACGGTGGCGTGGTCGACGGACGGGTGCGCGGCGAGGACGGTCTCGATCTCGCCGAGCTCGATCCGCAGGCCGCGCAGCTTGATCTGGTCGTCGGAGCGGCCGAGGTACTCCAGCGTGCCGTCCCGGGTCCAGCGGGCCAGGTCCCCGGTGCGGTACATCCGGGCGCCGGGCCCGTCGGCGTGGGGGTCGGCGACGAACCGCTCGGCGGTCAGGCCGGCGCGGCCCAGGTAGCCGCGGGCCAACTGGACGCCCGCCAGGTACAGTTCGCCGGCCACGCCGGGCGGGACCGGGCGCAGCGCGGCGTCCAGGACGTAGGTGCGGGTGTTCCACACCGGGCGGCCGATCGGCACGGCGGCCGGGTCGGCGGGCACCTCGTGGGCGGTGACGTCGACGGACGCCTCCGTCGGGCCGTACAGGTTGTGCAGGCGGCTGCCCGGCAGGGTCCGGTGGAAGCGGGCGGCCAGCGCGGCGGGCAGCGCCTCACCGCTGCACATCACCTGGCGCAGTCCGGTGCACCCGGCCGCGGCCTGTTCGTCGAGGAAGGCACGCAGCATCGACGGCACGAAGTGGGCCGTGGTGATGTGCTGTCGCCGTATCAGGTCGGCGAGGTAGGCCGGGTCCTGGTGGCCCTCGGGGCGGGCCACGACCAGGGTGGCGCCGGTGACGAGCGGCCAGAAGAACTCCCACACCGACACGTCGAACCCGGCCGGGGTCTTCTGCAGGACCCGGTCACCTGAGTCGAGACGGTAGGTGTGCTGCATCCACAGGAGCCGGTTGGCGATGCCCTCGTGAGGCACCGTGACGCCCTTGGGGCGGCCGGTGGAGCCGGAGGTGTAGATGACGTAGGCGGGGTGGCGGGGGTCGTGGGCGGTGGGCAGCGGGGCGTGCGCCGGGCGGTCGGGGGCGCCGCCGGCGTCCACCGTGAGGGTGGGCACGCCGGTGTCCGGGAGGGTGACCCCTTCGGTGGTGACCAGGCAGACCGGGCGGGCGTCGGTGAGCGTGTACGCGAGCCGCTCGGCCGGGTAACCGGTGTCGAGGGGCAGGTGGGCGGCGCCCGCGCGGTGGACCGCGAGCAGCGCCACCACCAGGGCGAGGGAACGCGGCAGGGCGACGGCCACGATGGCCTCGGCCCGCGCCCCGTGCGCGGCGAGGGTGCGGGCGAGGGACTCCACCCGCAGGTCGAGTTCGGCGTAGGTGAGAGCGCCGTCCTCGAAGACGACCGCGGTGGCCCCGGGGGTGCGGGCGGCCTGCGCGCGGAACAGCTCGGGCAGGGTGAGGGCGGGGACGGGCCGCGCGGTGTCGTTCCACTCGGTGAGGACGAGGGCGCGTTCGTCGTCGCGCAGCACGTCGAGGCTGCCGACACGGCGGCCGGGGTCGGCGGCGACCTGCTCCAGCAGCGCGTCCAGCCGCTCGGCGAGGAGTTCGGCGGTCGACTCGTCGAAGAAGTCGGCGCTGTACTCGATCCAGCACCGCAGCCCTTCCTCGCCCTGCTCGACGAAGTCGAAGCTGAGGTCGAACTTGGCGCCCTGCTGGCCGAGCGGTTCGCGGTGCGCGCTCAGACCGGACAGGGCGGGGGTGGCGCCGGCGTTCTCCAGGTGCACGACCATCACCTGGAACAGCGGGTGCCGGGCCAGTGAGCGGGCCGGGTTGACTGCCTCCACCAGGCGTTCGAAGGGCAGGTCCTGGTGCTCGTAGGCGGCGAGGTCGGTCTCCCGGACGCGGGCGAGCAACTCGGCGAAGGTGGGGTCGCCGGACAGGTCGGTGCGCAGGACGAGCGTGTTGACGAAGAAGCCGACCAGGTCTTCGAGATGTTCGTCGGAGCGCCCCGAGACCGGTGCGCCCAGCGGGATGTCCGTTCCGGCGCCGAGCCGGTGCAGCAGCGCGGCGACGGCCGCCTGGGCGACCATGAACATGCTGACGCCATGACGGCGGGCCAGCGTGCGCAGGTCCCGGGTCCGTCGAGCGTCGACGGTCAGTCCGACGGCGCCACCGCGGTGGCTGCTCTCCGGCGGCCGGGGCCGGTCGGCGGGCAGTGCGAGTTCCTCCGGCAGGCCCGCGAGCGCGCCCTGCCAGTAGGTGAGCTGGCGGGACTGGCGGCTGTCCGGCGCGTCGGCGTCGCCGAGTGCCTCGCGGTGCCAGAGGGCGTAGTCGGCGTACTGCACGGGCAGCGGCGCCCACCCGGGCCGGTGTCCCGCACGGCGGGCCTCGTAGGCGAGGGCCAGGTCGCGCCAGAGGGGGCCGTCGGACCACTGGTCGCCGGCGATGTGGTGCAGCACCAGCAGCAGGACGTGTTCGTCCGGGTTCAGGGCGAACACGTGGGCGCGCAGCGGAAGGTCGCGGTCGAGCTCGAAGCCCCGCGCGGCGGCCTCGGCGAGCCGGCCGGGCAGTTCGCCCTCCGTGACCCGGCCGTGCTCGACGGGGACCGTGACGCGGGACGGGTCGAGCACGACCTGGCGGGCCCGGCCGTCGCTCTCGGGGAAGACGGTGCGCAGGCTCTCGTGGCGTACCGCGACGTCGTTCAGCGCGGCGGCCAGCGCGTCCGGGTCGAGGTGACCGGTCAGCCGCCAGGCCGCCGGGATGTGGTAGGTGGCGCCCGGCCCCTCGATGCGGTGCAGCAGCCAGAGCCGCTGCTGGGCGAAGGACAGCGGGAGTTCCTCGGGCCGGTCCGCGGGGACGAGGGCGGGCAGGCCGCCGGCCCGGTCGTCGAGCCGCGCGGCGAGCAGCGCGGGGGTGGGCGCCTCGAAGACGGTACGGACGGTGAGGTCCGCTCCGAGGACCGTGCGGGCGCGGCTGACCAGTCGCATGGCGAGCAGGGAGTGTCCGCCGAGGGTGAAGAAGTCGTCGTCGGCGCCGACCCGGTCGAGGCCGAGGACGTCGGCGAAGAGTGCGCCGAGGATCTCCTCGCGCGGGCCGCGCGGCGGGGCGCCCCGCGTGCCCGCGGACGTGAAGTCGGGTGCGGGCAGGGCCCGTCGGTCGAGCTTGCCGTTGGGGGTGAGGGGCAGCGCGGGGAGCGGGACGAAGGCCGCGGGCACCAGGTGCGCGGGGAGCGCGGCGGCCGTGTGGGCGCGCAGCGCCGTCGCGTCCACCGGTGCGGCGTCCGGGTCCGGCACCACATAGGCCACCAGCCGCTGGTCACGGACCACGACGACGGCGTGGGCGACGGCCGGGTGCCGGGTCAGGGCTGCCTCGATCTCGCCGGGTTCGACGCGGAAGCCGCGCACCTTCACCTGGTCGTCGGTGCGGCCCAGGTACTCGACCGTCCCGTCGGCCGTCCACCGGGCCAGGTCGCCCGTGCGGTACATGCGCCTTCCCGGCGCCCCGTACGGGTCGGCGACGAACCGCTCGGCGGTCAGCGCGGCCCGGCCGAGGTAGCCGCGGGCCAGCTGGACGCCCGCGAGGTACAGCTCGCCGGGGACGCCGGGGGGCACCGGGCGCAGCCCGGCGTCGAGGACGTACACCCGGGTGTTCCACACCGGGCGGCCGATCGGCACGCTCGGCGCGTCCGGCCCGATCTCGACGGCCGTCACGTCGACCGACGCCTCGGTCGGCCCGTAGAGGTTGTGCAGCCCGGCGGTCAGGACCTCGTGGAAGCGGTGGGCCAGGCCGACGGGCAGGGCCTCGCCGCTGCACAACACCCGGCGCAGGCCGACGCAGTGCGCGGCGGTGGGCTCCTCCAGGAACAGCTGGAGCATGGAGGGCACGAAGTGGACGGTGGTGACGTCCTGTTCACGGATCAGCCGGGCCAGGTAGGCCGGGTCGCGATGGCCCTCGGGCCGGGCGAGCACCAGGGCGGCGCCGGTGATCAGCGGCCAGAAGAACTCCCACACCGACACGTCGAAGCTGGACGGCGTCTTCTGCAGGATCCGGTCGGCGGCGGTCAGACCGTAGGTGTGCTGCATCCACAGCAGCCGGTTGACGATGCCCTCGTGCGGGACGACGACACCCTTGGGGCGGCCGGTGGAGCCGGAGGTGTAGATCACGTAAGCGGGGTGCGCCGGATCGAGGGCCGCGGGCAGGTCCGCCTCGGGGCCGGTCGGCAGGCCGTCGCGGATCACGCACACCGGACGGACGTCCTCGACCATCAGCGCGAGGCGTTCCTGCGGGTGGTCCGGGTCGAGGGGGAGATAGGCGGCTCCGGCGCGGTGGACGGCGAGCAGGGCGACGACCAGTTCGGGCGAGCGCGGGAGCGCGACGGCCACCGTCCGCTCGGGGCCCGCGCCCAGCCCGGCCAGCACCCGTGCGGTCCGCTCCACCCGGGCGTCCAGCTCCGCGTACGTCAGCCGCTCGCCCTCGAAGACGAGCGCCGTGGCCCGCGGGGTGCGCGCCGCCTGGGCGGAGAAGAGGCCGGGCAGGGTGGCGCAGGGGACGGGGTGTGCGGTGGCGTTCCACTCCTGAAGCACCTGCGCCCGTTCGGCCTCCGCCAGGATCCGCAGGTCGCGCACCGGGCGGTCAGGTTCGGCCGCGGCGTGTTCCAGCAGCCGGGCCGTACGGGCGGCGAGCCGCTCGGCCGTCCCGTGGTCGAAGAGGTCGCTCGCGTACTCCAGGAGCAGCACGACACGGTCGCGGCCGGTCTCGTCGACGAAGGTGAAGTGGAGGTCGAACTTGGCCATGCCGGTGTCCATGTCGAACCATTCGGTCCGCAGGCCGAGCACGTCCGGGTCGCCGTCGGGCCGGTGGTGGTAGCCCAGCATGACCTGGAAGAGGGGGTTGCGGCCGGCCACCCGGGGCGGGTTGAGGGTCTCCACGACCCGGTCGAAGGGCAGGTCCTGGTACTCGAAGGCCTTCAGGGACGACTCCCGCACCCGGCCCAGCAGCCGCCGGAACGTCAGGTCCTCGCCGGACAGGTCGGTGCGCAGGACCAGGGTGTTGACGAAGAAGCCGACGAGTTCGCCGAGCGCCTCGTCGGTGCGGCCCGCGATGGGCGCGCCGAGCGGGATGTCGTCCCCCGCGCCGAGCCGGTGCAGCAGCGCCGCGGTGGCGGCCTGGAACAGCATGAACATGCTGGTCCCGGTGGCCGCGGAGAGGTCACGCAGGGCGTGGCCGGTGGCGGTGGGCAGCTCCAGGCGGACCTTGCCGCCGCGCCCGGTCGGTTCGGCCGGACGCGGCCGGTCGGCGGGCAGGGCGAGCTCGTCGGGCAGGCCGCGCAGGGCGTCCGCCCAGTGGGCGAGCCGGCTCTCGCCGGTCCGGGCGAGCAGGTCGTCCTGCCAGAGGGTGTAGTCGGCGTACTGCACCGGCAGGGGCGCCCAGGCGGGCGGCCGTCCCTCGCAGCGGGCCGCGTAGGCGGCGTCGAGGTCGGCGAGGAAGGGGCGGTCGGACCACTCGTCGGTGGTGATGTGGTGCAGGACGACGGCCACCACGTGGTCGTCCGGGCCCAGCCGGAACACCTCGCAGCGCAGCGGGAGTTCGGTCGTCAGGTCGAAGGGGCGGCGCTGGGCCGCCTCGATCAGCGCGGGCAGCGCGTCCTCGGCGCAGTCGGTCACCGTGCAGTCGGGGAACGCCTCGGCGGCCGGGAGGATCCGCTGGTACGGCTCGCCCTCGTGCACGGGGAACACCGTCCGCAGCGCCTCGTGGCGCCCGGCGACGTCCCGCAGGGCGGTGCGCAGGGCTTCGGTGTCGAGGGCGCCGCGCAGCCGGAAGACCAGCGGGAAGTGGTAGGCGACGCCGCTTCCGGTGATCTGCTCGACCAGCAGGAGGCGGCGCTGCGCGGCGGACAGCGCAATGCGGGCCGGCCGGTCCGTGACGGGGGCGACGGCCGGCCGGGCCGGGCTCGCCTGGTCGGCGCGGCCCGCGAGCAGCGCCGGGGTGGGCGCCTCGAAGAGGTCGCGGATGGCGAGTTCGGCGCCCAGTTCGGTACGGGCGCGGCTGACCAGCCGGGTGGCGAGCAGCGAGTGTCCGCCCAGGTCGAAGAAGTCGTCCTCGGCGCCGGCCTCGGGCAGCCCCAGCACCTCGGCGAACAGCCGGCACAGCACCTCCTCCCGCGGGGTGCGCGGGCCGCGTCCGCCACCGAGGGCGACGGCGGGCTCGGCGTCGGGCAGGGCGCGCACGTCGAGCTTGCCGTTGGCGTTCATGGGCAGGCCGTCGACGGTGACGAAGGCGGCCGGGACCATGTAGTCGGGCAGTTCGCGGCCCAGGTCCTCGCGCAGCCGGCGCACCAGGGCGCTCGCCCCGCGGGCGGCGGTGGGGTCGTTGGCGTAGGGGTGGGTGCCGCCACCCGCGCGGAACAGGCCGCCGGTGAGGCGCGGTTCGGCGGTGGCGGTCGCCAGGAACACCGCGTCGAACGTTGCGGTCCGCGCCGACCAGGAGGTCAGCACCCGGTATCCGGCGGCCGCGCCGAGTTCGCACAGGTGCTCCGGGTCGACGCCCTCTGCGCAGGTACGGCCGTCGGGCACGCCGGTCAGCCGCAGGCCCGCGGGCCGTTCGCCGCGCGGGTGCCGGCCGGTGCCGCCGGTCGCGGACCAGTTGCCGCCCAGCAGTGCGCCGATGCTGTCGGCGCCGGACCAGTCCCCGCGCACGAGTTCGCCGACGGTGTCGGCCGTGGCCCAGTCGACCACCGGCACGTCGTCGAGCCGTACGTCCGGCTCGCCGGCGTACAGGACGACGTCGTAGCGGTGCCGGCTCAGCTCGTTGTGGTGGTGCCCGCGCTTGGTGCGCAGGTCGGCCCCGTAGCCGAGGGTGGTGAAGAAGTCGGGGTCGACGAGGAGTTCCTTCTCCAGCCGCAGGCCGCGCTCCACCGCCGCCTCCAGGTCGGCCTCGGCGGTGCCGCGGGCGCGCTGGACCTCGGTGTGGAAGGTGCGGGCCAGCCGCAGGTTGCGGACGTCTCCGACGAACAGGGCGCCGCCGGGCGCGAGCAGGTCCATCGCGCCGCGCAGTACGGCGGTGAGGTGGTCGACGCTCGGGAAGTACTGGATGACGGAGTTGATGACGATCGTGTCGAAGTAGCCGGTGGGCAGACCGCTCAGGTCCTCGGCCGGCCGGCAGCGCAGTTCGACCTTGGCGGCGAGGGCCGGGTCCCGCCGTACCTCCTCACCGATCTTGCGGATGACGGGGGCGGCGAAGTCGGTCGCCCAGTAGGCCTCCACGTCCGGGGCGAGCCGGGACAGCAGCAGGCCCGAGCCCACGCCGATCTCCAGGACACGGCGGGGGCGCAGCGCGCCGATGCGGGCGAGGGTGGCCTCGCGCCACTCGTGCATCTCCTCGAAGGGGATGGGCCGCCCGTCGTAGGAGCTGTCCCAGCCGTCGTAGCGCTCGGTGAAGACGGCGGTGCCGATCTCCTCGTACTCGTCGGAGTAGATCTCCTGCCACTCCCCGACCTGCGCGGCCTCGGCCGCGCGGCGCTCCTCGGAGTCGGCCCCGGAGGGCACGACATAGCCGACGAGGCGTTCGTCGCGGACCACCACGGCGGCCTGGGCGACCAGCGGGTGACGGCTGAGGGCGGTCTCGATCTCGCCGGGTTCGACGCGGTAGCCGCGGATCTTGACCTGGTCGTCGGTGCGGCCGAGGAAGTCGAGGTTGCCGTCGGAATTCCGGCGCACCAGGTCGCCGGTGCGGTACATGCGCTCGCCGGGCTCCCCGAACGGGTCGGCGACGAAGCGTTCCGCGGTCAGCGCGGGCCGGCCGAGGTAGCCGCGGGCCAGGCCGATGCCGGCGATGTACAGCTCACCGGGCACGCCGTCGGGCACCGGGCGCAGCCAGGCGTCGAGGAGGTGGACGCGGGTGCCGCGGATGGGGCGGCCGACGGTGGGCGTCTCGCTGTCGAGGGTGCCGCCGCCGAGGGTGTTGATGGTGTACTCGGTCGGCCCGTACAGGTTGTAGCCGTACGTCCCCCCGGTGTCGCGCAGGGCCGTCCACACCGTCTCCGGGACGGCCTCACCGCCCAGCAGCACCAGCGGCGGCACATGGCCCGTCAGCAGGCCCTGCTCGATCAGCAGCCGGGCGTAGGTCGGGGTGACGTTGACGACGTCCACGCGATGCCGCTCGCAGTAGGCGACCAGCGCCTCGGCGTCACGGCGCAACTCCTCGTCGCACACGTGCACCTCGTGGCCCTCGACCAGCCAGAGCAGTTCCTCCCACGACATGTCGAAG
Organism: Streptomyces zaehneri; assembly: GCF_032248645.1. Classification (NCBI taxonomy): domain Bacteria; kingdom Bacillati; phylum Actinomycetota; class Actinomycetes; order Kitasatosporales; family Streptomycetaceae; genus Streptomyces; species Streptomyces zaehneri. Next base: position 327,618 of record NZ_JASTTJ010000004.1, read on the forward strand.
GCGAACGACACGGTGTGCGCGATGCGCAGCCGCCGCCCGCCGGCCGAGGCGATGGCCGGGGCGAAGATCTCCTTCTGGTGGTTGAGCTGCATGTTCGTCAGGCCCCGGTAGGGGGTGACGACGCCCTTGGGGCGGCCGGTGGAGCCGGAGGTGTAGATGACGTAGGCGGGGTGTTCGAGGCTGAAGCGGAGCCGGACCGGGGTGTCGGACAGCCCGGCCAGCTCGTTGCCGGTGCCGGGGTCGTCGAGCAGGACACGGGCCATGTCGCCGTCCAGCGTGGCGGAGACGGCCCGGGTGGTGAGCAGCAGGAGCGGGCGGGCGTCGGCCAGCATCAGGGACAGCCGGTCGGCCGGATGGTCCAGTTCCAGCGGCAGGTAGGCGGCGCCGGTGCGCAGGACCGCGAAGAGCGCGACCACCATGTCCAGGGAGCGCGGCAGGCCGAGCGCGACGACCCGCTCGGGGCCGGCGCCCCGGTCGGTCAGCAGCCGGGCCATGCGGTTCACGGCCGCGTCGAGCTCGGCGTACGTCAGGGTGCGCTCGCCGAAGACGAGGGCCCGCTCGTGCGGGGTGCGTGCGGCCTGCGCGGCCAGCAGGTCGGCGATGGTGTCCTCGGGGCCGGGCACCCGGCTCGCCGCCGACTCCGCGCGCAGCGCCTCGTGTTCGGCGGGCAGCAGCGGGTCGAGGGAGCCGACGGGCACCGTGAGGTCGGCGCTCAGGCGGTCGACGAGCAGCGCGAACCGGTCGAGAAGAGCGCGGGCCCGGTCGGCCGGCACGAGGTCGGGGCGGTGGGTGAGGGTGACGGCGATCCGGCGGCCCGGGGTGACGACGAGGTTGGCCGGGTAGTGGGTGGCGTCGACGTTGGCGACGGCCGTGGCGCCGTGCCGGGTGCGCAGGTCCGCCAGCCGTTCCTCGGTGTCGTTGTCGCGCAGCACGAACAGGGTGTCGAAGAGCCTGCGGTGTCCGGTCCCGGCCTGGAGCACGCCGAGGCTGAGGTGCTCGTACGGCATGAGGTCGAGGCGTTCGCCCTGGATGCGGCGGAGCAGTGCGAGGACCGGCTCGGCGGGGTCGAGGACGATCCGGGTGGGGACCGTGTTGAGGAAGAGCCCGATGATGTCGCCGACGTCACCGACCTCGCTGGGCCGGCCGGCCACGGTGGTGCCGAACACCACGTCGGGGCGTCCGGTGGCGGAGGCGAGGGTGAGCCCCCAGGCCGCGTTGAGGAGCGTGTTCAGGGTCAGACCGTGGGCGCGGCCCGTCTCCCGCAGCCGGTCGCCGAGTTCGGCGGACAGGCGGAGGTCGAGCTGGTCGGGGATGACCGGTTCGAGGCGGTCGGCCGCGGCCGGGGCCAGCAGCGTGGGCTCGTCGAGACCGGCCAGGGCGGCGCGCCAGGCGGCCGTGGCGACCGCGTCGTCCTGCTCCTCGAGCCAGGTCAGGTAGTCCCGGTAACTTCCGCGCTCGGCAAGGGCGTTCGCGTCGCCGCCGGTCTCGTAGAGCGCGAACAGCTCGTCGAGGAACAGCCAGGCCGACCAGCCGTCCCAGAGGATCAGATGACGGCCGATGACGAGCCGGTCGCCGCGCCGCGCGCCCGGGCGCAGCAGGAGCAGCCGGAACAGCGGGGGCGCCGAGAGGTCGAACCGCCGGCCGCGCTCCGCGTCCGTCAACTCCCGTAGACGAAGCTCCTGTTCGGCGGCGGGAAGGTGGGAGAGGTCGACCTCCTCGAGCGGGACCTCGGGGTCCCGGGCGATGAACTGCACGGGCCGGTCGAGGCCTTCGCTGGTGAAGCCGGCGCGCAGGCCCGGGTTGCGGGCGAGGAGGGTGCGGACGGCGGCGCGCAGCCGTCCGGTGTCGAGCCGGGTCGCGAAGTCGAACGTCTCGTGGACGGTGTAGACGTCCAGGGCGCCCTCGTCGTACGCCGAGTGGAAGAACAGGCCCTCCTGGAGGGGGGCCAGCGGCCATACGTCGGCGACGGCGGCCGGGGCGGCGAGGGCGCGGACGCGGGCGTGTTCGGCGGCGGTGAGGGTGAAGGGGGTGGCGGGGGCCCGGCCCGTGCCCGGGGCCGCCTTCGCGCTTCCGGCCGCCGTCGCCAGGGCCGCGGGGGTGCGGTGGGTGAACACGTCGCGGGGGCTCAGGTCCAGACCGGCCGCGCGGGCCCGGCCGGCGACGCCGATGGAGCTGATGCTGTCGCCGCCGAGCCGGAAGAAGTCGTCGTCGGGGCCGGCGTCCGCGGTGCCGAGGACGGCCGCGAAGATCTCGGTGAGCCGCCGTTCCAGCGGTCCTGCGGGTTCCCGGCGGGCGGCGCGCTCGGCCTCGGGGGCGGGCAGCGCGGCCCGGTCGAGCTTGCCGCTGGGGGTGAGCGGGAGGTCGGCGAGGACGACGTAAGCCTCCGGGACCAGGGGCGCGGGCAGCGCGTCCGCGAGGGCTGCGCGCAGTTCGGCGGGGTCGACGGCGGTTCCGGCCGCGGGGACCGCGTAGGCGACGAGGCGCTGGTCGCGGACGACGACCGCGCCCCGGGCGACGGCCGGGTGGCGGGTCAGCGCGGCCTCGATCTCGCCGGGTTCGACCCGGTTGCCGCGCAGCTTGACCTGCCGGTCGGTGCGGCCGAGGTAGTCGAGGGTGCCGTCGGCCCGGCGGCGCACCAGGTCACCGGTGCGGTACATGCGGGCGCCCGGTCCGGCGGCGTACGGGTCGGCGACGAACCGGCCGGCGGTGAGCGCGGGGCGCCGGTGGTAGCCGCGGGCCAGCTGGACGCCGGTCAGGTACAGCTCGCCTGGCACCCCGTCGGGGACCGGGCGCAGGCAGGAATCGAGGACGCGCAGGCCGGTGTTCCACACGGGCCGGCCGATGGGCACGGTGGTGGTGGCGCAGGCGCCGTCGTAGGCGTGGTACGTCACGTCGACGGCGGCCTCGGTGGGGCCGTACAGGTTGTGCAGCGGCACCCCGGTCAGGTCGTGCCAGCGGCGGGCCGCGGCTGCGGACAGGGCCTCGCCGCTGCTGAACACCCGGCGCAGGCCGCCCGCCCAGATGGGGTCGGCGGTGACCTCGCCGGAGGCGAGGAACGCCTCCAGCATGGACGGCACGAAATGCATCGTCGTGACGCCCTCGGCCCGGATCAGGCGGGCCAGATAGGCGGGGTCGCGGTGTCCGTCCGGCGCGGCGAGGACGACGGCGGCGCCCTCGCACAGCGCCCAGAAGAACTCCCAGACGCTCACGTCGAAGCTCGACGGCGTCTTCTGGAGCACCCGGTCGCCGGGGTCGAGGCCGTACTCGCCCTGCATCCAGGCCAGCCGGTTGACGATGGCGCGGTGGGTGACGACGACGCCCTTGGGGCGGCCGGTGGAGCCGGAGGTGTAGATGAGGTAGGCGGGGTCGTCGGGGCGGGCCGGGTCCACGGGGGCGGCCGGCGCGGCGGCCGGGCGGTCGCCCGCCGCCGCGGACCCGTCGGTCACACCGGTCACACCAGCCCCGTCGGTCACACCGTCGATTTCGATCACGTCGAGGCCCTCGACCGACGGCAGCCGTCCCGCGTCCCGTGCCGTCGTGAGAGCCGTGGTCGTCCCCGAGTCGGTCAGCATGTAGGCGAGCCGCTCGGCGGGGTAGTCCAGGTCGAGGGGCAGATAGGCGGCCCCCGACTTCAGGACGGCCAGCAGCGCCACCATCAGCTCGGCCGAGCGCGGTACGGCGACCGCGACGAACCGCTCGCGGCCCGCGCCCCGGGCCCGCAGACGGGCTGCCAACTCCTCTGCTCGCGAATCCAGTTCGGCGTAGGTGAGGGGGGCCGCGCCATCGGGGACGACGGCGGTGGCGTCCGGGGTGCGCGCGGCCTGCGCGGCGAACGCGGCGGCCAGTGTGGTGGCCGGGACCGGCCGGGACTCCCCCGCCGGGTGGGCGCCGGCCAGCTCGCGCGGCGTGAGCAGTTCGAGGGCGGCGACCGGCGCGTCGAGGTCGTCGGCCAGGGCGTTCAGGACGAGGGTGAGCCGGTCGGCGAGGGACTGCGCGGCGTCGGCGTCCAGGCGCCGCGCGTGGTGCTTCAGCCGCAGGTCGAGGCGGCGGCCGGGCTTGACGACGAGGGCCAGGGGGTAGTGCACGGCGTCGTGGAAGGCGTGCCCGGCGACGGCGATCGTGCCGGTGGGGTCGGTGATGCCCGGGGCGCCGTCGCCGCCGGGGTAGTTCTCGAACACCACCAGCGTGTCGAAGAGTTCGCCGCCCCCGGTGTGCCCGGCGGCCCGCTGGATGTCCGCGAGGCCGAGGTGCTGGTGGTCGAGCAGGGCGCTCTGCTCCTCCTGGAGCCGCTCCAGCAGAGCGCCGAGGGTGTCGCCCTGCGTCCAGCGCAGCCGGGTGGGCAGCGTGTTGATGAACAGGCCGATCATCGACTCGATGCCGTCGACGGCGGCGTCGCGGCCGGCCACGGTGGTGCCGAACAGCACGTCCTGACGGCCCGTCATGCGGCCGACGAGCAGTCCCCACGCGCCCTGCACGAGCGTACCGAGGGTCACCCCGCGTTCCCGGGCGCGGGCGGCGAGCCGGGCGGTGACCCGCTCGGACAGCTCCACGCGGATCTGCGCGGGCTCGACGGGTCCGGCGGGCGCCGGGACCTCGACCAGCCGGGTGGGCTCCTCGACGCCGGCGAGCGCGGTGCGCCAGGCGGCCCGGGCGGCCTCGCGGTCGGCACCGGCGATCCGGCGCAGATAGCCGCGGTACGGGGCGACCGCGGGCAGGGGCGCCGGGTCGTCGCCGTACAGGGCGAGCAGTTCGCGGTGCAGGATCGGCAGGGACCAGCCGTCCGCGACGATGTGGTGGAACGTCAGGACCAGTCGGCTGCGCTCGTCCCCGAAGCGGATCAGGGCACAGCGGACCAGCGGCGGCCGGGCGAGGTCGAAGCGGTGGGCCCGTTCGTCGGCGGCGACGGCCTCGGCGAGGGCTCCGCGGACCGCGAGGTCGTCCTGCGCGGCCAGGTCGACCTCGCGCCAGGGCAGTTCGAGACCGGTGGCGACGATCTGGACGGGGCGGCCGTCGGGCGTCTGCCGGAAGCAGGCGCGCAGCGGGGCGTGCCGGTCGAGGAGCCGCTGCGCCGCCCGGCGCAGCAGGGCGCCGTCGACCGGTCCGGACAGCTCGACGACCTGTTGCACCACATAGGCGTCGTGTTCGGCGCCGTCCATCAGGGCGTGGAAGAAGAAGCCCTCCTGGAGCGGACCGAGGGGCAGCGTCTCCTCGACGGTGACGGCGGACTCGCCCCGCAGGGAAGCGAGTTCGTCCTCGCTCAGCTGCCAGGAGGGGTCGTCCACGGGATCGGCCGCGGCGGTGCGGGCGGCGCCGGCGAGTTCCGCGACCGTGCGGTGGCGGAAGACGTCGCGCGGGGTCAGCTCCAGGCCGGCCCGGCGGGCCAGGACGAGGAGCTGGACGGCGACGATGCTGTCGCCGCCGAGCGCGAAGAAGTCGTCGTCGACGCCCACCGAGGGCACCCTCAGCGCCCGCGCGTACAGCTCGCACAGCAGCCGCTCGCGGTCCGTGCCGGGGGCCCGTCCGGCGCCGGTCCGGGTGGGGTCCGGCACGGGCAGGGCGGCGGCGTCGAGCTTGCCGCTGGGGGTGACGGGCAGCCGGTCCAGCGGGACGAAGGCGGCCGGGACCATGTAGTCGGGCAGGTACGCGGCGGCGTGCCGGCGCAGGGCCGTCATCAGCGCGGTGACGTTGCGGAAGGGTGCCGGACGGTTGGTGAGGGGCCGGCCGCCGCCGGGGCGGTACGGGGCCGCGAGGTCGTCACCGGCGGGCGCGAACACGGCGTCCAGGCTGCCGTCCTCGGCGTCCCCGTTCCAGGTGAGCGTCGCCTCGTAGCCGTGCCGGGCGGCGCTCTCGTGGAGGGACTCGGGGTCCACTCCGTGCGTCGCGCCGGCCGGTCTGCTGCTGTCCCGGAGGGCGTCGAGCGCCGCGAGGTCCTCGGCGAGGCGGGCGTTGGGGATGCCGGTGACGCGCAGCCGGTCCGGGCGCCCGGCGAGCAGGGTGTCGAGGGCGTGGACCGAACCGAGCGCGGGCCAGGGCGACCCGGGCGCCTCCGCGTCCGCGCCCGCGTCGGCGCGCGGCCGCAGGACCACGTCGTAGCGGTACCGGGTGAGTTCGTTGTGGTGCGTGCCGCGCTTGATCCGGATGTCGGCGGTGAGGCCGTCGAGGGTGGTGAAGTAGTCCGGGTCGACGAGGAGTTCGCCCTCCCAGGCGAGCGCCCGGTCCACGGCGGCGCGCAGGGCCTCCTTGTCCGCCTCCGCCTCGTCGCCCCGCTCCCGCGCCCGCCCGCCCTCGACGGCCGCGCTCAGGGTGCGCAGCAGCCGCAGGTTGCGTACGTCGCCGACGAAGAGGGCGCCGCCGGGCGCGAGCAGCGCGGCGGCGGCGCGCAGCACGCCGGTGAGGTAGTCGCCGCCGGGGAAGTACTGGGCGACGGAGTTGACGACGACCGTGTCGAAGTGGCCCTCGGGCAGCCCGGTGAGGTCGTGCGCGGGCCGGGCCAGCAGGGTGACCCGGCCCGCGAGGCCGGGGACGGCGGACACCTGGGCTTCCAGGGCCCGTACGGCTTCCTCGGACAGGTCGGTGCCCCAGTACGCCGCGCAGTCCGGGGCGAGCCGGGACAGCAGCAGGCCGGAGCCGACGCCGATCTCCAGGACGCGCCGGGGCCGCAGGGCGCGGATCCGGCCGAGGGTCGCCTCCCGCCACTCGCGCAGGTCGGCGAGGGGGATGGGCAGCCCGTCGTACATGCTGTTCCAGCCGGCGAAGTTCTCCTCGAAGCCCTCCGAACCCGCCGCGGAGTACAGCAGTTCGTGCAGGTCCTTCCAGTCGGCGACACCGGCCTCCGCGTCCGCCTGGGGGCCGGCGTCCAGCGCGGGCACGACGTAGGCGGCGAGGCGCCGTTCGCCGGGGCGGTCCTCGCGGACGACGACGGCGGCCTGGTCGACGGCCGGGTGGGAGCGCAGCACGGACTCGATCTCGCCGGGCTCGATGCGGAAGCCGCGGATCTTGACCTGGCTGTCCACCCGGCCGTGGAACTCCAGTCGTCCGTCGGCCTTCCAGCGCACCAGGTCGCCGGTGCGGTAGAGCCGGTCGCCGGGGCCCGCGGCGAGGGCGTCGGGGGCGGCGACGAAGCGTTCGGCGGTCAGGCCGGGGCGGCCCAGGTAGCCGCGGGCGAGGCCGGCGCCGCCGAGGTAGAGCTCTCCCGTCACACCGGCGGGGACCGGCCGCAGCCGGTCGTCGAGGACGTAGGCGCGGGTGCCGGGGTCGGGCACGCCGATCGGCACGATGGTGCCGGGCGGGGTGTCCGGATCGCACAGGCCCAGCGTGGAGTTGGTGGTCGCCTCGGTCGGACCGTAGGCGTTGAACATCATCCGGCCGCGCGCGTACCGGCCGACCAGCTCGGGGGACACCCGCTCGGTACCGGCCAGCAGCGTTGCCCGCGGCGGGAGTCGCACGTCGTCCGGCATCGCGGCGAGCAGGGCGGGCGGCAGGATCATGAAGGTGATGCCGTGCTCGTCGGCGTAGTCGGCGAGCGGCGCGCCGGGAAGGCGGCGGTCGGCGGGCACGACGACCAGCCGGCCGCCGGACAGCAGTCCGAGGCACAGGTCCCAGAACGCCACGTCGAAGCCGGGCGAGGCGAACTGCAGGACCCGGCTGTGCGGGCCGATCCCGAAGCGCTCCCGCTGCGTGGCGACCAGCCCCGCCACACCGGCGTGCGAGAGCACCGTGCCCTTGGGGCGGCCGGTGGAGCCGGAGGTGTAGATCACGTAGGCCGCGTGCGCGGCCGTCAACCCGTCGGCGGCCGAGGGGCCTTGCGCGGGGCGGGCGGCCAGCTCGGCGATCGTGTCCAGGGCGTCGAGCACCAGCAGATCGATGTCCGGGGGGAGGTCGGGCACGATCTCGGCGGTGGTGACGAGGCAGACCGGCCGGGCGTCGGCGAGCATGTAGGCGATGCGGTCGGCCGGGTAGTCGGTGTCGACCGGCAGATAGGCCGCGCCCGCCTTCAGGACGGCGACCTCCGCGACGATCATGTCGGCCGAGCGCGGTACGGCGAGGGCCACCACGGTCTCCGGACCGGCGCCCCGGGCCACCAGGGCGTGCGCCAGCCGGGCCGCGCGGGCGTCGAGTTCGGCGTAGGTGAGGCGGACGTCCTCGTGGACGAGGGCCACCTCGTCGGGGCGGGCGGCGACCTGTTCGGCGAACATCCGCGGCCAGGTGAGCGCGGGTACGTCGTGCGCGGTGTCGTTCCAGTCGTGCAGGATCCGGCGGCGTTCCCCGTCGTCGAGGAGTTCCAGGCCGGCGACCGGGGTGTCCGGGCGGGCGAGGGCGTCGGCGAGGAGCGTGCGGTAGTGGCCGAGGATCCGGTCGACGGTGGCGGGTTCGAAGAGGTCGGTCCGGTAGTCCGCCGACACCTCGCCGTCGGCCACGGTCAGCGCCAGGTCGAGCGGGCCGCCCTCGTCCCAGGGCGCGTCACCGAAGCCCGTGGCGCACAACAGCCCGCCGCCGCGGAAGGGTTCGGGGGCGAGGAGGTCCAGCAGTTCGGCGGTCGGCAGGCGGTTCTGCGCGGCCTCGCCGCACACCGCCCCGACCCGTTCGCGCAGTTCGGCGAACGGGGTGTCGCCGTCGACCGCGACGCGCAGCGGCAGCCCTTCGTGCGCCACCGCCGTCCCGGTCGCGGCGGCGCCGCCGTAGCGGTGCAGCAGGGCCACGAGGGCGGCGAGTCCGGTCACCCGGTCGGCGGTCGCGCCCAGCACGGCGGCGCGCCGGGCGCGCGGCGCCGTCCCCTCCTGGCGGGGCGGGTGCGGAAAGTCCAGCGGCAGTGCGGGCTGCGGTGCCGGTGCGGCGAACCGCCGCCGCCAGTAGTCCGTCGCCGTCGCCTGCGCAGAAGAACGCGTGTTGCCCGACACAGCTGCCCGTGCCTCCCAGGTGCGGTGTGGAACGGCTCAGCGGAGCCGCGACCGCTCGAATAGTAAGGTAAGCATTGCCTTACTTGATAGACCCCTTCCGGAACCACGGGTCCACGCCGCCGTGGCTGAGGTTATGCTCACCTAACCTGCTGACAGGATCGTCCGGTGTCCGCCAACAGGGGCCTGCGCGCGGGACGATGGCCCGACGGCGCCCCGGGCGGGACCCCCGGACCGCGACAGGGAGACCGGCACGTGGCTTCAGGCAGAAGGCTTCGCACCGCGGTGCTGGTGACATGCGTCGTCGCCCTCCTCATTGCCCTGTCCCTGCTGTCCGTGGCACTGGGCGCGCTGAACGTCCCGCTCGACCAGGTGGTCCGCGCGGTCCTGGGCCGTCCGCCCAGCCGCCTCGTCGACAACGTCGTCTGGTCGGTGCGGGTCCCCCGCACCCTGCTGGGCCTGACGACGGGCGCCGCGCTCGGCCTGTCCGGCGCGCTGATGCAGGCCCTCACCCGCAACCCGCTCGCGGACCCCGGCATCCTCGGCGTCAGCGCCGGGGCGTCCTTCGCGATCGTGCTGGCGGTCGCGGTGTTCGGGGTCGGATCGCTCTACGGCTACGTGTGGTTCGCGTTCGGCGGAGCGCTCGCCGCGAGCGTCCTGGTCTTCTCCCTCGGGCGGCTGGGCCGTTCCGGCGCCACGCCCGTGAAGCTGGCGCTCGCCGGGGTCGCCGTCACCTCGCTGCTGTCGTCGCTCACCAGCGCCGTGGTGCTGACCGACCAGGACGCCCTGGACCGCTACCGCTTCTGGTCGGCCGGCTCGCTGGCCGACCAGGACTCCGGCGAACTGCTGCGCATCCTGCCCTTCCTCGCCGTCGGCGCCGTCCTCGCGCTGTCCTGCGCGCCCGCCCTCAACAGCATGGCCCTCGGCGACGACGTGGCCGCCTCGCTGGGCCGGCGGCTCGGGCCGGTCCGCCTCCAGGGGGTCACCGCGGTGATGCTGCTGACCGGCGCGTCGGTCGCCGTCATCGGTCCCGTGGTCTTCCTCGGCCTGGTCGTGCCGCACATCGCGCGGGTCCTCGCCCAGTACGCCGGGATCGGCCCCGACCACCGCTGGCTGCTGCCGCTGTCCGCCGCCCTCGCGCCCGTACTGCTGCTGTCCGCCGACATCCTCGGCCGGACGCTGGCCCGGCCCACCGAGATCCAGGCCGGCGTCCTCGTCGCCTTCCTCGGCGGCCCGTTCTTCATCGCCCTGGTCCGCCGCCGCAAGCTCGCGGAGGTGTGAGCGTGCCCGCACAGCCCCCGGACACAACGCGGTCCCCGACCACAGCGCAGTCGCCCGCCCCGGCGCGGGGCCCGGCCGCACCGGCCGCACCGGCCGCAGAGGCGTCCCCCGCCGTCCCCGCGCACCCCGCGCTGCACGGCCGGCCGTTCCGGCTGGCCTTTCCCCCGGTCTCCGGCATGCTGCGCCCGCGTCTGGTGCTGACCGGCGCGCTCGTCGCCGCGGGCGCGTTCTGGCTGTTCTGCTGGGGCCTCACCCTCGGCGACTACCCCGTGCCCTTCACCGACGTCGTCAGGGCGCTCGGCGGCGCGGGCGACCCCGGCACGGTCGTCGTCGTACAGGATCTGCGGCTGCCGCGCGCGCTGACCGGACTGCTGGTCGGCATCGCGTTCGGCGTCTCGGGGGCCGTCTTCCAGACGATGACCCGCAACCCGCTGGCCAGCCCCGACATGATCGGGCTGACCGAGGGCGCCGGAACGGCCGTGGTGGCGGCCGTCGTTCTCGGCTGGACCGGCGGCCTCGGGCTGTCGACGCTGGGGCTGCTGGGCGCCCTGGCGACCGCGCTGCTCGTCTACGCGCTGGCATGGAAGGGCGGGACCACCGGGTACCGCGTCATCCTCGTCGGCATCGGCGTGTCCTGGATCTGCACCAGCGCCACCGACTTCCTCGTGGCGCGCGGCAGCCGGTTCCAGGCGCAGGAGGCCATCGGCTGGCTGGTCGGCAACCTCAACGGCCGGACCTGGGACCAGGTCGAGTCGCTGGCCCTCGCCATGGCCGTGCTGCTGCCGGTCACGCTGGCCATGGGCCGCTGGATGCGTACCCTCCAACTCGGCGACGACGTGGCCGCGGGGCTCGGCACGCCGGTCCAGCCGGTCCGCCTCGCCCTGCTGCTGGCCGGGGTGGGGCTGGTCGCCTTCGGCACGGCGGCGGCCGGTCCGGTGGCCTTCGTGGCCCTGGCCTGTCCGCAGATCGCGCAGCGGCTGGCGGGCACCGCGTCGCCGCCTCCGGTCGTCTCCGGTCTCACCGGCGCCTCGGTCGTCCTCGGCTCGGATCTCCTCGCCCGCGAGGCGATCCCCGGGACGGAACTGCCGGTCGGCATCGTCACCGGCGCCCTGGGCGCGCCGGTCCTGCTGTGGCTGCTCATCCGCGCCAACCGCGCGGGCTCTGGAGGCTGATCCCATGTCGACCACCGACCCGCGCACCCCGCGGCCGACCGAGCCGAAGACCGGCGCGGACACCCCGCGCCCGGCCGGCGCCGGCATCCCTCTCCCGGCCGGCGCCGGCGCGAGCGCCACGGGCCCGGAATCCGACCCGAGTGGCTCTCACCAGCCCTGTGCCGGACCGGAGTTGCGGGCCAGGAGCCTGCATCTCGCCTACGACGGACGGCCGGTCGTGGAGGATCTGGACCTCAGCGTGCCGACCGGCCGGATCACCGCCATCGTCGGGGCCAACGCCTGTGGCAAGTCGACCCTGTTGCGCGCGCTGGCCCGGCTGCTGACACCGCGCAGGGGCGTCGTGGAACTGGACGGCGTCGCCCTGCGGTCCGTGCCGACCCGCGAACTCGCGCGCACCCTGGGCATCCTGCCGCAGACGCCGGTGGCGCCCGAGGGGCTGACCGTCTTCGACCTGGTGGGCAGGGGCCGTTCACCGCACCAGACCTGGTGGCGGCAGTGGTCCGCGGCGGACGAGGAGGCCGTGCACGGGGCGCTGGCGGCGACCGGTCTGACCGGCCTCGCCGACCGTCCGGTCGACGAACTCTCCGGCGGCCAGCGGCAGCGCGCGTGGATCGCGATGGCGGTCGCCCAGGGCACCCCCGTCCTGCTCCTGGACGAGCCGACGACCTATCTCGACCTCGCCCACCAGATCGACGTGCTGGACCTGATCACGGACCTCAACCGGCGTGAGGGACGCACGGTGGTGATGGTCCTGCACGACCTCAACCAGGCGTGCCGGTACGCCGATCACGTCATCGCCATGAAGGCGGGCCGGATCGTCGCCGAGGGCCCGCCCGCCGAGGTGGTCACCGAGGCCACCGTCGAGGACGTCTTCGACCTGCGCTGCCGGATCACCCCCGACCCGGTCAGCGGGACCCCGCTGGTCATCCCGCTGGGCCGGCACCACCACGACGGCGAGGTCCCGGCCGAGGACGCGAGGCCTGCGGCGATCGTCGACTGATCCGGCGACCGACCCGGCGACCGACCCGGCGACGGGCCCCGCACGGCCGGGGACCCGTCCGGTTCAGCCGTTCGCCCTCCCGTTTCCCGGTGCGGTTCCGGTTCAGGTCTTCAGGCCCTCAGGTCTTCAGGGCCTCAGGGCCTCAGGGCCTCAGGGCCGGGACGTCAGGTACCCGCCCATGGTGCGGAACCAGTCGGTGGCCGCGTACTCGGTGCCGTCGTCGGTGCGCACCCGCCGCACCAGGAGACCCCGGCAGCGACCCGACCAGGACTCGGCGCCCGCCACCACGACGACGCCGTCCCCCTCCCGGATGAAGATCCGGCCCGGCGTGCCCCCGTAGCACCCCTGCGACACGGCCGCCGAGACGATCCTCAGCCGCTGACCCCGGTGGTAGGCGTACGCGTTCGGGTACGGGTCCGACTGGGCCCGCACGAGCCGTTCCAGCCGCTGCGCGGGCCAGCTCCAGTCGATCCGGCTGTCCTGCGCCGACCGCTTGTGGAAGAAGCTGGCCCGGGCACGGTCCTGCGGCACCCACTGGCCGGCGTCGCGGCCGGAGGCGATCAGGTCGAGCGACTCCCGCACGAGGGGCGCGATGAGGTCGACGGTCCGGTGGAACAGGTCGGTCGCCGTGTCGGTGGGGCCCACCGGCACCGAACGCTGCACCAGGACGTCCCCGGCGTCGAGTTCGGTGTTCATCCGGTGCGCGGTCACGCCGACGCGCTCCTCCCCGTTGAGCAGCGCCCAGATGATCGGCGAGAAGCCCGCGTACGAGGGCAGCAGCGAGTCGTGGATGTTGAGGGTGCCGTGCGGCGGCAGGTCGAACAGCTCGGGGGGCAGCCAGGTCCGCCAGTTGTTGGCGACGATGATGTCCGGCCGGGCGTCCGCCACCGCTGCCAGGAGGTCGGCGTCGTCGGGACGGCTGCGCAGCAGGACGGGGACGTCGTTCTTCTCCGCGAGTTCGGCGACGTTGTCGTCCCATATCTTCTCGTAGGCGTGCTCGCTCTTCGGATGGGTGACGACGAGGACGACCTCGTGGTCGGAGTCGAGCAGCGCCTGAAGCGTGCGGTGACCCCAGGTCTGGTAGCCGAGCATGACGACCCGCATGACGTCCTTCCCTTCAACGACTCATTGCAAGGTAAGCCTTACCTTATCTAGCATGGGCCTGCCTGAGGAGGCGATGCCAAGGTGAAGTCACCGCTCATGGGTACCGGCGTCATCCACGACGTCATCGGAATCGGATTCGGTCCATCAAATCTCGCTCTGTCCATAGCGGTCGAGGAGCACAACACCGGCCTTCCGGCAGACCGCCGCCTCAACGCCCTGTTCCTGGAGCGCCAGCCGCGCTTCGGCTGGCACCGCGGCATGCTCATCGACGACGCCACCATGCAGGTGTCCTTCCTCAAGGACCTTGTCACCCTGCGCAATCCGACCAGCGACTACAGCTTCCTCTGCTTCCTGCGCGAACGGGGCAGACTGATCGACTTCCTGAACCAGAAGACCCTCTTCCCGCTGCGGATGGAGTTCCACGAGTACTTCGAGTGGGCCGCCGCCCGCGTCTCCCACCTGGTCTCGTACGGCAGCGAGGTGGTCTGCGTCGACCCGGTGCGCGACGAGGACGGCGAGGTGGCCTTCTTCGACGTCACCTGCCGTGACAGCGCGGGTTCCGGCGGGTCCGTGACCCGCCGGACCCGCAACGTCAGCGTGGCCATGGGTCTGGAGCCGCATGTGCCGCCGGGTCTGGAACTCGCCGAACGCGTATGGCACAACAGCGAGTTGATACCGCGCGCCACGCGACTGGGCGAGGCGGGCGCACCGGTACGGCGGGCCGTCGTGCTCGGCGCCGGCCAGAGCGCCGCCGAGGCCGTGGACTACCTGCACCGCACCTTCCCCGAGGCCGAGGTGTGCTCGGTCTTCGCCAAGTACGGCTACACCCCGGCCGACGACAGCCCGTTCGCGAACCGCATCTTCGACCCGGAGGCGGTCGACGTCTACTTCTCGGCGCCCTCCGAGGTCAAGCAGTCGCTGATCGACTACCACCGCTCCACCAACTACTCCGTGGTCGACATGGAGTTGATCGAGGCCCTGTACGCCACCTCGTACCGGGAGAAGGTGGCGGGCCGGGAGCGGCTGCGCTTCCTCAACGTCTCGCGGGTCCGCGCCGTCGACCCCGGTGCGGACGGCGGTCTCGAGGTCGCCGTGGAGTTCCTGCCCACCGGTGAGCGGCAGGTGCTCACCGCCGACGTGCTGGTGCTCGCCACGGGTTACCGGCCGCGCGATCCGGCGTCGCTGCTCGGCGGCGCGGCCAAGCTCTGCCTCCGCGACGACGGGGACGCGGTCCGCGTGGGCCGGGACCACCGGGTGGAGACCGTGCCGGAGGTGACGGCCGGTCTCTATCTCCAGGGCGGAACCGAGCACACCCACGGGCTGACCAGCACCCTGCTGTCGACCGTCGCCGTCCGGGCGGAGGAGATCCACCGCTCCGTACTGGCCGGCCGGCCGGCGGCCTGACCCACCCGGGCTCCCCGGGCCCGGAGGGTACGGTCCCTTCCGGGCCCGGGGCCCGCCGGGGTTGCCGTGCCCCTGATCCGGTTCGGGGCGCTCGGCGCAGGGTGTCGTCCCGGTCGGCCTGATGCGGCTCTGCCGTTTCGCTCCGGCCGGGCTCGTTAGGATCTCCTGATCATGGACGTGATGACGGGAAACGAGATGATCGCCGTCCCGCCGGGGCAGGTGACACTGTCGGACCGGCGGACGCGGCGCAGTTGGCCGGTCGAGCTCGCGCCCTACGAGCTCGCGGCCGTCCCGGTCACCCAGGCGTTGTACGCGCGGATCACAGGCCGGCGGCCGAGCACCGCCCACGGGGACCGGCTGCCCGTCGAGAGCGTCTCCTGGTGGGACGCGGTGAGGTTCTGCAACTCCCTTTCCCTGCGCGAAGGGTTCACGCCCGCGTACCACTTCCGCGCCGACGACGAGGGCATCGAGTGGGTGGCGTCCGCCGACGGGTACCGGCTGCCGACCGAAGCCGAATGGGAGCACGCCTGCCGCGCCGGTACGACCGGACCGCGGTACGCGCCGCTCGACGAGATCGCCTGGTACCGCGGCAACTCGCACGAGCGCGTCCACGCCGTGGGCGGCAGACGCCCCAACCCATGGGGACTTCACGACATGCTCGGCAACGTCTGGGACTGGTGCTGGGACGTCTACGACGCCGAGGTCTACGGCACCTACCGGGTGCTCCGCGGCGGTGGCTGGTTCGACGCGCACTGGAGTTGCCGGGCCTCCGCGCGACGCCGCAGCCACCCGGCCTTCCAGGTCGACGACGTGGGCTTCCGCATCGCGCGCTCCCTCAGGTGACGACCGGTCTCAGTACGGTCCATGGGTCCAGCGGCCGTCCGTCATCGTGGCGTGCACGGGCATCGTGCGCAGGGCGTCCGGGCCGGCCCCCGACGGGTCCACGTCGACGACCACCAGGTCGGCCGGGTCGCCGACCCGGATGAGCCGGCGTCCGCGGGCCGCCGCGACCAGCGCGTCCTGGACGGACAGGCGCTGCTCCGGATGCCAGGCGGGGCGTTCGTCGTAGGTCCGGCCCACGGCCGACGCGATGGCGAGCCACGGGTCGAGAGCCGAGACGGGGGCGTCGGACCCGAACTCCAGCCGCGCCCCGGCGGCGAGCAGGTCGGCGTAGGCGAAGGCGCGTCCGGTGCGTCCGGCCCAGTGCCGGTCCGCCACGTCACGGTCGTCCGTCGCGTGCCGGGGCTGCGCCCCCGCCGTGACGCCCAGGGCGGCGAACCTCGGGAGGTCCTCGGGGCTCAGCAGCTGCGCGTGTTCGATCCGGCCCCGGCAGCGCACCGCCTCGAAGGCGTCCAGGGCCAGCGTGTTGGCGTGGTCGCCGATGGCGTGCACCGCGGGTTGGACGCCGTGCGCCGCGGCCCGCCGCATGAGCCGCACCAGCTCGTGGGGTGACGTCTCCTCGATGCCGTGGGAACCGTCCGTGCCCTCCAGCCCCGGATAGGGATCGCGGCACAGCGCGGTACGGGTGTTGAGCGAGCCGTCGGTGAAGAGCTTCAGCGGGCCCACCCGTACCAGGCCGCCGGGCGCGCCGGCCTCGTCCCCCGTGCGCAGCCCACGCCCGACGGCCGCGTCCAGGCGGCTCGGGTAGATCGCGGCCGACACCCGCACGGCCGGCCGGCCCGCGGCCGAACGCCGCTCCCAGTCCGCGACCGTGTCGCCGAACTGGAAGTCGATGACACCGGTGACCCCGCGTGCGGCGGCGGCCTCGCAGGCGTCCGCGATCCAGCCGTCGATCACCGCGGCCGGCGGCTTGGGGAGCGCGGACAGGACCTCGTGGCACTCGGTCTCCCTGACCAGGCCGGTGGGGTGGTCGCCCCGGCCGACGAGGGCGAGAGCGGCCGAGTTCAGCCACGCGGCGTGCAGGTCGGCGCTGACCAGGGCGACCGGCCGGTCGGGCAGGACCGCGTCGAGGAGCCGCTTGTGCGGGGCGTCGGGCCACAGCCCGTCCCGGAACCCGTATCCGAAGAGCACCGTGCCGTCGGGCGCCGCGGCGCCGCGTTCCCGGACCAGGTCGGCCACCGCCCGCGCGGAGGCGGTTCCGGCGAGGTCCAGGCGGTGCCGGGCGCTCGCCCACTCCGCCATGTGCACGTGGGCGTCCCACAGGCCCGGCAGCAGCACCCGTCCGTCCAGGTCGACGACCCGCCCGTCGTCGGCCTCCCCCGCCCGCCCGCCGGTCTCGGCCTCCGCGACGACATGCGTGACCTGGCCGTCCGCGATCCGCAGCCGGGCGAGCGGCCCGCCGGCGCCGAGCCGCACCCGGGCGAGCGTCAGCACGGCGCCTGCGTGGTCCGCCATAGGAGCCTCCTCCGCGACGGGCGTCTCTCGACGCCCCCGGAACCCGCCAACCAGAGCCCCGCCAACTAAAGTTAGGCTTACCTTATCCAATGATCGCGCATTCGTCCCCCGTCCGACCTCACCGAAGGAGCGGGTTGTGCAGCGGCAGATAGCGG
The DNA here is from genome assembly GCF_032248645.1 of Streptomyces zaehneri. Taxonomy (NCBI): domain Bacteria; kingdom Bacillati; phylum Actinomycetota; class Actinomycetes; order Kitasatosporales; family Streptomycetaceae; genus Streptomyces; species Streptomyces zaehneri. The sequence goes on from NZ_JASTTJ010000004.1 coordinate 344,983, forward strand.
GCGTCGGCGCCGTCCGCGCCCGTCCAGCGCAGCAGCAGGTTCGTCTTGCCGGGCAGGGTGGGCGCGGTCAGCAGGGCGGCGGCCTCGGGAAGGCGGTGGCGGCCCAGTTCACGGCGTACGGCGGGCCAGGGGTCGAAGCCCGGGCGGCCTTCGGCGAGCGCCGCCGCGACCTCCCACAGATGGTTCACCACCAGGCAGTACACCAGCCGCTCCCAGCCGGCCGCCCGTTCCACGTCCGGCAGCAGTTTCACGCCCTCGGCGTCCCGGAACAGGGCCTGCACGGGGGTGCCGTCGGCGTCCACGGCGATGAGCGTGTTCTGCAGATGCGCCTCGAGGACGACACCGTGGTCGGCGAAGGCCGTCAGCGCCGGGGGGACGACGACGCCGAGATAGGCCTCCCACCAGGCGGCCGGGTCCGCCGCGGCGGCCGGCGGGCTGCCGTCGAAGCCCTCCACGAGTCCCGCGGCGAGCAGCGGGGTCGCGCCGGGCGGCAGAGCGTCCGCCAGCCCGTCGCGGACCAGGACCGCGAGCGCCTCGAAGGCGAAGCCGGCGGTGCGGTAGCCGCGGTCGCTCAGCCAGACCGCCGGGGCCGGGCCGCGCGCCGCGGACCCGCCGCCCGCCGCGAAGGCCCGGACCACCGCCTCGTCGGTCCGGCGCAGTCTCAGCAGGTCGTGCCGCCACAACCGGCGGACGTCGTTGGTGATGCGGACGTCGAGACTGAACTTCAGACAGAGGTCCCGCTCGGGTGCGTAGACCGTCCGCACGGCGGCCGTCGGCCAGGCCTCGAAGTCGGTCGCGCCGAGCCGGACCAGGCGGCCGTCGGCGAAGGCCGGCGCGAGCTCCCGGCCGGCCAGCTCGAGCTGCCAGGGGTGGGCGGGCAGCAGCCGGTAGCCGGGCGGGGCGGTGCCGAGGGCGTCCAGCGCGGTGGTGTCGCCCTCCTCGACGACCGCGTCCTCGCGCAGCCCCAGCAGGACCAGCGGAAAGCGGGCGTGCGCCTCCGGGGCGTACGGCAGCCAGCCGGCCGGCGGACCGCCGCCGCGCGCCTTGGGGGCGGGGTGGTGGGGGTGGCCGGTGAGGAGCGACTGCTCGGAGCGCAGATAGCCGCCGGGCGGCGGGGTGGCACGCGCGCGTGCGGTGAGCATCGCGGCGACCACGTCCCTGCTGTCGGTCATCTCGGCGGGCAGCTCGTGGTTGTCCAGCCCGGTGTGCCCGCGCAGCACCTCGGCGACCAGGCCGACGAGCGCGGCGTGGCCGAGGCGGTGCCAGGCGCCCGCCGTGTACACCTCGGGGTCGGCGGGCCGCCGGGCGCCGCGCACGCGCAGCAGCCGGGCGGCGCCGGGCGACCCGCCGCCGGGCAGCCGGTACACGAACCGGCCGTCGCCGCCCGGCGGGCCGGGCAGCGGTTCGGCCACCTCCCGCAGCAGACAGTTGAGCAGCGGCGCCGCCGCGTGGGCGTCGGCGCGCTCGGCGACGCCGTCGGCGGACGGCGCGGCCTCGGCGGGCGGGGGGATGAGGTCCACGCGATCCACTGGTTCCCTGGTTCCCTACGGTTCTTCCGGGCGGAGACGATCATTATCGCGTCGTCACAGCCCCTCCGTGACGTCGTACCCGCACCCTCAGGAGCCCACCCGTGCACCGTCCCCCCACCGCCGAGGCCGAGCTGGCCACGGAACTGGCCGCCGTACGCCCCGCTCTCGGCCCGCGGTACACGGCCGCGCTGCCCGGGGCCAGGGCGGCCGTGCTGACCCGGCTGTGGCGGGCACTCGTCCACGAACCCCTGCCGTGGATCGCGCGCCGGGAGGAGTCCGGCGGGGAGAGCCTGCTGCGGCTGCGCGACGGCCGCCGTCTGCACGGCCCGCGCGCGGATCCGTACGCGACGGCCGCCTATGTGACGGACGTGCGGCTGGACGGCGTGGCGTACGACGATCCCGCGCGCCTGACGACGGATCTCGCGGTGCCGCACGGGACGGGCTTCGCCGCCGAACTCGGCCACAGCGTCGCGTCGTTGGCGTTGTCGCGAGCCGGGCAGGAGCCCCCCGGCCTCGCCTGGCCGAAGGATCCGGGCGAGTGGCCGGTGCACGACTGGGAGTGGGAGCAGCGGGTGGTCGACGGGCATCCCTACCATCCCAACTGCCGTGCGCGGCCCGGTTTCTCGGTGGCCGAGCAACTGGCGTACGCGCCCGAGCACCGGCCCTCCGTGCGGCTGGGGCTGGTGCCGGTACCGGCCGACGAGTGCCTGGTGTCGGGCGAGTGGCCACGGGAGTTGCGGGACGGGTCGCGACTGGTGATCCCGGTGCATCCGTGGCAGGCGGCGCACGTGCTCAAGCGGTCCTGCGAACAGGAGGCCACCGCGCATCCGCTGATGTCGTTGCGCACCCTCGCCCTCTTTGACGGCCCGCACGTCAAGACCGCGCTGAGTACCCGCCTGACCTCCTCCGTACGGGACATCTCCGTCGGCTCCATCGCCGCCTCCGCGGCTCTCTCGGCGTTCGCGCAGACCCTGACTCCGTACACGGACGGCCTGCTGCACATGACCCGCACCCTCGGCGCGGCCGCCGCGAACTCCCCCGATCTGGCTGCCGTGTTCCGGGAGTCGCCGAGCGTGTTCGGGGCGCCCGGCGAACACGTCGTCCCGGTCGCCGCCCTGGCCGGCACCGAACTTCCCTCCTCCCCGGCCTGGCTGGCGGAGTTCGCCCGTCTCGCGCTCACCGTCGGGCTGCGACTGCTGGAGCTGGGCGTGGCGTTGGAGGCGCACGGCCAGAACCTGCTGGTCGTGCTGTCCGCGTCGGGCGCCCCGCTGCGGCTGGTCTACCGCGACCTGGCCGACATCCGGGTCAGTCCGGTCCGGCTGGCCCGGCACGGCATCCCGTTGCCGGACGAACTGCCCGAACGGATCCGCACGGACGACGTGAGCGCGCTGCGGCGCAAGCTGTTCGGCTCCCTGGTCGCGGGCGCGCTGGCCGGGACGGCGGGCAGCCGCCCGGTCCTGCGGGCGGCGCTGGAGACGGCCGTCCGGGATCTCCCGCGTTCGCCGGACCTCGTGGCGTTGTGCGAGGAACCGCTTCCGGCCAAGGCGCTGACGCTGATGCGGCTGTCGGCGGGGGCGCCCGGGGACCGGTGGGCCCTGTTGCCCAACCCGCTGAGCGGGGAGGCACGTTGACCGGGTGACGAGCACCGGCCGGGGACGAGGACCGGCCCGGACGCCGAAACCGGTTCCCCCGCCGTTTTGTGGCCGGACGCCTCTGATCAATAGGATCCGCCGATGATCAGAACACAACGGCTGGCGGCGGGCGTCTGCGCCCTGCTCGCCGCGCTCACGGCGGGGATCGCGTTCCCGGCCGGGGCGGTCGCCGACGAGACCACCGCCACCGCGCCCAAGGTCGACCTGGTCCTCGACGTCAGCGGTTCGATGCGGACGAAGGACATGGACGGCGGGACGCGGATGGCCGCGGCCAAGCAGGCGTTCAACGAGGTGCTGGACGCGACCCCGGAGAACGTTCTCCTGGGCATCCGCACCCTGGGCGCCAACTACCCGGGCGACGACCAGAAAACGGGCTGCAAGGACACCGCGCAGCTCTACCCGGTCGGGCCGCTGGACCGGACCGAGGCCAAGACCGCGGTGGCGACCCTGTCGCCGACCGGCTGGACGCCGATAGGCCCGGCCCTGCTGAAGGCCGCCGGCGACCTGGACGGCGGCACCGGCTCCAAGCGCATCGTGCTGATCAGCGACGGCGAGGACACCTGCGCTCCGCTCGACCCGTGCGAGGTGGCCCGTGAGATCGCGGCGAAGGGCATCGGCCTGACGATCGACACCCTCGGCCTGGTGCCCAACGTCAAGATGCGTCAGCAGCTCAGCTGCATCGCGGAGGCGACCGGCGGTACCTACACCTCGGTGGAGCACACCGACGAACTCACCGACCGGGTCAACCAGTTGGTCGACCGGGCCGCCGACCCCGTGGTGACGCCGGTCGCCACCGAAGGCGCTGCCTCCTGCTCCGCGGCCCCGGCCCTGAAGTCCGGGCTGTACACCGACCGCGAGGAGTTCGGCCAGGAGCGCTGGTACAAGGTCGACGTCGAGCCGGGCCAGGAGCTGCGCGCCTCGGTGAGCGTGTCGGCGGACCGGGCCATGAACCCCGACTACGGGGTGCTGCTGCGGGCGGTCACGGTGCACGGCCGGGAGATCGTGCGCGGCGAGGCGGCCGGCAACGGCCGTACCGACGTCATCTCGACCGGTCTGCGCTACCCGAAGGCGGAGAGCGACGAGGACGAGGCGCCCGCCGAGACGGTGTGCGTGGCTGTCACCAACTCCTACTCGGCGGCCTCGGGGGTGAAGACCACGCCGGGCATGCCGCTGGAGCTGACCGTGGACGTGGTCGACGGGCCGTCGCAGGCGAGCGACGTTGCCTCCTTCGGCCTCGGCCGCGGCTGGTGGCTGCTGGGTGTCCTGGTGCTGTTCGGCTTCCTCGCGGGTGTGCTGTGGGGCTGGGTGTCCCGCTGGCGGGTCGCGGTCTGGAGGACCAACTGATGCGTATCACACGTGTGTTGAGCGGCGCCCTGTTGGCGCTGGGACCGGTGCTCGGGCTGGCGCTCGGACCGGCGGCCGCACCGGCCGCGGCCGACTCCACCCCGTCGGCGAGCCCGTCCGACGACGGCTCCACGCCGACCGAGGCGGGCACGTCGTTCCGTACGGCGACGGAGATCGACCAGGGGCAGACGGCGACGGCGAGCGGGTCGGCGGGCGACTACCTCTACTGGTCGTTCCCGGCGGACTCCGGGCAGCGCCCCACCGTCAGGGCGACGGTGAAGCTGCCTCAGGCCCACACCACGCAGACCTGGCAGGTCGACGTGTACGACGGTCTGCGGCGCCGTCAGGCCTGCCAGTACGGCGCCCAGACGCGCACCGCCGGCCAGGGCACGGCCTCGGTGGAGCTGGCCTGTGTGCTGCGCACGGTCCGCGCCTGGTCGGAGCCGTGGGCCGACGACCCGCTGCCGGGCACGTACTACGTCCGGCTGACGGCCCTCGACCTGAAGGCGGCCGACCTGGGCCTGCCGGTCAGCACGGAACTGCGGGTGGACTCCAAGGACATCGGGGGCGCCGCGGCCGTCGACGGCTCGCTGGCGAAGCCGCTGGTTCCGGGCATCGCCGTCACCTCACAGGCGCAGGAGGACGATGCCGGCGACTCGTCGGCCACGGCCGTGCTGTCGAGCATCGAGCCGGACGACGGCTGGGCGTCCGGCTGGTGGTCCGACCGCTGGGTGTGGACCGCGATCGGCGCGGTGCTGGCCGCTCTCGCCGGGATCGGCGGATACACGCTGACCCGGGGGTCGGGACGGCCACGGCACGTACCGCCGGGCGCCTGAGCCCTGCTTGACGTCTCATCGGACGTCATCCGCCTGACGCTTCACCAGAAGGCCTGCCGCGGTTCCGTGGCGGGCCTTCCGTCATGCGCTGCGCCCCCGCCCGCGACGCCCTCCGCGGCGTCCGCCCTCAGGCCTCCCGCAGCGCTTTGGCCAGGGTGCCGTCGCCACCGACCTCGATCCGTCCGGCCCGCACGGCGTCGAGCACGCCCAACTCGCCCTGGGCGACGGCCGTGCAGGTGTCCGTTTCGAGGACGAGTCGCGCGTCGGGCCCCCCCGGCGCGGGCCCGTCGCCGTACACCGGCCCGTCCTGCGCGCCGACGTCCAGGTGGAAGATCCCTTCGTCGAGCCGGACTTCGACGAGCCCCGCGCTCCCGGACACCTCGCCGTCGAGCCTGCGCAGCAGCGGCAGCGCGAACCAGTGCGCGCGGAGGGCGTCGGTGGCCCGCCGCGCGCCGAGTTCGCCTTCACCCCACTCACCCAGGGCCTGCAGGACGGGCAGCAGCCCCCGGCCGCGTCCGGTGAGTTCGTACACGTAGGCCGCGCCCGGCGGGGGCAGCCGGCGTCGGGTGGTGAGCCCGTCGCGCTCCATGTCCTTCAGCCGTGAGGCGAGCACGTCCGTGCTCACCCCCGGCAGATCGGCGTGCAGGTCCGTGTAACGGCGCGGGCCGGCGAGCAGCTCCCGGACGATCAGCAAGGTCCAGCGGTCGCCGACGGTGTCGAGCGCACGGGCGGCGGAACAGTACTGGTCGTAGCTTCGGCGAGGTGACATGGGACGCAGTCTAGACATGTCGTTGGACTTTCCAAGCTGGAACTTGGTAAAACCAAGCAACACACAACCGGAGGGGCGAGCGCGCATGGAGTTCCGGCAGTCGAACAAGCTGAGCGAGGTCTGTTACGAGATCCGCGGCCCGGTGATCGAGCAGGCCGACGCGCTGGAGGCGGCGGGCCACAGCGTGCTGCGCCTGAACACCGGCAACCCCGCGGCCTTCGGCTTCGAGGCGCCGGAGGAGATCCTCCAGGACATGATCCGGATGCTCCCCCGGGCACACGGCTACACGGACTCGCGGGGCGTCCTCTCCGCCCGCCGCGCCGTGGCCCAGCGCTACCAGGAGCGGGGCCTGGAGGTCGGCGTCGACGACGTCTTCCTCGGCAACGGCGTGTCGGAGCTGGTCTCGATGGCCGTACAGGCCCTGGTCGAGGACGGCGACGAGGTCCTGATCCCGGCCCCCGACTTCCCCCTCTGGACGGCGGTCACCACCCTCGCGGGCGGCAAGGCGGTCCACTACCTCTGCGACGAGCAGGCCGAGTGGTACCCGGACCTGGACGACATGGCGTCCAAGATCACCGACCGCACCAAGGCCGTCGTCATCATCAACCCCAACAACCCCACCGGCGCGGTCTACCCGAAGGAGATCATCGAGGGCATCCTCGACCTGGCCCGCCGGCACGGCCTGATGGTCTTCGCCGACGAGATCTACGACCAGATCCTCTACGACGACGCCGTCCACCACTCGGCCGCCGCGCTCGCGCCCGACCTGGTGGTCCTGACCTTCTGCGGCCTGTCCAAGACGTACCGGGTCGCGGGTTTCCGCTCGGGCTGGCTCGTGGTGACCGGTCCCAGGCAGCACGCCAAGGACTACCTGGAGGGGCTCACCATGCTGGCCTCCATGCGCCTGTGCGCCAACGCGCCCGCCCAGTACGCCATCCAGGCGGCGCTCGGCGGCCGCCAGTCCATCCACGAGCTGACGGTGCCGGGCGGCAGGCTCTACGACCAGCGCGTCACGGCCTGGGAGAAGCTCAACGAGATCCCCGGCGTCTCCTGCGTCAAGCCCAAGGGCGCGCTGTACGCGTTCCCGCGCATCGACCCCAAGGTGCACCCGATCCACGACGACGAGAAGTTCGTCCTGGACCTCCTGCTGAGGGAGAAGATCCAGGTCGTCCAGGGCACCGGTTTCAACTGGCCGGCCCCCGACCACTTCCGCATCCTGACCCTCCCGCACGCGGACGACCTGGAGGCGGCGATCGGCCGGATCGGGCGGTTCCTGAGCGGTTACCGGCAGTAGAGGCGGGGCGGTGGGCCCGGCCGGACCCTTTGCCTGACGGAGTTCCCCGGACCGGCGCTTCCTCCCCGCACGCCGCCCGATCGCTGACGTGCGCACGCCCAGGTCCTGTGTCACGGTGCTCGCAGGCACGGCAGGAAGGGGCACGCGCGCGTGGGTGACCTGTTTCTCGTGCGGCACGGGGAGACCGAGTGGTCACGCTCGGGCCGGCACACCGGATCGACGGACGTCCCGCTCACCGAGCGCGGCCGGGACGAGGCACGACGGCTGGTGCCGCTGATCCGCGCGCAGCGGATCGGGGCCGTGTTCGTCAGCCCGGCGCGGCGCGCGCGGGAGACGGCGGAGCTGATCGGACTGCACGACGTCCGGGTCGACGCCGGTCTGCGGGAGTGGGACTACGGCGGCTACGAGGGCGTCACCACGGCCGAGATCCAGCGGACGCGACCGGACTGGTTCCTGTTCACGGACGGGGTCCCGCCCGGCCCGCCGGACCGTCCCGGGGAGACGCCCGAGCAGGTCGGCGAGCGGGCCGACCGGGTGCTGGCCCAGGTGGACGCGGCGCACACCGACGCCGGGGAGGGCGTAATGCTGGTGGCGCACGGGCACTTCCTGCGGGTGCTGACCGCCCGTCGGCTCGGACTGCCGGCGTCGGCCGGAGCGCTGTTCCGGCTGACGACGGGGACGCTGTGCCGACTGGGCACGGAACACGGGCGGCCGGTGATCGACGGCTGGAATGTCAGACCCGGGCCGTAGCCTTCGACCAGGCCCCCGCCGGAGGGGCGGCACTCGAGGGGAGCACGCCGTGACACGACCGCCGACCGCCGCCCAGCGGCGCGTGATCGACGCCGCCGACCCGGTCACCGGGCGGCTGCGGGGCACCGAGACCCAGCTGGCGGCGCTGGTACGGCACGGGCTCGCCTTCCGCCACCCCCGCCCGCCGCACGACCACTTCCTGACACCGGCGGGGCACCGGACACGCGAGGAGATCCCCGCCCCCGACACCGCACCGGCGACCGCCCCGGAAGCCGCCGCACGGGTCGGTCCCGAGCCACCGACGGCGGACACCGGCGTCTTCGCCGCGCGCGTCGGCGGCGAGGAGGGCATCGGTCCGGCCCCCGCTCCCGCCCGGGCCCGCGAGGTGCACAGCGCCTGGCAGGGCCTGCTCGAGCTGCGCCGGATGACCAACCCGGACGCAGGCACGGACCGGCCGTGCGGCTGGGAGCGCACCCACCTCGTGCGGGCCGCCGCGCTGGCCCTGGAGGCGGCCGGCCACCGCCCCGCCGGGCCGCGGGGCACCGACGGCTACCGGGTGCGGGCGACCCCGCAGCCGGAGGCGGTCGCCGTGCACGGACCGGACGACACGACACTGCGGGACTGCGCGGCCACCCTGGAGAAGGCGGGGTGGCAGGCCGGCGAGCACACCGATCCCCGCACCCGAGCGCGCTATCTGCTGGCCTCCCCACGCCGGGTGTGAGGTACATGCCAAGATCGACGGGCAGGGCACCGACATCGAGAAAGCGAGAAGGGGACACCGTGAGCGAGCCGTTCTCCGTCCGGATCACCGTACGCGGATACGAGACCGACGTGCAGGGGCACCTCAACCAGAGCGTGTACATCAACTACGCGGAGCACGCCCGCTGGTCACTGCTCCAGGCCGCGGGCATCACCCAGGCCGGCCTGCTCGCCAAGGGGGTGGGTCCGGTCGCCCTGGAGACGACCATCCGCTACCGGCGGGAACTGCTGGCAGGCGACGAGGTCGACGTGACCTGCGTCTTCGAGTGGGGCGGCGGCAAGACGTTCCGGATCCGTCAGACCATCAGCAAGGCGGACGGCACGGTGTCCGCCCAGCTCACCTCGGTCGGCGGACTGCTGGACCTCGAGGAACGCCGGATGGTGGCCGACCCGACGGCCTACTTCAAGGAACTGGCGACGGATCCCGGCCTGTTCGGGCTGTAGCTCACACCGGCTCCGTCTCCCGCTCGGTGTCGTAGGCCGCCCGCGCCTCGGCGATATAGACCCTGTCGCGCTCGGCCCAGTTCGTCAGGCGTTGCAGGGTCTCGTGCAACTCCTGCGCCACCGGGGTCAGTTCGTACTCGACCAAGGGCGCCGACTACCCGGGCGCGGCCCTGGTCACGAGCGCGCTCATGCTGACCGTGTACGTCATCGTCGGCGCCGGCGGCCGCGACGGCACCGCGACCGCGCTCCTGGCCCTGCTCGCCGCGGCCCTCTTCACGGGGTTCGTCCTGCGCCAGGCCCGGACCGCGCGCCCGCTGCTGCGCCTGCGGCTGTTCGGCTCCCGGCTGCTCAGCGGGGCGAACGCCTCGCCGTCATGGGCGCGACCCCGGCGAAGGTGACGCCGTTGACGAAGGGAAGGCGGGCGCCGATCTTCCAGACGCCGAGGGTCTGCAGGAAGGTGGCGAGGCCGGCCGTGACCAGGCAGGCGCCGGCGAGGAAGGTGAGTTCGGTGCCGGTGAGGCCTGCGGCCGCGCCGACGATCAGGGGCGGGGCGACGACTCCCGCGTACATGGCGGCCACGTGCTGGAGGCCGCTCGTCGCCATTCTCAGTGCGGGGAGTTTCTCGTCGACGGGGTGGTCGACTGCATGCGGGGACACGGCGGCTCTCCTCCGGTCGGGTACACGTCGGCTCTGACGCGGGTGTCAGGGAGGTGGTGCGGCGGTGCGGAAGTACCCGGAAGTCGGGGGTACTCGGAAACGGGGAGCGTGGGGAACCGTTCCGGGGCACGCGCGTTCCACGCGCGCCCCGGCCACGGCTACCGGTCGAGGGCCGTCCCCCTCGACCGGAGTTCAGTGCCCGCAGGGACGAAGTACCTCAAGGAGCAAGCGGGTTCAGCCCTGTGCGGCGATGCGTGCCAGGCGCTGCGCCTCTTCCCGCGTCGAGCGGGCGATCGCGTCCTCGTCGGCGTGCAACAGGCGTCCGTCCTCGACGATCTGACGGCCGTTCACGAAGGAGGCGGTGACGGGGGCGGCCGCGCCGAAGACCAGGGCGGTCACCGGGTCGGCGATGGAGGCGTGGGCGAGGGTGTCCATCTTCCACAGCACCAGGTCGGCCAGCTTGCCCGGCTCCAGCGAGCCGATCTGCGAGGCGCGGCCCAGGACCCGGGCGCCGCCGTGGGTGCCGAGGCGCAGTGCCTGCCGGGCGTTCAGGGCGGCCTCGCGGTGGGCGCCGAGGCGGTTGATGAGCAGGGCGTTGCGCAGCTCGGTGTGGAGTTCGCCGGACTCGTTGGACGCCGTGCCGTCGACGCCGAGGCCGACCGGGACGCCGGCCTTCAGCATGTCGGGGACCCGGGCGATGCCGGCCGCCAGCCGGGCGTTGGACGACGGGCAGTGGGCGACACCCGTCCCCGTCCGGGCGAAGGCGTCGATGTCGGAGTCGTTCATGTGGACGCAGTGGGCCATCCACACGTCCTCGCCGAGCCAGCCGGTGGACTCGAAGTAGTCGGTCGGGCCCATGCCGAACAGCTCGTGGCAGAACTTCTCCTCCTCGACCGTCTCCGAGCCGTGGGTGTGCAGACGCACGCCGAGGCGGCGGGCCAAGTCGGCTCCCTGCCGCATCAGTTCGGTGGAGACGGAGAAGGGCGAGCAGGGGGCGACGGCGACCTGGGTCATCGCGTCGAAGGAGGCGTCATGGTGCAGCCGGACGGTCTCCTCGGTGGCGGCGAGGGCGCCCTCCAGGGTCTCGACGGCGAAGTCCGGGGGCAGCCCGCCGTCCTTCTCGCTGCGGTCCATGGAACCGCGGGCGAGGGTGAAGCGGACGCCCATGTCGCGGGCGGCGCCGATGATCGCGCCGGACAGGTCGCCGGAGCCCTTCGGGAAGACGTAGTGGTGGTCCATGGCGGTGGTGACGCCGCCGCGGGCCATCATCGCCAGGGAGCCCTGGGCGGCCGCGCGGACCATCTGCTCGTCGATGCGCGCCCAGGTGGGGTAGAGGGCGACGAGCCAGTCGAAGAGGTTGTGGTCGGTGGCCAGGCCCCGGGTGATCCACTGGTAGAAGTGGTGGTGGGTGTTGACCAGGCCCGGGGTGACCAGGTGCCCGGTGGCGTCGATGCGGCGCTCGACGTTCTCCAGGCCGTCCGGGGCCCGGCCCGCGCCGAGCGACTCGATCCGGTTGCCGGCGAGAACGACGTGCCCGTTCGCGTACTCGGTGTCCTGAGCGTCGACGGTCGCGATCGAACAGTTCTCGATGACGGTGCGCCGGTCTGCTGCCATGGTGTCGTCCTTTTCACTCAGTGGACTCTGGTGGAGAGGGCACGGCAGGACCCTGGGAGTTTGAGTGCCGTGGCCGGTGAGGCGCGGGCTCACCGGCCACGGGTGCCGAAAAGGGGGCGGTTCAGAGGGGGCGGGGGGGGCGGTTCAGAGGTTGGTGAGGTCCACCGGGATCTTCGCCTCGCAGCCGTCCCGCACGACGGTGGCCTCGATCAGGCCGTAGGGACGGTCGGCCGCGTAGTAGACGGCTCCGTCGGCGGTGTCGTTCTTCAGCCCGAACGGCTTCAGGTCCACCAGGAAGTGGTGCTTGTTGGGGAGCGAGAAGCGCACCTCGTCGATCTCGCCGCGGTGGTCGATGATCCGTGCGCCCATGGCGTACAGGGTCTGCTGCAGGGAGAGGGAGTACGTCTCGGCGAAGGCCAGCAGCATGTGCTTCTTGACCTGGGCGTACGACTCCTCCCAGTCCGGCGCCTGTCGGGCGTCGTCGGACCAGTTGAAGCGCCAGCGGCTGGACACCTCGGTCGCCAGGATGCGGTCGTGCGCCTCGGGCAGCGTCGTGTACTCGTCCTTGACGTAGCCCCAGAACTCCGAGTTCGTCGAGTTCATGACGGTCAGGTCCTTGAGCCCCGAGACGACCTCCCAGGAGGAGCCGTCGTAGGTGATCTGGGCGAGGCGGGTCTCCTGGCCCTGGCGGACGAAGGAGTGTTCGTCCTCGCCGGGCGTGACGATCCGCTCCCAGCCGTACTCCTCGATGCGGATCCGCGCGGTCCTGATCGGTTCCTGCGAGGTCACGAAGTGGCGGGCGAGGTGGATGCCGAACTGCTCGGCGGACTCGATGCCGTACTCCTTGGCGAACGCGAACACCGTGTTCTTGGTGGTGTCGGTCGGCAGCACGTTGGCGTTCGAGCCGGAGTAGTGGACCTCGTCCATGTCGCCGCTCAGCGACACGGAGACGTTGAGGTCCTTGATGTGGTGGGTGGCGCCGTCCCGCGTGATCTTGACGACTCGGTTCTCGGCCTTGCCGTACTGGTTCTGTCCCAGGTAGGTGGGCATCTAGCTAGCTCCCTCGGTAAACGGAGTAGCCGAACGGGTTGAGCAGCAGCGGTACGTGGTAGTGCTCGCCGGGCACGACGGCGAAGGTGATCGCCACCTCCGGGAAGAACACTGCCGGGGGACCGCTGTCCCGGTTCGCGGGGGCGTCCTGCTGCGCATCGGCTTGCTTCTTCTCGGATCGCTCGAAATACGCCTCCACGGCGAAGTCGAGCCGTACATGGGTGGTCCCCTCCGGCAGCGCCGGCAGGTCCTTGCAGCGGCCGTCCGCGTCGGTCGCGGAACCGCCGAGCGCCCGCCAGTCCCCCTCCTGCCCGTGCCGGGCGCCCCGGCCCGAGCGGGCGAAGAGGTGGACGGCGACTCCCGCGGCGGGTCGGCCGACGGAGGTGTCCAGGATGTGGGTGGACACCGATGCGGTGCTGCTGGTGCTCATGGGGTGTGTCAGTCCTCTTCGACGAGTCGGGCGAGGCGGATACGGTTGATCTTGCCCAGTTCGACGCGGACGATCTCCCGTTCCTGCTCCGGCGCGTTGCCGATCCGTTCCCTGACCGCGTCGCGCATCTGCTCGCCGGTGCGACCGGTGGCGCAGATCAGGAAGACATGGCCGAACCTCTGCTGGTAGGCCAGGTTCAGTTCGAGCATCTCGGCCTTGAGCTCCTCGGAGGCGCCGGCCATGCCGCGCTGTTCACGGGCCGAGGCCGGGTCGCCGGGCTTCGGACGGCCGATCGGCGGGTGCCCGGCCATCGCCTCCGCCAGGTCCGTGGCGGTCAGGCCGGCCATGGCGGCGTCGCTGACGGTGTACAGGTCGGCGACGGTGGCGTAGGGGCGGGCCGCGAGCAGTCGGGCGGCCCACGCCGTGGAGGCGCACGCCTCGTGGAGCGCGGCGCGGGCCACGGACTCCTCGAGGCCGTTGAACCGGGCCAGGCCCGGGGGTGGGGAAGTCGAAGTCACGGGAGCCTCCGTGGCCGCGGGACGGCCTTCGTGCTTGAGCGGGCTGCGGCCAGCTAACGCCTGTCCGCGACACGACGTCAACACTTTGTTGAAAATTCCGGGTAACGAAACCCGGTCTCCCCCACCGGCCTCAACCGGCCTCCATCGACCCACCATCCGCCCCCGATCGGCCCCGGAGACTCCCCCAGGAGACCGCTCAGGCCTCTTTCTCCCGGTTGAGATAGTTGTAGACCGTGAAGCGGCTCACGCCGAGCGCGCTCGCCACGGTCTCCACGCCGTGCCGCACGGAGAAGGCGCCGCGCGCCTCGAGTATCCGTACGACCTCCTGCTTGGCCTTGCGGTCCAGGTCGGCGAGCGGTCTGCCCTTCCTGCGCTCCATGGCGGCGAGGATGTGGTCGAGGGAGTCGGCGAGCTGGGGCAGGCGTACGGCGACGGCGTCGGCGCCCTCCCAGGCCAGGACGACATCGTCGGCGCCGGCCTCGTCCGGCGGGATCATCTCCCCGCCCATCGCGTCGATCAGCGGCTTCACGGCCGCGATGAAGGCCTCGTCACCGGAGGTGCTCACACGCCCTCCCCGACGACATCGCCGCCCGCGTCCCGGTCCGCGTCCCCGAGGACGTTGACCTGGAGCGAGATGCGGGTGGCGCCCGCGCCGAGGGACTTGCGCAGCAGGGCGTCCACGGCGGCGAGCACGGCGTCGGCGGCCCCCTCCGCGGTGTTGCCGAACGGCCCGACGTCCACCGTGTCCAGGTCGGCCGCCTCGATCACCTCACGGGCGACCAGCGCGTGCGCGGGCGCCTCGTCGAGGTCGAAGGGCTCGGTGGTGAACTCCACTTTCAGTCGCATCGCGCCCCACACCTCTCTGAACGGGACCGGACCTTCGGCGCCCGGACCCCGACCTTAACGGACCGGGCGGACGATCACCCCGGACTCGGAATTCCGCCTCAGCCGGGCTCCGGCACCCCCTCATCCCCTTGACAAGCCGTCCGGCCGACCGGCAATCTTCCATTAAGCAGAAAATAACTTCCGCAATACGGAAACATTTGCCACGGAAGGGAGCGCGGAACCCTATGGGCTTCGAAGACCAGCGCTTCGACGTCAACCTGTCGATCCTCTTCACGGAACTCCCGCTCCTGGAGCGCCCCGCGGCCGCCGCCGCGGCCGGCTTCACCGCGGTCGAGCTGTGGTGGCCCTGGATCGACTCCCCCACCCCCGAGCCGTCCGAGCTCGGCGCCCTGAAGAAGGCGATCGAGGACGCGGGCGTACAGCTCACGGGCCTCAACTTCTACGCCGGACAGCTCCCGGGCCCCGACCGTGGCGCCCTGTCGCTGCCCGGCGAGGAGTCGGAGCGGTTTCGCGCCAACATCGACGTGGCCGCCGGCTTCGCGCGGTCCCTGGGCTGCCGCGCGCTCAACGCGCTGTACGGCAACCGCCTGGACGGTGTGGACCCGGCCGAGCAGGACGCCCTGGCGCTGGAGAACCTCGTCCTCGCGGCCCGGGCCGCGCACCGGATCGGCGCGATTCTGCTCGTCGAGGCGCTGAACCGGCCCGAGTCGCCCCGCTACCCACTGGTCAGCGCGCCGGCCGCGATCGGGATCGTCGACAAGGTCAACGACGCGACGGGGCTCGGCAACGCGAGGTTCCTGATGGACCTGTACCACCTGTCGATGAACGGCGAGGACCTGCCGTCGGTGATCGAGCGCCACGCGTCGCGGACCGGCCATGTGCAGATCGCCGACAACCCCGGCCGCGGCGCGCCGGGCACCGGCTCACTCCCCCTCGAGGACCTCCTCGACCGGCTGCGCGAGGCCGGATACGACGGCTGGGTCGGCCTCGAGTACAAGCCGGGCGACCGTCCGAGCGCCGAGGCCTTCGACTGGCTGCCCCGCTGATCCCCGTACCGAGAGGCACCCCCGATGAGCAACGCAGTGCCCGCACTTCCCAAGATCGCCTGGATAGGCCTCGGCATCATGGGCTCGCCCATGTCCGAGAACCTGCTGGGGGCGGGTTACGACGTCACCGGCTTCACCTTGGAGCAGGACAAGCTGGTCCGGCTGGCCGCCGCCGGCGGCAGGGCCGCGGGGTCCATCGCCGAGGCGGTGCGCGACGCCGACGTCGTGATCACCATGGTGCCCGCCTCACCGCAGGTCGAGGCCATCGCCTACGGCCCCGAGGGCATCCTGGAGAACGCTCGGTCCGGGGCGCTTCTGATCGACATGTCCTCGATCACCCCGCAGACCTCGATCGACCTGGCCCGGGCGGCGAAGGACAAGGGCATCCGGGTGCTCGACGCCCCCGTGTCCGGGGGTGAGGCCGGTGCCGTGGAGGCCGTGCTGTCCATCATGGCGGGCGGCGAGCAGGCCGACTTCGACGAGGCGGAGCCCCTCTTCGAGGCGCTCGGCAGGACCATCGTGCTGTGCGGTCCGCACGGCTCGGGCCAGACCGTGAAGGCCGCCAACCAGCTGATCGTCGCCGTGAACATCCAGGCGTGCGCCGAGGCCGTGGTCTTCCTGGAGAAATCGGGCGTGGACCTGAAGGCGGCGCTGGACGTCCTGGGCGGCGGGCTCGCCGGCTCGACCGTACTGGCCCGGAAGAAGGACAGCTTCCTCACCCGCGACTTCAAGCCGGGCTTCCGGATCGACCTGCACCACAAGGACATGGGCATCGTCACGGACGCCGCCCGCAACGTCGGCGCGGCCCTGCCCGTCGGCGCGGTGGTCGCCCAGCTGGTCGCGAGCCTGCGCGCGCAGGGCGACGGCGGACTGGACCACTCGGCCCTGCTGCGGGCCGTCGAGCGCCTCTCGGGCGCGCGACTCTGAGACCTCCGGGCGGCGCCGTCGCCGACATCTGTCCTGTCGCGCCCAGGCGGCGACGCCGCCCGGAAACCCTTACAGCAACCCGTTGCCGCCCGTCTCGCTCGACACCGGCGGACGGCAACCGAGCCGAACATCGATCTCGCGTAAGGGTTCTGACGGTACGTCACAACCTGGTACGCGCGGCCCGCGACCGTACCACGCGACCCGGATGAGGGGTGGTCGCCGGACACGGCGCGGGCGGGGCGAGGACCGCGGCGGCGTGCGAGCCAGTGCGGTGGTGAAGGAACGGGGCCCGCTTCTCGACCTGAGGGAAGCCCGCTCCCGGCTCCGTCGCAACCCGCCGCGGTCCCTGCCCCCGCCTCGACCGCACCACACCCCACACGCTTGGCCCCCCACCCCCGAAAGCTCCGTCCGGCGGCGCGAACGTCCTGTCGCGCCCAGCCTCGCGCCGCCGGACGGCCATCC
Source organism: Streptomyces zaehneri (assembly GCF_032248645.1). Taxonomy (NCBI): domain Bacteria; kingdom Bacillati; phylum Actinomycetota; class Actinomycetes; order Kitasatosporales; family Streptomycetaceae; genus Streptomyces; species Streptomyces zaehneri. The sequence goes on from NZ_JASTTJ010000004.1 coordinate 361,910, forward strand.
ACGCACCGGCGCTCCCCCGTCAGCAGGACCGACGGAGGAGCGCTGCGCGTTGCCCTGTGGACAAGGGCGCCGGTCCGGATATGAATACGAATATGAACGATTCGCCACAATATCCGCACATCGTGGTCCACCCTCCGGCGCTGGACGGTTCCCGGCGGGTCACCTCGGGTGACGCTGTTCTCGGGGTCGCCTCCCATCTCGACGACGTCGTCGAGATCCTCCGCCTGGCCGACCTGGACCGGATCGAGGTGGAGGAGAGCGACCTCATCGAGTGGCAGGGCGGCGGCCCCGACGACTGGCCGGGACTGTCGGAGGAGCACGGGCACCGCCACGAGGAGTAGACCCGGCCCGCCGACCAACCTCAAATCAACCTCTGAACTCTGTTCAAGAGGCTTCAACCGCCCCCGGACAAGGGCACATTGTGGTCACGCGGGACCCGCCGACACGGGGGCGGCGGGCCCCGCGTCCGGGGGTGAGGACATGAGCGGTGGTACGCCGGTCCGGCTGGAGCCGTACGAGGTCGCACTGCTGCGGGGCGGTCCGCGGGCGGCGGTCACGGTGGCCGCGCTCGCCCTTCGGCTGAGGGGGCTGGTCGACGCGGGCCGGCCGGGCAGGATCCGGGCCACGAAGACGACGCGGGCGCCGGGTGCGACAGGGGCGCCGTCGGCCGGGGATGCAGAAGGCGGTCGGCCCGCCCAGGACGCCCTGGACGCCCTGCCTGCTCTGGACGACCTGCCCGAGGCGGTCTACGCGGCGCTGCAACGGCCCGCGAGCTTAGCGGAGTTGGAGGCACTACCGGATGTGCGGGAGGCGCTGTCCGGACTGCGGGCCGGGCTGGTGGCGGCCGGGATGCTGCGCTCCCTTCCGCCGCGCCGGACCCGCGCCGCTCGACGCGCTCTGCGCACTCTGCGGGACGGACGTCCCCTGCCGGCCGACAGGAAAGGGCTGTCGACGGACGACGTCCTGATGGCGGTGGCTCTGTACGGCGAGCCCGCCCTGAACGTCCTGGCAGCGCGCTTCGCCCTGCGGGCGGGTCTGGTCGCCCGGGCCGAGGTGGCGGACAAGGGATTCCACCGACGCTCACCGCGCGGCGGTGGCACGGGCGGCGTGATGTACAGCTGCGGCGGTGGGGGCGGTGGGGGCGGCGGCTCGGACTGAGCCCCCGAGGACCCTCGGGAAACGGGTTCAGGAAACGGGTTCAGGAAACGGGTTCAGGAAACGGGTTCTGGAATCGCCTACCGGAGTTACGCACGGCAACGCTTCGGAAAACGCATACAGAACAGACGGAAAGGGGAGGCCGTTCCACCGGACGGCCTCCCCTTCGCGACGACGAACCTCGGCATCAGACCTTCGGCATCGACCGTTCAGCCTCGGACCTTCGGCATCGACCGTTCAGCCTCGGACCTTCGGCATCGACCGTTCAGCCTCGGGCCTTCGGTATCAGACCTACGCCTCAGACCTTCAGCGTCCTGATCGACGTCGGCGCATGCCCCGGCTCGGTGGCGAGTTCCTCGAACTCCACCACGTTGCCGATGTCGTTGGTGCCGCTCATCGAGATGTTGGTGACGCGCTCCAGGATCGCCTCCACGACGACCGGCACCCGGAACTCGGCGGCCAGCTTCTTGGCCTGCTCGAAGGCCGCCCCCAACTCGGCGGGGTCCGTCACCCGGATCGCCTTGCAGCCGAGACCCTCGGCGACCTTGACGTGGTCGACGCCGTACACGCCCAGCTCGGGCGAGTTGATGTTCTCGAACTCCAGGTTGACCTGGAAGTCGATGTCGAACGCCCGCTGCGCCTGCCGGATCAGCCCCAGGTAGGAGTTGTTGACGAGGACATGGACGTAGGGGATCTTGTGCTGCGCGCCGACCGCCAGCTCCTCGATCATGAACTGGAAGTCGTAGTCTCCGGAGAGGGCCACGACCTGCGCCTGCGGGTCGGCCTTCGCCACGCCCAGTGCAGCCGGGATCGTCCAGCCGAGAGGCCCCGCCTGGCCGCAGTTGATCCAGTGGCGCGGCCGGTAGACGTGCAGCATCTGGGCGCCGGCGATCTGGGAGAGGCCGATGGTGGTGACGTACCGGGTCTCCGGGCCGAAGGCCTTGTTCATCTCCTCGTAGACGCGCTGCGGTTTGATCGGGATGTCGTCGAAGTGCGTACGGCGCTGGAGGGTCGCCTTCCTCTCCTGCGCGGCAGCCGCCCACGCGGAACGGTCGGGAAGCGTGCCCGCCGCCCCGGACTGCCTCGCCGCCTCGACGAAAAGCTCCAGGGCCGCCTTCGCGTCCGAGGCGATCCCGTAGTCCGGAGCGAAGATCCTGCCGATCTGGGTGGGCTCGACGTCGACGTGGACGAAGGTGCGACCGGCCGTGTACACGTCGATGCGGCCGGTGTGACGGTTGGCCCAGCGGTTTCCGATACCGAGGACGAAGTCGGACTCCAGGAACGTCGCGTTGCCGTAGCGGTGCGAGGTCTGGAGGCCGACCATACCGGCGTTCAGCTCGTGGTCGTCGGGGATCGCACCCCAGCCCATCAGGGTCGGGACGACCGGAGTGCCGGTCAACTCGGCGAACTCCAGCAGGAGTTCGGCGGCGTCGGCGGTGATGACACCCCCGCCCGCGACGATCAGCGGACGCTCGGACGCGTTCAGCATCGAGAGCGCCTTCGCGATCTGCGCACGGGTCGCGGCCGGCTTGTGGACGGGCAGCGGCTCGTACGTGTCCACGTCGAACTCGATATCCGTCTGCTGGACGTCGACCGGCAGGTCGATCAGGACCGGGCCCGGCCTGCCGGAGCGCATGAGGTGGAAGGCCTGCTGGAAGACGCCGGGCACCTGAGCCGCCTCCAGGACGGTGACCGCCATCTTGGTCACCGGCTTGGCGATGGAGGCGATGTCGACGGCCTGGAAGTCCTCCTTGTGGATCACGGCGGTCGGGGCCTGGCCCGTGATGCACAGGATCGGGACGGAGTCGCCGATGGCGGAGTACAGCCCGGTGATCATGTCGGTGCCGGCCGGGCCTGAGGTGCCGACACATACCCCGATGTTGCCCGGGTGGGTACGGGTGTAGCCGTCGGCCATGTGCGAGGCGCCCTCGACATGACGGGCGAGGGTGTGGTTGATGCCGCCGGAGGCCTCGAGCGCCGCGTAGAAGGGGTTGATCGCCGCGCCGGGGACACCGAACGCGCTGGTGACGCCCTCACGCTTGAGGATCTCGACTGCCGCGCGGGCAGCGGTCATACGGGCCATGGGCTACTCCTGCTTCGACTGGTTCAGCTGCTCCAGCTGTCGGATTCGCTCTCCCGTCGCGCCCCGCGGTGAGCCCTTCCATCGGTGTACAGCATTTCGCACACTTCCGTAATACGGAAAGTATTTTCTACTATCTGGAAGTAATGTAAATGGGGGCGCGAAGGTCGTCAAGAGACGGACAAGCGGGGGCCGGAGGAGGACGATGGGGCCATGCCCGAGAGCGTGCCGGTGCGCTGCCCGGCCTGTCGGCGCGAGCGCCTCTACACCGCGCCCTGCTACCCGTGCGCGTGCGGTGCACCCGTCACGCCCGTGCTCGACCGGCGGACGGCGCCGACGACCGTCGTGCACCGGGCGTGGGACGACGAGTGGGTCGCCCTGCGCTGCCCCGCCTGCCACCGCCGGCACCAGTGGCCGCACCCTGAACTGGGCTGCGCCTGCGGAGCGGTGATACGGATCCCGGTGACCGACCCTGCCCCGGAGCCGGGGCCGGGGCCGGGGCCGGGGACCGAGCCGGGGCCGGGGACCGAGCCGGGGCAAGGGCAAGGGACCGGAACAACCGCGCCGACGTCGCCGTCGACACCGCCACCGCCATCCCCACCGGCACCGGCACCGGCACCGGCACCGGCACCGGCACCGGCACCGGCGGCACAACGGCGTGCCTTCCGGCCCGTCGCCATCCGTACCGCCCGCGACGCGGTCACCGCCGCCGCGCTCTATCTGAGCTGGCTCGGGCACGGGGACGTCCGGCGGGCCGATCAGCGGCCCACCTCCGGCATCGGCCTCGCCGCCCGCGGACTCGTGGCCCAGGTGGACCCCAGCGTGCGCCCTGCCTCGCTGCGGGACGTGGAGTGTCTGTGGCTGACGGCCATGACGGAATCCGCGGACTGCGTCTACTTCTCCCTGGCCGGATACGCCGAGGAGGCCCGCGCCCGCGCCGACCAGCTGCGCGTGCCGCTCTTCGTGCTGGACCTGACGGGCACCCCGCAGCCGGTCAACGCGATGGCCGACGCCCTCGACGCCGGGGATGCCTGAGCCCGACTTCGCGACCTACGCCCTCTCCGACCTGCGCACCGCCCTGCACATCGTGGAAGAAGACGGTTCCGAAACCCGTCTCAGCTTCGCCGCCACGACGAGAACGCTCACCTCACCCACGTCGGCCGGGCCGAGGCGACAGCCATTGCCGCGTAGAACCCGGGGCCGGGGGGCGGGGGGCCAGGGAGGGGAGGCTGGGGCGGAGAACCGGAAGTACCCGAAGAACCCGAAGAACCCGGGACCCGCAGTCCCCGCCCGGCAACACGGAAACACCGCTAAAGCGCGTTCTCCTCGCGGAGCTCGATCTTCCGTACCTTCCCCGAGACGGTCATCGGGAAGGCTTCCATGATCCGCAGCCTGCTCGGGATCTTGTAGTGCGCCAGCCGGCCCTCGCAGTAGGCGCGCAACTCCTCCAGCGACAGCGGGTCCGCCGCGTCGGCCGGGATCACACAGGCGAGGACCTCCTCGCCGTACTTCTCGTGCGGGACGCCGACGACCTGCACGTCCCGGATCCCCGGGTGGCCGTAGAGGAACTCCTCGATCTCTCGCGGATAGACGTTCTCCCCGCCCCGGATGATCACGTCCTTGATCCGGCCGACGATCTCGACGTATCCGTCCTCACGCATCACCGCCAGGTCCCCGGTGTGCATCCAGCGTCCCGCGTCGATCGACTCGGCGGTCTTCTCGGGCTCGTTCCAGTAACCGAGCATCACGCTGTAGCCGCGCGTGCACAGCTCGCCCGCGACGCCGCGCGGTCGGGTCACCCCGTCCACCGGGTCCACGACCTTCACCTCGATGTGCGGCAGGACCCTGCCCACGGTGCCGGTGCGATGCTCCAGATCGTCCTCGCGGCGGGTCTGGGTGGAGACGGGCGACGTCTCGGTCATGCCGTAACAGATCGACACCTCCGCCATGTTCATCTCGGCGACCACCCGTTTCATCACCTCGACCGGGCAGGGCGAGCCCGCCATGATGCCGGTGCGCAGCGAGGAGAGGTCGTAGGTCGCGAAGTCGGGCAGGTTCAACTCCGCGATGAACATGGTCGGCACGCCGTACAGGGAGGTGCAACGCTCCCGCTGGACCGCTTCCAGCGTGGCCTTCGGGTCGAAGGACGGGGCCGGGACGACGATGCAGGCGCCGTGCGAGGTGGCCGCCAGGTTTCCCATCACCATGCCGAAGCAGTGGTAGAAGGGCACCGGGATGCAGATCCGGTCCTGCTCGCTGTAGGCGATCGACTCGCCCACGAAGTAACCGTTGTTGAGAATGTTGTGGTGGGAGAGGGTTGCTCCCTTGGGGAAGCCCGTCGTACCCGAGGTGTACTGGATGTTGACGGGGTCGTCGCACGACAACTCGTTTCTGCGGGTGCGGAAGGCCTCGTCGAGGTCGGGCGTTCCACGGCGCAGCAAGGCATCCCAGCTCGGATCACCGAGGTAAACGGTCTCCCGCAGTTGCGGGCATCTGCCGCGTACCTGCTCGACCATCGCCCGGTAGTCGCTCGTCCGGTGGCCGGTCGAGGCGAACAGCACGGAGACCCCGGCCTGGTCGAGGACGTACTCGACCTCGTGCGTGCGGTACGCCGGGTTGATGTTCACCATGATCGCGCCGATCCGGGCGGTGGCGTACTGGACGAGCACCCACTCCGCGCAGTTGACCGCCCAGATGCCCACCCGGTCGCCCTTGGCGACCCCGCTCGCGAGCAGCGCGTACGCCAGCCGGTCGACGTCCTCGACGAACCGGCGGTACGTCCAGCGCCGCCCGGACGGCACGTCGACCAGCGCCTCGCGGTCCGGCCAGCGCTGCGCCGTCCGGTCCAGGTCGGCGCCGATGGTGTCGCCGAGCAGCGCGGTCGCGCTCGTCCCGTGCGCGTACGAAACGGCCTCGCCCCGGGCGTACGGCCCCTCGCTCACCGGAAGTCCTCCTCGCGGTACTCGTCCGCCGAACCCGCCTCGGTCGCCTGCCGCAGCTCGATCCGGCGGATCTTGCCGCTCACCGTCTTGGGCAGCGGGGCGAACTCCAGGCGGCGGACGCGCTTGTACGGCGCGAGGACCTCGCGGGAGTGCTCGAACAGCACCTTCGCGGTGTCGGGGCCCGGCTCCCAGCCCTCGGCGAGCACGACGTAGGCCTTGGGCACGGCGAGGCGCAGCTCGTCCGGGGCGGGGACGACGGCCGCCTCGGCGACCGCCTCGTGCTCCAGCAGCGCGCTCTCCAGCTCGAAGGGGCTGATCTTGTAGTCGGAGGCCTTGAAGACGTCGTCGGCCCGGCCGACGTAGGTGAGGTAACCGTTCTCGTCGCGGCTGCCGATGTCGCCGGTGCGGTAGTAGCCGCCGGCCATCACCTCCGCCGTGCGGTCGGCGTCGCCGTGGTAACCGGTCATCAGGCCGACCGGCCGGGCCGCCAGGTCCAGCGCGATCTCGCCCTCCCGCGCACCCGGCGCGCCCGACACCGGGTCCAGGAGCTCCACCCGGTAGCCGGGGCTCGGCCGGCCCATCGAGCCGGTCTTCAGGTCCTGTCCGGGACTGTTGGCGATCTGCACGGCCGTCTCGGTCTGCCCGAATCCGTCCCGGACGGTCACCCCCCAGGTGCGCCGCACCTGCTCGATGACCTCGGGATTGAGCGGCTCGCCCGCGGCCACCGCCTCGCGGGGCGGGGTGCGCAGCTGGGTGAGGTCGGCCTGGATGAGCATGCGCCAGACGGTCGGCGGGGCACAGAACGTCGTGACCCCCGCCCGGTCCATCTCGGTCATCAGCCGGGCCGGGTCGAAGCGGGTGTAGTTGTGGATGAAAACGGTTGCTTCGGCGTTCCAGGGGGCGAAGAGGTTGGACCAGGCGTGCTTGGCCCAGCCGGGCGAGGAGATGTTGAGGTGCACGTCGCCGGGCCGGAGCCCGATCCAGTACATCGTCGACAGATGCCCGATCGGATACGAGGTGTGGGTGTGTTCCACCAGCTTGGGGCGGGCGGTCGTACCGGAGGTGAAGTAGAGCATCAGCGGGTCGTCGGCGAGGGTGGGGCCGTCGGGCGTGAAGCCGGCCGGGGCCGTGTAGGCGTCCTCGAACCGCTGCCAGCCCTCGGGTGCGCCGCCGACGGCGATGCGCCGGTAGTCGCCGGGAACCTCGTCGAACTTGGCGGTGTCCTCGGTGCGGACGAGGACGTGCCGGATGCGGCCGCGTTTCACGCGGTCGGTGAGGTCGGCGGGGCCGAGCAGCGGAGTGGCCGGGACGACGACGGCCCGCAGTTTCATCGCGGCCAGCGCGGTCTCCCAGAGTTCGGCCTGGTTGCCGAGCATGACGAGGATGCGGTCCTCGGCTGCGACGCCGCGCCCGCGCAGCCAGTTCGCGAGCCGGTCGGAGCGCTCCGACAGTTCGGCGAAGCTGAGACGGGTTTCGGAACCGTCTTCTTCCACGATGTGCAGGGCGGTGCGTCCGTTGCCCTCGGCGATGACGTCGAACCAGTCGAGGGCCCAGTTGAAGCGCTCCGGGCGGGGCCACTCGAAACGCTCGTAAGCGGTTGTGTAGTCCTCGCGGTGTTCCAGCAGGAAGTCGCGGGCCCTGCGGAAACGCTCCGTCGCCGTCGTCATCTGTCCTCCGTGCTTTCTTGGCTTGCTCGGCCGGCGCCTTTGGGGCTCGCTCAGCCCCTGCGGCTCACTCCCGTGGTGCCGGACCATTGCCGGGCGGCTCTCTGCCATCGTGTAATCCGTGATGCAGGTCTCACTACCCCCGGACGGGGGTGTGCGGCACCAAGCCGCGCGGAAAGGGCGAGAACGTGGCGGCAGACGCGGCCGGAACGGTGGAGATTCGCGGTGCGCTGGCGCGGCTGCGGCGAACAACGGGGCTGCCGGTCGCCTTCGGCGGTCTGGTGGAGCCGGGGCGGCAGCGGATGCGGATCAGCGAGTTCAGCGGCGCGGCCGGTCTCGCGCTGCGCGGACTGGCGGTGACCTCCGGAAACGGTCTCGGCGGCAAGGCGGTGGCGCTGGCCCGCCCGTGCGCGGTGACCGACTACTCCCTCTCCCGGCAGATCAGTCACGAGTACGACGCGGCGGTCGCCGAGGAGGGCCTGCGCTCGGTGCTGGCGATCCCGGTGGTCGTACGGCGCCGGGTGCGCGGGGTGCTGTACGGCGCCCTGCGCACGGCCCAGCCGCTGGGCGACCGCACGCTGACCGCGGCCGTGCAGGCGGCGCGGGACGTGGAGCAGGCGCTGCTGGTCGGGGACGAGGCGCGGGACCTGCTGACGGCGGCCCGGCCGGGCACGGCGGGCGCGGGGCCCGGTCCGGACGCCGGTCCCGGCGCCGGGGCGGGGGCGGGGGCCGCCTGGGAGCAGGTGCGCGAGGCGCACACGGCCCTGCGCGCCCTGGCGCCGCGGATCGCCGACCCGGCTCTGCGCGCCGAGCTCCTCGAGGTCTGCGGGCTGCTGGCCTCCCGGCCGGCGGAGCGGGCGGCGGGGCAGCCGGTCGCCCTGGCCCCGCGTGAGCTGGACGTGCTGGCGTGGGTGGCTTCGGGGGCGACGAACGCGGCGGCCGCCGAGCGGCTGGGGCTGCGTCCGGAGACGGTCAAGGGCTATCTGAGGTCGGCGATGCGCAGGCTGGGCGCGCGCACCCGGGGAGAGGCGGTGGTCGCGGCCCGGAGGGCGGGCCTGCTGCCCTGAACCCGGGGCGCGCAACATGCCCGTAGCGCGGGCGGTGCAAGATGCGTGGAAGCGGCGATCACATCAGGCCAGGGAGGTCCCTCACGACAAGAGACCATTCATTCATCGTCTCCATGAATTTCCCTATGCGTCACGTTGTTATATGCCTCACCACGCCGTGCCTCCGAATTTCAAAGGGACGTTGCCTAGAATTTGGCCCGGACACGACACTCGGAGGGGAGCGGTGACCGTGCGACGGGACTTCAAGGAGCCTGCCAGATGCCGCCCCGACCTGGTCATCGGCAGGGACGAGCTGTTCACGGCCGCCCGTGACCAGCTGACGCGCGGCGGCAGTGTGCTGCTGCACGGTCCGGCCGGAATAGGAAAGTCGACCGTGCTGCGGGCATTGGCCGCGGATTACGGCGAGGCGGCCCGCACCGTCCTGCGCTGCTCGGCGACCGAGTCCGAATCCCATCTTCCCTTCCTGGCCCTGGCCGACCTCTTCGGCCTCGTGCTGGACGAGATCTCGGACAAGCTGCCCGTCGCCCAGCGCACGGCCCTGGAGTCGGCGCTCACCGGCCGGGGCGAGTCGACTCTGCAACGCGACGGTCTCGCCCTGCGTCTGGCCGTGCTCTCGGCCCTGCGCGCGCTCGCCGCCGCGGGTCCCGTCCTGCTCGTCGCCGACGACCTCCAGTGGCTCGACTCGGCCAGCGCCGAACTGCTCGGCTTCGCCGCCCGCCGCCTCGGCGACACCCCCGTCCAGCTGCTGTGCGCGGTGCGGACGGAGGAGCAGGAGTACGACCGTCATCTACGCGCGTCCCCTCCCGACACCCTCGCCGTCCGGCTCAACCCCCTCTCCCGCGCCCAGGTCTCCGCGCTGCTCGACCACCGCGGCTACACCGACCTGCCCCGCTCGACGATGCGGGAGATCCACCGCACCAGCGGCGGCAACCCGCTCTTCGCCCTGGAACTGGGCCGCGCCCTCGGCGAGAGCCCGACGCCGCCCCGGCCCGGCGAGCCCCTGCCGGTGCCGACCTCGCTGCGCGCCCTGGTCCTCAGCCGCCTCGACATGCTGTCGGACGAGGCCCGCCGCACCCTGCTCGTGGCCAGCGCCGGCGCCCGCCCCACGCTGGCCCTGCTGCACGCGGCCGGCCGCGAGAACGCCGAGGCCGAGACCGCGCAGGCGGCGGCCCTCGGGCTGCTGGCGACGGAACCCGAGGGACCGGCCGTACGCTTCGCGCATCCGCTGATCTCGGCCGCGCTGTACGCGGAGGCCCCCGCCCAGGAGCGCCGGGCCGCGCACGCCGCGCTGTCCACCGCCGCCTCGGATCCGATCGAGCGGGCCCGCAACCTCGCGCTGGCCACCACCGGCACCGATCCGGAGGTCGCCGCCCGGCTCGCCGAGGCCGCCGCACTCGCCCGCGACCGGGGCGCTCCCTCGGTCGCCGCCTCCCTCGGGCTGCTGGCCGCCCGGCACACCCCGCCGGACGGCGCCCCCGCCCCGGACGACCGGCGGCTCCAGGCCGCCGAGGACGCGATCACCGCCGGCGAGGTGGACCTCGCCCGGGACATCGCGCGCGAGGTGCTGACCCGGGCGACCGTGCCCGCCGAGCGGATCCGGGCCTGGGAGGTGGTGATCGAGGCCGCCGGGCAGTCCCTGGGCGAGGTCGACGCCGTCTTCCCGCAGGCCCTCGCCGACGCCGGTGACGACCCGCGGCTGCTCGCCCTGGTCCACTACCGGCTGGCCTGGCGCAAGCTGATCGTCGAGGGCGACTTCGCCGAGGCCCGCGAGGAGGCCGCGCACACGGCCGACCTGGCGGCCCGCGGTGGCGACCGGCGCACCGAGCTGATGGCGCTCTCCTTCCAGGCCTCGACCGAGACCCTGATGGGCCACCCGAACGCCCCCACCACCATCAAGCGGGCCCTGCGGGAACCCCAGGACCCCTACGTGGCGTGCCATCACAACGGCGTCGGGGCGGCCCGGTTCCGCTGGCTGCTGATGAGTGATCAGCTCCCCGAGGCCCGGTCGACCATCACCGCGCTGCTGCGCGAGGTGCGCCGGCGCGGCATGGTCGAGAGCGAGGTGCACTTCCAGCGCTTCCTCGCCGAGACCGAACTGCGCTCGGGGCACTGCGGGCGCGCCCTCGACCTGGCCCGCGAGAGCCTGCGGCTGGCCCGGGACTCCGGCATCGGCCTGGGGGCCTCCGCGATGCTGGCCTCCCTCGCCGAGGCCTCCGGCGGTGACGTCGACCGGGCGCTGGCGCTGGCCAGGGAGGCGGCGGGGAAGGCCGAGGAGGACGGCGACCAGATGTACGTATCGCGTGCGCTGGCCGCGCTCGGCCACGCCCAGTTGGTGGCCGGGGACGCGGCGGGCGCGGTCGGCTCGCTGCGCCGGGTGCGGGAGCTGGAGCAGGGGCTGGGCATCACCGATCCCGCCCGGGGCCGCTGGCAGGGCGACCTCGCCGAGGCGCTGGTCCGGGTCGGTGAGCCGGGCGAGGCGCAGGACGTCATCGACGTGACGCGCGAGCACGCGCTCCGGCTGGGCCGCGAGAGCGTGCTGGCCGTGCTGGACCGGGCGGAGGCGATGGTGCGGGCGGCCCGCGGCGACCACGAGGCGGCGCTGTCCCGGCTGACGTCCGTTCAGGACCGGCTCGCCAAGCTGGGGTACGGCCTGGAGGAGGCGCGGGCGGCGTTCGCGCTGGCCATGCTGCGCACCGGGCGGCCGGGCCCGACGTCGTACGACGAGGCCGCCAGGTTGTTCCGGCGGTGCCGGGCGCTGCCCTGGCTGCGCCAGGTGGACGCGGCGGTCGCGGCGGCCGCGCCCGGGACGGTCGCCGTGCCCGCGCAGACGGCTCATCCCTCCGACGCGCTGGAGGGGCTCGCCTCGATGGAGCGTCAGGTCGCCGCGCTCGTCATGGAGGGCGCGACCAACCGGGAGATCGCCGCGCGTCTGTTCATCAGCGTCAAGACGGTCGAGGCGACGCTGACCCGGGTCTACCGCAAGCTGGGGATCCGTTCGCGGGTGGACATCGTCCGACTGGCGGCGGGGCGTCACGCGAAGTGAGGAATCGGCGGGTTAACTGCCCCTCAGGGGCACCCCACCCTGGGCGGGTGCTGGGCCCCGCGATGCGGTTTCCCTGAGCGCCCCCTCGGCGGCGACTGTGGCTTCCCTGAGCCGACCGAGGGTTTTCCCTGCCCCAACTCCCTTAGGGGGTTCCCTCATTGGGGGAAACGGGTGCCGGGTTCTAGCTTGAGGGACGTGCCGCTCGCCCGGGCATACGGGGGTCGGTCCCGCGACCCCCGTGTAACCCCCCACACCCGCGCGACCCCCCACCGGCAATCCCCCACCGAGGAGATCCATGTTCGGGCTCAACCGGTTCAAGAAGACCGCCGCCGTCCTCGCGGCGACCGCCGCCGCGGCGGCGACCGCACTGCTCAGCGCCCCCACCGCTGTCGCAGCGCCGCAGCCGATCGTCGGCGGCACCACGACCACGACCACGACGTACCCGTTCATGATGCAGATCACGGACGCCTCGCAGAACCAGTTCTGCGGCGGCACCCTCGTCTCGGCGACCAAGGTGGTCACGGCCGCCCACTGTATGGTCGGCGAGACCACGAGCAGCGTGCGCGTCGTCGGTGGGCGCACCTACCTCAACGGCACCAACGGCACGGTCAGCCGGGTCAGCAAGATCTGGATCAACCCGAGCTACGCGGACGCCACCAACGGTGACGACGTGGCCGTCCTGACCCTGTCGACGTCGATGCCGTACACCACGGCGTCGTACGTCTCCTCGTCCCAGACCGGCGTGTACGCGGCCGGCACCACCGCCCGCATCATCGGCTGGGGCACCACCTCGGAGAACGGCAGCTCCTCCAACCAGCTGCGGACCGCGACCGTCCCGATCGTGTCCGACTCCAGCTGCAAGAGCTCCTACGGTTCCGACTTCGTCGCGACCGACATGGTTTGCGCCGGATACACATCCGGCGGCGTAGACACCTGCCAGGGCGACAGCGGCGGTCCCCTGCTCATCGGGGGCGTCCTGGCAGGGATCACTTCTTGGGGCGAGGGCTGCGCGGAGGCCGGCTACCCGGGCGTGTACACCCGGCTGACCACCTTCTCCAGCCTGGTGACGACGCAGGTCAACTCCTAGCCGGTCGGTTCCCGACCGGTGACCGCGTAGCAGTCCCCGACAACTCCTGAGCACCCCTCAGGGAAAGACCGGGGGGCGCTGCGAGCCTCCACGAGCGGCCCGCAGCGCCCCCTATCCAAGCCCTCACCGGTCTCCGGTGGGGGCTTCTCGTCTGCCGCCGTGCGCCGCGGGCGGAGCGCGGTGGTCACGGCCGTACGACGGTGCCGAACCGGATGTCGTGGGCCCGCCCCGGGTGCATGGTGGACAGCATCCGCTCGCCCTCGGCGGCCACGTCCTGCCGCTGGGCCTTGGTCAGGGTGCCGAAGGGCTCGATGACCAGGGCGTCCCGCTCCGGCTTCCACACACCCGCCAGGAAGCCGTCGACGAGAAGGGTGCGGTACGCCTGGTTGCCCTGCCAGGAGCGGCCCCGGTACTCGGCCGGGACGACCCGGGTGCGGTCGGCGTGGGAGAGGAGGAGGTTGTCGAACTCGGGGAGGAAGCGGGGCGGGGCCGGGGTGCGCGGGTCGGGGCGCGGCGCGTCGGGGAGGTCGAAGAGCTCGACGCCGTGCTCGTCGCGGAAGGTGAGGAGGTCCGGGCGCAGGCGTTCGAAGGCGTCGCGCAGCCGGGTCAGGCCGGCCCAGGTCTGCATGTCCTTGACGGAGGCCGGGCCGAAGGCGGCCAGATAGCGCAGGACCACGGAGTCCGCCGTCGGGGCGCTCCGCGCGGGCCGGCCCAGCCAGTGCTCGGCGGTGGTGAGCGCGACCTGCCCGCTCCTGCCCCACAGTCCGCGCGGCGTGACCTGGACGAGGGGCAGTCGGCAGCGGGCGGCGACGGCGAGGGACTGCGGGTCGGCGTCCGGCCACTCGACGCAGAGCGCCTCGCGCAGCTGCTTCATGGTGCGCGGTTCGGCCTCGACGAGGTCGCGGGCGAGGACGGCGAGCCGGTCGAGGTCGACTCCGGCGAGACCCTTGCGGAAGTACGTCAGCTCACGGTCGCGGGCGGGCTGGACGAACGGCCTGAGCGTCAGGCAGTCGTCGGCGGTGTGGGTGTGGATGGTGGAACGCATGCTGACGATGCGGACGGCCTCGCGGCCGGCCATCAGCCTCGACAGCTCCTCGGGGACGAAGCCGTCGAGACGGGCGGCCAGCGCGTAGTACGGCGGCTTCACGTTCTGCGCCTGGAGTCCGAGCAGATGCTCCACGGCGGCCCCGGCGGACATCGACGCCGGCCGCAGCAGCAACTGCCGTTCGAGGGTGGCGCGGTTGAGGGCCCGAGCGCCGAGCACGGGGCCCGCCGGGTACGTCGTCTTCGTCATGTACGCAACGTAGCGGGGCTTGCGGACAGCTTCAGTCCGCAACGCACGAGCGGTCGGCCCCGTGGGCGGTACCGGAGTGCGCCGAACACCGCCCGAATGCGAACTGATTGACGGAAAGAATGCCCTCATTCGGACAAGCTTTCGCATATATTAATTAAATGGATGATCTTCTTTCGATGTGTGGCAAACTCCGTCCAGCAAAGGAGCAAGACGGGGAGCAACCATGTCACCAGCCCGGTCGGACTTCGGCCCGGAACTGCGCCGGAAAAGGCACGAGTCCGCGATGTCACTGGCCCAACTGGCCGCCGAGGTCTACATCTCGAAGTCGTACCTGAGCAAGATCGAGCGCGGACTCGCCACGCCCACGGGCAGGATCGCCCGATCGCTCGACGCCAGGCTTCGCGCGAAGGGGGAACTCGCCGCGCTGCTGGCACCCGGGCCCGCGGAGGGCCGGAGCGGGGAATTGCCCTCGTCCGCGCCCATGGACGCCGTCTCCTGGTCGTTCCACCTGCACGACGACGGGGAGGGCGACTTCACGTCCCTCGGCCCGGTCACCTCGCCGACGGGAAGGGCGCCCGCGGTCGTGGCGCACAGCGCCATCCCCCTCGGCGCGCACGAGGACGCGGCGGTGGAAGCGGCGCTGCCGGTGTTCCAGAACCTCTTCCATGAATACCGCCGGCTCGGCCAGTTCTCCGGCCCGGCGGTGGTACTCCCCCTGAGCACGGCGGCGACGGCCACCCTCCGCGGTCTGGGGCGCGGCGCGCCGCTGGCGCACCGGGGCGCCGCCCTGCGGCTCGCCGCGCGTTTCGCCGAGTACACCGGCTGGATGTGGCAGGAGGCCGGTGACGATCGGGCCGCACGGTGCTGGACCGACCAGGCGGCCACACTCGCCGAGGCCGTCGGGGACCAGGAGCTCGTGGCGTACGCGCTGCTGCGGCGGGCCGAACTCGCCCTGTACCAGGATGATTCGCTCGCCACCGTCGCGCTCGCCAGGGCCGCGGGGACGCGGGCCCGGGGCCGTCGCATCCGGGCACTGGCCGCGCAGCGCGAGGCCCAGGGGCACGCGCTCCTCGGCGACGAGGACGCCTGCCGGCGGGCGCTGGACCGCGGCGCCGACCTCACGAACGAGTCATGGCCGCAGGCGGACGGCGATCCGGCCCTGGGCGGCACGCATCTTCCCGACCTCACCGCCTTCGTCACGGCCTGGTGCATGAGGGAACTCGGCCGTCCGGAGGCCGCGGTCACCCTGCTCGACACCGGCCAGGACGCCATCGCGCCGCACGCGGCACGCGCCAGGGCCCGCCACGGCGCGCGGCTGGCCCTGGCCCTGGTCGACGCCGGCGAGATCGAGCGCGCCTGCGCCGTGGCCGAGTCGGTGGCCCGCGACGTCGTGACGACCGACTCGGCCACCGTACGGACCGACGTGAGACAACTCCGGTCGGCGCTGACCAGCCGGAGCAGACACGCCGCGGCCCGCGACGTCCTTCCCGTCATCGCCGCCAGCCTGAGCGGCAACCCCGTACCGCACGCACCCGGAGGCTCCGGAGTCTGACCCGCCCGCGCGGCACTCCCGCTCGGGACCGGTCGGATCCAGCGCACGCCGGATCTCCCGCGCGACCGGACCCCACCGGCGCCTCCCGCCCCCACGCGTGTCCCCGCGGACCGTCCGTGTCCTGTTGCCGACCCGACCGCCTGTGTCCTGTTGCCGACAGAAGTGTCCCCAGGCAACACCGTTGACCGCCCTCGGGGCGGCTGAAAACGTCAGGTTCACCCACCCCGCCCAGCCACTCGGCGGCCTCGCGCCCGCCCGAGGCCGATGTGGCGATCCGCCCTTCCCACCCACCCCGGCACGAGGAGCAGCATGGCCCCCTCCCTCTTCATCAACTTCCGTCGCGCGGACACGGGTTCCGTCGGCCCCCACCTCGACACCGCACTCCGGCACGAGTTCGGCGCGCAGGCGGTGTTCCGGGACCAGCGCAGCCTTCCCGAGGGCCTCGACTACCGCAAGCAGCTCGAACGGGGCGTCAGGAAGTGCGACCTCCTCCTCGCGGTCATGGGATCGCGCTGGGCATCCGTGCGGGACGGCGCCGACCGCCGTTTCATCGATGACGAACAGGACTGGGTCCGCAGGGAGATCGCTCTCGCCCTCGCCGACGAGACGCCCGTCATTCCCGTCCTGATCGACGACGCGCGGCTGCCGAGCGCAAGTGAACTTCCGGACGAGATCCGGCTCCTGACCCACCATCAGGCGTGCTATTTCCGGCCGCACCAGGAACACATCGACCTGCCGCCGCTCGTCGCCGCGATCTGCAGGGCGGTCCCCGCTCTGTGTTCCGGGCGGCGCGACGGCGAGAGCGGCGGCACGGGGACGGGCGGCGGAACCACCTTCCACATCGACCGGATCAGCGGCGGCAGCCACATCTACGGCGGCTCGCGCCACACGATCAACAACCACGGCTCCGCCGCCAGGACCCCGGCATCCGTCCCCGAGGACGACGACCAGGAGCGCCCGTGACCACGACTCCAGACCTCCCGGCGGACGGCAGCCGCGACGAGAGAGAATCCGCCGCCTGGGACGCGGACGTCCCCGTCGCGGAGGTCCCGCACCAGCACGACGGCGCCGGCGAGCCGGGCGCTCCCCCGCCCGACCCGCCGGAAGGCGGCGGCGCGGGAGCCACCTCCGACGAACCCGCCGGACATCGCAACGACGGTGGCGTCCCGGGCGATCGCCAGGAGGCCGCGGGCGCCTCTCGCTCCTCCGACGCGCAGCCGCCGGGGCCTCGGCCACCACGGGCCGCCGCCCGGGACGAGGGCGACACGGACGAGCAGATCTCCCCCGAACACTTCTCCTTCGTCATCCGCCATTCCGCCGGCAACGCGAACGCCTACGGCGGACACCACAACACCGCGCTGTCGCTGAACGTGGGCGGCCCCCAGCCCGTCGAGTTCCAGCAGACGCTCCTGGCGGCCGACGGCATCCAGCAGCTCCACCGTCTGCACCGGCCGGTCCCGGACCACCCGGTGATGGCGGACTGCCTGAAGAGGAACCACCTCGTCCTGCTGATCGGGCCGAACGGGAGCGGGCGGGACACCACGGCCCGGGTCCTGCTGGCCGACGCCTGCGGCAGCGACCGCGTCGCCGTCCTGTACAGCGGGGGTGCGGGGCTGGCGCAGGCGCTGGCCGAGCAGGCCGACCGGCACCTCACGCCCGAACACGGCGTCGTGCTCGACCTCGGCACCGAGCTGCCCGCACCGGCCACGCTGGCGGCCCTGGCGCTGCGAGCGGGCTCGATCGGGGCCCCCGTGGTGCTGATCGCGGAAGGCGTCGGAGCCGAGATCGAGGCGCTGTCACCGTATGCGTTCCGGCACACCGGCCCCGACCTCAAGCAGGTGCTCGAGGCGCATCTGGAGTCCGCGCTCCAGCGGCACCGTGCCGAGGAGCACCAGGGGGACCACTGCCCGCAGCACGCGCTGCGCGAGTTCCTGCGCGACGTCCTGCGGGACCCGCGCGTGCACGACGAGCTCGGTGCGAACCTGCCGGTCCGTGAGACGGTGTCCCTGGCCGGCACGCTGGCCGCCTTCCTGCACCGTCCCCCGGAGGAGCTCGGCCAGGCCTTCGGCGCCTGGCGCAACAGGCTGCGCACCCTGGCCCGGAGCCTGCTCGGTCTGACCGCCTCGGTGAACGTTCTCGACCCTCACCAGCAGCCGTTGCGCATCGCCTACGTCCTCTGCGACGGCCTGCCGCTGTCCGACTTCATCCGCGTGGGCACCCTGCTCTGTGACGAGGTGCAGGAGGCCGAGACCCGGGAAGCCGCCCCCGAGCGCCGGGTCTTCGACCTCGCTCTCGACCAGCTGGCCGAGACCGGCGCGGGCGTCGCCGCGGCGCCGGACGCCGGCAGATCCGACAATCCGCGCCGTGTCCGGCTCGCGGAGCCGGAGTTGATGGCGAGCATGCTCGAGGTCGTCTGGCACGGACCGGGGTGGCTGCGGGCACCGCTGGTGCGGTGGCTGCAGAAGCTCGCCGAAGACCGGCTGGAACGAGTCCGGTCGCGGGCCTCGGTCATCGCCGGCCTCCTCCTGCGCCACGACTTCGACAGCGTCTACCGCGACCTCGTACAGGTCTGGGCCCGCAGCAGGTCGGCACGGGACCGGCAGTACGCCGCCCTGGCCCTCGCGGTGGCCGTCGGGGCCGAGGACCCGTGGCTGACGGCGCGGATCGACCGGCAGGTCGCCGACTGGGCCCGCAGCCCCTCACCGCAACTGCAGGACAGCGCGGCCCGGACCTACGGCACGGTGGTGGGCACCCGGGACGTTGCGGGCACGCTGCGGGCCCTGGAGGAACTCGGCAGCCGGCGCACACCCGTCCGCTACGCCTCCGTCGCCTACGCGACCGCCGCGCTGTTCCTGGCGGCCGACGGCGCCGAGCCGGTGGCCGAGGCACTCGGCCGATGGGTCCGGCATCCGGACAACGAGGCGTCCCCGCTGCGGCACGCGGTCGGGACGCTGATCGTGCTCGGCCCGTACGCCGTCGGGCCCGAGCTGCCGTCCCGGCCGGCCCTCGCCGGCCAGGCGATGGCCGACCCCGAACGGGCGGCGTCCCTGCTGCTGCTGTGGCAGCACGCGCTGGTCGACCCGGCCTACTCGGGGCTGGCGTGGGCCTTGCTGGAGAAGTGGCTCCTGGCCGGCGACAGGGACGGCGAACTGTGCCTGTTCCTGGAGGGGTTCGTACCGGGCTTCTCCGCCGCCGAGCTTCTTTCCCGGGCCGACTTCCATGTCACCCGCATGGCGCGGCGGCACCCGGCCTCCACCTGCGTACGGCGCGTCCTGCGCGCGATCCGCCGGCGCCGGCGCCCCTGAGCACCGGCCCGCCCAGCAGCGCCCGCCCGCTCACGACCCCTACCACCCCCGTCGAACCGATCACAGGAGGATCAGCCATGCGACGACGGCCCCGAGGCCTGTTCGCCACCGTGCGCGAAGCGGTACGCACGTGGTGGCGCTCGATGTACGACGACAACGGCGAGCCGGAGACGGAGGACACCTGGTCCGACGACGAGACCGACGGGCCGGAACCCCGCAAGAAGGTGTCCGTGCAGTCGTCACCGCAGGAGAACCCGCTCTCCATGGCGGCCCACGGCGACGTGTTCTCCTTCCAGGTCTTCCCCACCTTCCGGTGGAGCAGCAGGGAGATGTCCCGGGACACGCTGAGGACGCGGGCCCGCCAGCACGAGACGACGGCGCGGGAGGAACTGCTCCGGGTCGCCTGGACGACCGCGCGCGGCTGTGCTCCGGACGACCCGGTCGCCGCCGAGCGGGCGATCAACGCCAAGCTCTCGACGGACGGCAACTGGTGCTTCGACGACACGCAGGGCCTCGTCCGCTGCACGCCCTCGGTCCGGGTGCGGGTGGATCCGGCCGTGCGTGACCACGTGCTGAAGTACCACCTGGAGGAGCTGACGCTGAAGGAGACGCTGCGGGTCGGCGAGTTCCGGGCGAAGCGGGCGCGGGAGCTCACCGAGGCCTGGCTCGAAGTGATCAAGGACCTGGAGCTGCTCGGCGAACTCGACGCGCACAAGCGGCGCCTGCTGGTGCCGTTCGCCGCCACCTTCGCCGACGCGGACTTCCACGTGGTGATGTCGGCCCTGCGCAAGGACCGGCTCACCAGCGTCCAGGCACTGCTCCAGGCCCTCGAGGGCGCGAGCAGCGCGCACCAGCGTTCCGGCATGTACGAGTTCGCCGCCGCGTACGACACGGCGATCTACGCCTTTCGCCAGGAGATGGGCCTCCACCCGGGTTCCTGGGGCGGGGGCGTCGTCATGGCGGAGGGGTCGGACCTGTGAGAATCTCCCCCGTCCCGGCGAGGGTCTCCCCCGTCCCGGTGAGGAACTCCCTGGTCACCCGCGCGGCCGGGTCCCTGGCACCCGTCGTCCTGCTCGCCGGTCTGCTGGCCGGCTGCGGCACGGACGACCCGAAGGCCGGCTGCGACTGGATGAAGGACCAGGCCGCCGCCTCCGGCGCGGGCGGCACCGTGATCCTCGTCGACGGCTCGGCGTCCGTGCGCGGCACCGCGTCCGACGCCGGGGGCCTGGACTACGCCCCGGCGATCGACGCGCTGCTGAGGGAGCGGGTCGGGGCGGGCGACGTCTTCTCCGTCGGAACCTTCGCGGGCGCCCCCGGAGACGTCGACTGGGTCTTCCAGAAACGGTCCGCCGACTGGAAGAGGAGCGCGCGGAGCTCCGGCAACCAGGAGAGCAACCGGGACGACGCGATCGGCTGCCTCGCCGAGGACGTCAGCACCGCCCGGCGTACGGTCCCCGCCGGCGAGGGCACCGACGTCCTGGCCGCCCTGTCGACCGGCACCGGCCTGTTCCACGGTGTCGAGGGCCCCCGGCGGCTCGTGGTGCTCAGCGACGGCCTGTCGACCGTCGGCTGTGCCGATCTGCGCCAGGCCGCTTTCGGCTCGGAACCGGAGATCAAGGCCATCGTGTCGGTGTGCGCCACCCGGGGCGAGTTCGCCGAACTGCCCGACCTGGACGGTGTCGGCGTCACGTTCGTGGGCCTGGGCCGCTCGGCCGGGAACCAGCCGTCGGCGAACCACGCCCAGCGCGACTGGCTGGCCCGCCTCTGGAAGACCCTGTGCGAACGTGCGGGCGGCGCCGGGACGACCTGTACCACCAGCGACGCCCCGGTCGGCTCGGCACCCGCCCCGGACGCCACCGGCCCGGTCCCGGCCGACCCGGTGGTGCCGTACCGCAACGGCCGCTCCCGCACGTACCCGCTGCCGGGCGCCGCGTTGTTCGACACCGACTCGGCACGGCTGCGCCCGGCGGCCACCGCGCCGCTCACCGGCATAGCCGTCCGGGCCCGCACCACACCGGGGCTCGACCGCGTCGAGGTCGACGGCTACGTGGATCCGCGCGGCGGATCCGGCAACGACCGGTCGCTCTCCCAGAGCCGCGCGGACGCCGTGGCCGAGCTGCTCGTCGCGCACGGGGTGCCCGAGTCGCACGTCTCCGCGTACGGCCGGGGGGTGTCCCCCGGGTGCTCCCCCGGCAGGTCCACCGAGGACATGTCCGACAAGGAGCGGTTGCAGTGCGACCGCCGTGTGGACGTCCGCGTCTTCTGGAAGTGAGGTCGGGCATCACGTCATGAACATCAACGGCAGCAACGGTTCCGGACGGACGGATCCCCTCGATGCGCCCCGGGCCTGCACCAGGCCGCTCCTCCCGCTCGTCGGAGCCAACGGGCACCGCCCGGCCGGGCGTCCGGTGGATCCGGTGGACAGCCAGGAGTGCGCGGCGCTGACGCGCGCCTTCACCCGCGGCAACTCCGGGCTGGCCGAGGCCCAGCCCGCCCTCGGCGAGATGGGCTCCGCACTCCACACGACGTTCCAGTCCGCGCGGGAGGCGATCGAGTCGGTGAGCCGGTTCACGGCCCGGCACTCGGCGGGCCTGGCACGGGACGACGTCAGGAAGGTGCGGGACCGGCACAGCGCGGACGGGCCGGAGAGCCGGCGCCATGGCCGGCAGCCCTGGGTGTGGCTCCAGTGGGTCATGCTCGTGCTCAGCGCCCTGTTCGAGCTGCCGTTCGTCGGGGAGGCGGTGGTGCGGCTCCTCGACGTGCCGGACCCGGACGGCTTCTGGTCCACCGCGGTCCATGTGTTCGCCTACCTGGCCGCGATCGGGGTGTCCTGCCTCCAGTTCGCCCTCGCCTCCGCGCTCGCCCGGTCGCTCTTCCGGCTGCGGGTGCGCACGGGCCGCCGCACCGAACGTGCGCGGCGCGGTCCGCGGGCGGCCTGGCGGCACCTGTGGCGGCTGGACGGGCCGGCCGTGGAGACCCGGCGGCCCGACGACCTTCCCTGGCCCGGCCTGACCCTGCCGGTGCTCGGCAACGCGCTGCTCGTCGGCCTGCTCGCGGCGACCGCCCACAGCCGCGCGAAGCAGAGCGGCCAGGTCACCGCGACGTTCGGGGAGAACGGCTATCTCATGGCGGTCTTCGTCCTCCTCGCGCTCAGCCTCGCCACCCTGACCACCACGGTCCTCGCGCACAATCCGTACGCGGAGCGCCACAAGGAGGCGAAGGAGTCCCTGTCCGACGCCGAGGACGAGGTGCGCGAACTGGTGCCGGCGGCGCGGGAGAGCATCACCGCGCACGGCGCGTCCTGGCACCGGCTGCTCGCCGCGGTGGAGCGGACCGCGGCCGACGCACGCCGTGTGGTGGACGACGCCTGCGCCGCGATCGTCGACGAGCGGGCCGACACCGGGGTGGCGGGCACCCTGGAACTGCCCCTGCGGGAGTACGCCCTGCCCGTCGCCGCCGACCGCGGCGGAAACGCCACCCCCCGGTTGCGTCTGGAGGTCCTGGACCACTACACCGACCTGCTGAGCTGGTACTCCCCGGACCTGCTGGAACACCTGCTGGAAGGGGTCGTCCACGAGCTGCGCCTGCAGTTCCTGATCACGGACGGTCCCGCGTCCCCGGCCGGGGCGCCGGTGCCGGAGGAATGACCCGGCGGCCGCACCTCAGCGAGCAGGACCTCAAGCACCTGGAGCTGCTGCAGAGCGTGATCTCCCGGCTCAGCAACAACTCCTTCCTGGTGAAGGGCTGGTGCATCACGCTCAACAGCGTGCTCATCGCCATGGCGCACGGCCGCCCGGACTGGAGGACCGTTCCGGTGGCCGTGACCGTGGCGATCGGGTTCTGGCTGCTCGACGGCTACTACCTGCGGCAGGAGCGCCTCTTCCGCGGCCTGTACGAAAAGGTCGTCACGGGCGGGGAAGCCGCCCCGCCGCTGTTCACGATGGACACCCGTCGCCACGGCGGCGAAGCGCCCTGGCGAGCGGTCCTGCTGTCCCGGCCGATGCTGTTCTGCTACGGGGTGCTCGCCATCGCCGACACTCTGCTGATCCTCTTCCTGAGCTGACGTCCCGGGCCCCGCACGCTCGGACCCGCGCCCGCGCGCGCCCCGCGCCCCGCGGCGCTCCCCGGGCTCAGCGCCCGGCGGGACGGGGGCCGTTCACGGCGGGCAGCCTCTTCGTGCGGGGCCGAGGAGAGGCACCCTCGGCGGCGACACGGAAGGGGCCGACGGGCCGACGGGCCCCCGGCTGCCCGGCGCTGCCCGTGGCCGCCGCTGACGGCCTCGGGCCCGCGACGGACAGGGGTCGGGCGCGTGTACGGCATGTTTCGGCTGTATGCCATTCAATGGAAAGCTGCCTGGTGGCCGTGGCGGCGGACGCTCATTCTTGCCGCACGCCTCGTGGGGGGCCGACCGTCATGAGTCGGACACGCCGCTCCCGAGCGTTCTGCCCTTCCCGCCCGGCTCGCGAAAGGAGCGGCTGCGTGACATCGACGTCTGCAAGCCCCTCGCTCACGGCATCGTCCGCCCGGACCTCCGAACGCTGGAACCGCCGCCTGGTGGCCTTGCTGGTGGCCCTGATCTGGCCGACACAGCTGCTGGCCGTCGCCGGCATCGTCACGGCCAACACGACGGCCGACATCGCGCAACGTTTCCACACCACCCAGGTGGCCTGGTTCTCGTTGATCGTCACGATGGTCTCGACCCTGCTCATCCCGTTCGTCATCAAGGCGGGTGACCGGTACGGAAGGCGCCGGATCATGCTCGCCATGATCGGTCTCGGGGTCGTCGGCGACATCATCGCGGCCATGGCGGGCAGCTTCTGGCTGCTGCTGGTCGGCCGGGGCATCGCCGCTTGCTACGCACCGTTCGCCGCCCTGTCCTTCCCTGCCGTGCGTGACCTCTTCCCCGCCCGGATGGTGAAGCAGGCCAGCGCGATCCTCGGCGGCAGCATGGGTCTGGTGGGCGTGGTGGGGCCGTTGCTCGCCGGTTGGCTGATCGACGCCGGGGGTTACCGGGCCGCGCTGTGGTTCATCGCCGGGGCGACCGCGGTGGCGTTCGTGCTGGTGGCCCTGCTGGTGCCCGAGACCCCGCGCCACGACTTCCAGAACGGCTTCGACTGGCTGGGCGGCATGCTGCTCGGCGGTGGCCTGACGGCCGTGGTGTACGCGGTCGGCCAGGGAGGGAGCTGGGGCTGGACGAGCGGTGCGACCCTCGGCTGGACGGCCGGCGGGCTGCTGGCGCTCGTCGCCTTCGTCCTCGTCGAGCGCGCCAGCGCCCATCCGATCCTCGACCTGCGCGTGCTCGGCCGGCGGCCGGTCGCCCTGACCGTCAGCGCCGCGGCCGTGGGCCAGGCCACCGCGCTGGCCATGGCCTCCATGGGCATCCTGCTGGCCCTCTACCCGGCGATCCCCGGGGTCTCCGACGGCCTGGGCTGGACCAGCACGCACAACGCGCGGATCGGCCTGACCTGGAATCTGGTCATGCTGGGCACCGGATTCGCCGCCGGCCGCCTGCTGCGCAAGGCCGACGCCCGGCTGCTGTGGGGGATCGGACTGGGGCTGGGCGCGGCGGGATACGGGCTGATGGGCCTCTTCCACGCCGATGCCACCGAGCTCGTCCTGACGGCGTGTCTGGCCAACCTCGGCACCGGCCTCATCGTCTCCATCGCTCCCGTGCTCGTCCTCGGCGTGGTCACGGTGGAGGAGCAGGGGCAGGGCAGCGGCCTGATGCAGATGCTCTTCAACTTCTTCGGCACGGTCGTCCCCGCCGTGTGCTTCGCCGTCCTCGCCGCGCACAGCACGGTCCTCCAGGGCACCGCCTTCTACCTGGACGGGGGCTACACCTGGGTCTTCTGGACCGGAGCGCTGATCCTGCTGGCGGCGCTTGCGGTGTCCCTGTTCATCCCGGCACTGCGGGATCCGGAGAGCGACGCGGCCCCCGCCGCCGCCTGACCGGGCCGCACCGCCTTCGTCGCCCCCCGCCGAGTCACCGGGCGGGGGGCGACGCCGTCGCCCGGGGGGACGCGCCCCGGATCCACTCACGCCCCCGCCACGGCCTCACTGCCGTCGGCGGGGGCCGCCCGGCGGCGGAGCCGGCGGGGCCGTGACCGCGCCGAGGCTGCGGGACAGGGCCCGGGCCGTGGCACGCAGGGCCGGGGCGAGCACGCGGGGCTCCGCGTGGCCGGCCGGCACGACGACCGACAGCGCCGCGACGACCTCGCCGTCGACCCCGCGCACGGGTGCCGCCACGGCGTGCAGCGGGACGGGCTCCGCGCGGTTGACGACGGCCACCCCGGTGCTGCGGATCTCGGCGAGGGAACGCCGTAGCGCGGCCGAGGACAGCGGTACGCCCTCGGGCTCGTGTGTCAGGGCCTGTCCGAGGATCTCGTCCTGGAAGTCGGGGCCGGCGTGCGCCAGCAGCACCAGACCGACGCCCGTGGAGTGCAGCGGCAGCCGGCCGCCCACCCGGTACAGCACGTCGATGGCCGTGTGGGCCGACAGCCGCTCGACGAGCAGCGCGTCCGTGCCGTCCCGTACGGCCAGCAGGACGTGCTGGTGGGTCGCCTCGTACAGATCCTCCATGTAGGGCAGCGCCACCCTGCGCAGCCCGTGCGCGCGCGGCGCGAGCGAGGCGACCTCCCACAGCCGAAGTCCCACGACGTAGCGGCCCTCGGCGTCCCGCTCCAGGGCGCCCCAGTGCACGAGCCGCCGGGCCAGGCGTAGCGTCGTACTCGGCGGCGTGTCCGTGACGCGGCTGAGCTCGGCGAGGGTCAGCGAGCGACGGTCCTCGGAGAAGGCCGTGAGCAGCGCGAACGCACGGTCGATCACCGGCTCGCCCCGTGGCGGCCGTCTTCCCCGGGCGGCGGCACCGGACGTGCCCGCGTTGTTCGTCACCCGTGCAGTGTGACCCACCCGGCGACCAGCAACGCGTTGCGTCCAGGTTTCGACCGCATGCCATTCAATGGAATTCCGCCTGGTGGGACGGTGGCGACGGGCCCATCCTTACGGCACCCGTCCGCATGGCCCCGTCCTTGCGGCCCCACCTCGACGGCTCTGCCCGCCCCGGGCAGAGCCGATCAGATTTCCGAGGAGACCCCATGACTGCGGAGTTCGCCCAGAGCGGCGGTGCGAAGCGCCTCGCCCTGCCGGGGAAGCCGGTGCCCTTCTTCCTGGAAGCCGGAGAGGGTGAGCGGTCCCACCTCTTCGACGCCCTCATCACCGTTCTGCTCAGCAAGGACGAGACCGGCGGCCAGTTCGGCCTGTTCACCTACGCGGCTCCCAAGGGCGACGCGATCCCCACCCACAGCCATGCCGACGTGCACGAGACCTTCTATCTGCTGTCCGGCCGCGCCCGGGTGTGGATCCAGGACGGCGACGGCGAGACGTACGAGAAGCTGCTGAAGCCCGGCGACTTCGGCTATGTGCCCGCCGGCTGTCTGCACACCTTCCGCGTCGAGGCGGACGACACGAGGATCATGGGCGCGTCCAGCGGCGGCTTCGAGCGGTTCTTCGGCGAGGCCGGGACCCGCACGGACTCGTCGGAGCTTCCGCACCCGCCGTACATCCCCTCCCACGAGCAGCTGGCCCGGGTCGCCCGCGAGCACCGGCAGGAGTTCCGGTTCGACGTCCGTCCCCTGGACGGCTGACATGGCCGCGAACGCATCCCCCCTCCCGGCTTCCCTCTTTCCCGCGTCCTCGCTTCCCGCGTCCCCCCTTCCGGCGGAGCAGACCACGCCTGCGGGCGCCCGCGTGCTCCGGGGGGTCGAGTACGGCTCGCCGCCCGGATTCCGGCCGCTGCTGCTCGACCTGTACCGCCCCGCGCGCGACCCGGAACATCCCGCCCCGGTGGTCGTCTTCCTGCACGGCGGCGGCTGGCGGACCGGACGGCGGGACCAGTTCGGCCCGGCCTTCGCCGGGTGGCCGGTCGGACCGTTCGACCGGCTCGTGCGGGCGGGCTTCGCGGTCGCCTCCCTCGACTACCGGCTCAGCGGCGAGGCCGTCTTCCCGGCCCAGCTGCACGACGGCAAGGCCGCGCTGCGCTGGCTGCGCGCGCACGCCGGCGAGCTGGGGCTCGACGCGGGACGGGTCGTGCTGTGGGGCGAGTCCGCGGGCGGTCATCTCGCGGCCCTGCTCGCGCTGACCGACGGCAGGCCCGAGTGGGAGGGCGACGTCGGCGAGCCCGGTCCGGGCGTGACCGTGGCCGGGGTCGTCGACTGGTACGGGCCCGCGGACCTGCGCACCATGCAGCGCCAGTCCCGGCCCGACGCGGTGAGCGCCCCGGACGCCGTGGACTCCCGGGAGGCGCTGCTCATCGGCGCACCCGTACGGGAGGCACCGGAACGCGCCGCCGCGGCGAGCCCGGTGAGCCATGTGTCCGCCGCCGCCCCGCCCTTCCTGCTCGCCCACGGCACCGCCGACCGGTTCGTCCCCAGCGGGCAGAGCGAACAGCTCGCCGCGGCCCTGCGCGCCCACGGGTGCCGGGTGAGCCTGCACCTGGTCGACGACGCGGACCACCTCTGGGCCGGGCTGCCCGATCCGGAGCCCGTGTTCGCCGAAGCCCTGGAGTTCGCCGCCCAGGTCTGCGGCCCCCGCGGGCTTCCCGGCCCGGCCTGACTCCTCCTCCAACGTTTGGTCACCTGTATGAACGCCGCTCCCACCTGTCTGCGTGCCGACGAGCTGGAACAGCCGCTGGGCCTCGGCAACCGCCGCCCCAGGCTGTCCTGGTGGCTGCCGCCCGGCTCGCGCGAGCAGTTCGCGTACCGCGTCGGCACGGGCACGGGCTGGGACTCCGGCCGTGTCGACTCCGCCGACAGCATGCATGTGCCGTACGGGGGGCCGCCGCCCGGCTCCGGGGAGCGGATCACCTGGCGGGTCAAGGTCTGGACCGACCTCGGCGAGAGCGCGTGGTCGGGGGAGGCCTGGTTCGAGACCGGCCTGCTGGAACCCGCCGACTGGCAGGCACGGTGGATCGAGCCCGTCGTGCCCGGTGTGCCCGGCGAACCCGGTGATCCCGTGCCCGACGGGGCGGGTGTGCCCGGCGAACCCGGTGATCCCGTGCCCGACGGGGCGGGTGTGCCCGGCGAACCCGTGCCCGACGGGGCGGGTGTGCACGGTGCTCCCGTGCCCGGAGGACCCGGCGTCCCGCCCGCCGGGCACCGGCCCGCCCCGCTGCTGCGCACCGCGTTCACCGCGGGCTCCCCGGTCCGCCGGGCCCGGCTCTACGCCACCGCGCAGGGTCTCTACGAGGTCTTCCTCAACGGGGAGCGGGTCGGGGACGCCGAGCTGACGCCGGGGTTCACGCAGTACGACGTGCGTCTCCAGGTGCAGGCGTACGACGTGACGGCGCTGCTGCGGGAGGGCGAGAACGCGCTGGGGGCGGTGCTCTCCGACGGCTGGTTCCGCGGCCAGGTCGGGGTCACCCGGGCCCACGACCAGTGGGGCGAGCGGGTCTCGTTCCTGGCTCAGCTGCACCTCGAGCACACCGACGGCACCACGTCCGTGGTGTCCACCGACCGGCACTGGCGCTGGGCTCCAGGGCCGGTCGTGGCCGCCGACCTGATCGCGGGGCAGTTCACCGACCTGCGCGGCACCCCCGTCGGCTGGGACCTGCCGGGGTACGACGACTCGGCGTGGACGCCGGTGGAGGTCGCCGACCACGGACATGCCGGGCTGGTCGCCTCACCCGCCCCGCCCGTGCGGCGCGTCGAGGAACTCGCCCCGGTCTCGGTGACCCGTCCGCGCCCCGACCGGCAGGTCTTCGACCTCGGCCAGAACATCAACGGCTGGGTGCGGCTGACCGACCTCGGTCCGGCGGGCACCCGTCTCACCCTCACGCACGGCGAGTCCCTGGGCCCCGACGGCGATGTGACGACGGATCACCTCCGCGTGGACATGCCGTTCCTGCCCGAGCCGCTCCCGGCCGGCCAGGTCGACCGGGTCGTCTCGGCCGGCCGGCCCGGCGAGGCCTTCGAACCGCGGCACACCACGCACGGCTTCCGCTACGTCCGGGTCGAGGGTCATCCCGGCGAGCTGACCGCCGACGACCTGCGCGGTGTGGTCGTCCACTCCGACCTGCGGCGGACCGGCTGGTTCGACTGCGACGACGAGCGGGTCGACCGGCTGCACGAGGCCGCCCGGTGGGGTCTGCGCGGCAACGTCTGCGACATCCCCACGGACTGCCCCACCCGCGAACGCGCCGGCTGGACAGGGGACTGGCAGCTGTTCGTGCCGACCGCCGCCTTCCTCTACGACGTGTCGGGCTTCTCGGCGAAGTGGCTGCGCGACGTCGCCGCCGACCAGTGGCCGGACGGCACCGTCGCCAACATCTCGCCGGCCTGCCGCACCGAGGGGCCCAAGGGGCCGGTGGCGCATCTCAACGGCTCGGCCGGCTGGGGCGACGCGGTGGTCATCGTGCCCTGGCAGCTGTACCTGGCCTACGGCGACCCGGGGATCCTGGAGGAGCTGTGGCCCGCCATGACCGCCTGGCTCGGCCGGGTCGAACGGGCCGCCCGCGAGGAGCGGCACCCGGACCGGATCCGGCGCTCGGCCCTCCCGGCGCCGCACGAGCGGTATCTGTGGGACACCGGGTTCCACTGGGGCGAGTGGCTCGTGCCCGGTGAGAAGGTCGGTGACCTGGCGGCGTACGCGGCCCTGGACAAGGCGGACGTCGCCACCGCCTACTACGCCCACTCCACCCGGCTGGCGGCGCGCATCGCCCGCGTCCTCGGCCACGACGAGGACGCCGGCCGCTACCGGGACCTGAGCGAGCGGGTGCGCGCCGCCTGGAGGACGGAGTTCGTCGCGGCCGACGGCTCGCTGCGCCCGGACACCCAGGCCCACCACGTGCGGGCGCTCGCCTTCGACCTGGTCCCGGCCGGACTGCGGGCCAGGACCGCCGCACGGCTGGTGGAACTCGTCCGCGCCGCGGGCACGCATCTGGGCACCGGCTTCCTCGCCACCCCGGACCTGCTGCCCGTGCTCGCCGACTCCGGACACCTGGACGTCGCCTACGAGCTGCTGCTCCAGGACACCGCCCCGTCCTGGCTCCACATGATCGACCGGGGTGCGACGACCGTCTGGGAGCACTGGGACGGCGTCGGCGCGGACGGCACCGCGCACGACTCCCTCAACCACTACTCGAAGGGCGCGGTCGTCTCCTTCCTGCACCGCTGCACGGCCGGGATCAGGCCCGACGAGGACGCGCCGGGCTACCGGCGCTTCACCGTGGCGCCCCGCCCCGGCGGGGGCCTGACCCGGGCGCGGGCCGAACACCACTCGCCGTACGGGCCGATCCGCTCGTCCTGGCACATCGAGGACGGCCGCTTCCGCCTCTCCGTCACCGTGCCGCCCGGCACCACCGCGCACGTCGTCCTGCCCGACGGCGCCCGGCACCACGCCGGGCCCGGCACCCACACCTACGGCTGCGCGGCACCGGACGCCGCCCTGACGCCCACGGGAGCGACCCCATGACCGACACCACCGGAACCGCTCGACCCGCCCCCGCGGCAGGGCCGGCGATCCCCGGCTCCGCCCACGACCCCGGGCAGGACGCCCTGGTGCGACAGGTCCTCGCCACCGTCCGGGGCGACGACGAGCGGCTGCGGGAGCTGATCGGCGGCCTCGTGGCCCATCTGCACGCCTTCGTGCGGGAGACGCGTCCTTCCGAGGACGAGTGGCTGCGCGCGGTGGACTTCCTGGTCCGCACGGGCCGGGCCTGCACCGACCGCCGCAACGAGTTCATCCTGCTCTCCGACATGCTGGGCCTCACCTCGGCCGTGGACGAGGTCAACCACACGGGCCCGGCCACCATGACGCCCAGCTCGGTCGAGGGCCCCTTCCACTCGCCGGCGCCGCACCGCCCGATGGGCGCCTGGATCGCCGAGGGCCCCGAACTGCGGCGCGGGGAGCGGGCCGTGGTGCACGGCAGGATCACCGACTGCGACGGCGGGCCGCTGGCCGGCGCCGTGCTGGACGTCTGGCAGGCGAACGACACGGGTCTGTACGACAGCCAGGACGCCGAGCAGCCCGACGGCAACCTGCGCGCTCTGTTCACCACCGGTCCCGACGGCGCCTACTGGTTCCGTACGGTCAAGCCCGCCAGCTACCCGGTGCCGACCGACGGCCCGGTGGGCGAGCTGCTGCGGGCGCTCGGCCGTCACCCGATGCGCCCCGCCCATGTCCACCTGCGGGTGGAGGCCGCCGGTCACCGGTCGCTCACCACCCATGTGTTCGCCGCCGAGGACCCCTACCTCGGCTCCGACGCCGCGTTCGCCGTCAAGGACGCGCTCATCGCGCCCTTCGCACCGGGCGACGAGGAGACGGCGCGTCGGTTCGGCATGGAAGGACCGTTCCTGGCGGCCGAGTTCGACATCCGTCTGGCCGCGGTAACCGCGCAGGAAACAGGAGGCACGCGCGCATGAAGCTCGTCGGCATGGCGGATCCGGGCCGGGCATCCGGCCGCAGGCGGGCCGTGATCGGTGTCGTCGTGGACGGCCGGGTCACCCCGCTCACGGAGGTGGACGACTTCTACGCGGACCTCCCCCACTGGCTGGAGCAGGCCCGCGCGGTCCGCCGCGGCACGGTCCCGCTCGCGGAGGTGACCCTCGCCCCGCCGGTGCCGGCGTCGGCGCGGGTGCTGTGCGTGGGACTCAACTACCGTGCGCACGCGGCCGAGGGCGGTTTCCGGGCGCCGGAGCACCCCACCCTGTTCGGCCGCTGGACCGCCTCCCTGTCGGTGGGCGGCGTACCGGTCCCGGTGCCCGCGAACGAACCGGGCCTGGACTGGGAGGGCGAGGTCGCGGCGGTCGTCGGCGCCCGGCTGTGCGACGCCGGGGAGCAGGAGGCCGAGGCCGCCGTCCTCGGCTACGCCGTCTTCAACGACCTCACCGCCCGTACCGCGCAGAAGCTCACCGCCCAGTGGACGCTGGGCAAGAACGCCGATCTCAGCGGCCCGATCGGGACGGTCGTCACCGCCGACGAGGCGGGCAGCCTCGCCGACGGACTGCGCCTGGTCACCCGCGTCAACGGGGAGATCATGCAGGACGGGAACACCCGCGACATGATCTTCGGGGTTCCCGAGCTGCTGTCGCGGATCAGCGCCACCCTGACCCTGCATCCCGGCGACGTGATCGCCACCGGCACCCCGGAGGGCGTCGGCTACGTCCGTACGCCGCCCCGTCTGCTGCGCGCCGGTGACGTCGTCGAGGTGGAGGTCGACCGGCTCGGGACGCTGCGTACGCCCGTCACCGACGCGTCCGCGAGGTCCGGCGCGTGACCGGGACGACCGCCCAGGTACTGATCGCGGGCGGCGGGCCGTCCGGTCTCGCCGCGGCGGTCGAGCTCGGCCGCCGCGGCATCGCCACCGTGCTCGTCGAACCGCGCACCACCGTCGACGACGACCGGCCGCGGGCCAAGACCACCAGCATCCGCACCATGGAGCACTTCCGCCGCTGGGGCCTGGCCGACCGCCTGCGCGCGGCCGCCCCGCTGCCGGTTGCCTGGTCCCAGGACGTCATCTTCTGCACCGGCCTCCTCGGCACCGAACTGACCCGTTTCCGCAATGTGTTCGGGCTGTACGACGGCCGCGACGAACGCTGGGCGGAGCCCGGCCAGCAGGTCCCGCAACCGGTTGTGGAGCGGATCCTGCGCGCGGCGGTGGCCGCACTGCCCTCGGTCACCTGCCTGACCGGCCACCGGGTCACCGCCGTCGAGCAGGACGAACACGCCGTGCGCGCCACGGTCACCGACGCCGACGGCTGCGTCCGCGTGCTCACGGCCGGCTATCTGCTGGGCTGTGACGGCGGCGGCGGAGTCAGCCGGCAGGCCGTCGGAGCGGTCTACGCCGGCTCGTCCGGTGAACGGCCCAACCTCAGCATCGTCTTCCGGGCACCGGGCCTGGGCGAGGCGGTCGGCCTGGACCGGGCGGTGCAGTACTGGGTGGTGAGCCCCGAGGCCGCCGGTCTCATGGGACGTCTCGACCTGGACGACCGGTGGTGGGCCATCGTCCAGCGGACCGACCCCGACCACCCGGTGGCACCCGAGGCGCTGGTACGCGCTCTCGTCGGCGCCGGGCACCCCGGACCCGTGGAGGTGCTCGCCACCGACCCCTGGACCGCCCGCATGCTCCTGGTCGACCGCTACCGGCGCGGCCGTGTCTTCCTGGTGGGCGACGCCGCCCATCTGAACCCCCCGTGGGGCGGGCACGGCTTCAACACGTGTGTCGGCGACGCGGTGGACATCGGCTGGAAACTCGCCGCGGTCCTCCAGGGCTGGGGCGGCGCGGAGCTGCTGGACAGCTACCAGAGCGAACGGCGGCCGGTGGCTCAGCAGATCATCGCCGGCAGTGCCGCCCAGGACAGGCTGCTCGCCCCGTCCTTCGCCGACCCCGCGCTCCTCGGGGACACGCCCGAGGCCGGCCGCCGCCGTGCGCGGACCGCCGCCGCACTCCAGGCCAAGGCGGGCGAGTTCCACAGCGAGGGCCTCGTCCTCGGCCAGCACTACGCCTCGTCACCCGTCGTCGTCGACGACGGCTCCGCGCCCCCGCCCCTGGTGCCGCGCAGCTATCACGGCCTGTCCTTCCCGGGCGCCCGGCTGCCGCACAGCTGGCTCCCCGACGGCCGGTCCCTGTACGACGTGCTCGGCGACGGTCTGACGCTGCTCCTCCTGGCCGGCGCCAGGGAGCCCGACCGCGCCGCCTTCGCCGAGGAGGCCGCGGCCCGGGGCATCCCCCTGACCACCGTCGACCTGACCGGCCTGGTCCCGCGCGAACGCTACGGCGCCCCGATGCTGCTGATCCGGCCCGACCAGCACATCGCGTGGCGGGGCGCGGACGGCGTACGGGCCGGGGCCGTGCTCGATGTCGTCCGCGGCGCGACGGATTCAACGTCCTTGCATGACAACACAGTTGATGCTCTGTGATCCTCGCGTGCTCCCCCGTCACGCGCGGTCGCCCGGGTGCCGCGCCCAAAGGTGAAGGTCGGCGTCACGCACGGGAGTCGCCCCCTCCGTCGCCTCCCGGTCACCCGAACGCGCCCGCCCCGCCGAAGGAAAGGGGCAGGAAGCGCTCGGCCATACGGGCGTAGCCGGCCGCGTTCGGGTGCAGGCCGTCGGGCAGGTCGGCCACGTCGTCGGGCCCGAACAGCGTTGTCCCGTCGACGATGTGAAGCCGGTCGTCGCCGTCCCCCCGACGCTGCTCGACATGCTCGCGCAGCAACGCGCGGATGCGGGTGAGCGTGAGGGCTCCGAAAGCGAGTTCGGCGGGACGGTCGACGGTGCGGACCATGGCGTCGGGGCCCACCAGCGTTGGCCCCGGCCGCTGTTCGGCGGCCGGGCAGACGATGGGGCTGATGACCAGGACCGGTGTGGACGGGTGCCCGTCGCGGATCGTGTCGAGGAATCCGTGGAAGGCCGGGACGAAGGCACGTTCGCGCATGCTGTCGGCGTTGTGGACGTTGATGCCCAGTTCGAGGCTGATCGCGCTCGCGGGCAGGTCGCGGACGGCACGGGCCATGAAGGGGTCGAGCTGGCACTGCCCGCCGAGACCGAGGTTGACCAGGGACCGGCCGGCCGAGCGGGCCACGGCGGCCGGCCAGGTGGCGGTCGGGCGGTCCGCGTCCGGGCACTGACTGACGGAGCTGCCGTAGTGCACCCACAGGGGGCCGCTCGCGGGAGCCGGACGCACCGACGCCCCGTCCGGGACGCGGACGTCGATCAGCGTGACGGCCGGGGTGACGGGCAGCCAGATCTCCACGCGCCGTTCGACGGCCCGCGGGCCGATGGGGAAGCGCACGGTCGCGGGCTCGGCCGGTCCGGCCTGCGTCGAGCCGGTGGCGGGGTCGAAGAAGGCCGGGTCGATCGGGCACTGTTGCGTCGCCACCACCGGCTCACGCAGTTCGCCGTCGACCACCAGGTCGAAGACGCTGCCGCCGGACGGCATGCCCAGCGGGAGGACCACGGTCAGCCGGGCGTCGAGCTCGAGCTCGGTGGCGTCCGTGAGCATCTCGAACCGCACTCCGGACGGCACGGCGCTGTTGAAGTCGAACGCCCGGTCGGCCAGCCGCGCCCGTCCCGCGTCCGGGGAACGGTGCAGGGTGACTCCGGTCGTGTCGGTGGTCTTCCCGAGCGCGCCGACGACACAGTCGAGCGCGCGGTCGAGTACGGAATGCATGCGAGGACCTCTCGGCGGCACGGGTCAGGTCAGGTCAGGTCAGGTCAGGTCAGGTTCAGTCGTAGTCCTCTGTCCGGCATTCGTCGCCTAATTCGTCGCGTCGGTCCACGACCGGTCCCCCGCGGCCTCCTGCCCCTCGCGACACGACGGACCGCAGGAGCCGGCCGTGGCTCCCTGGTGGGCCGCGGGTCCGGGTGCCAGAGTCGGGGCCATGGCCATCGATGTCGCCGCCCTCCGGGCACACTTCCCGTCCCTCGCACAGGGTCTCGCCTTCTTCGACGGACCGGGCGGGACACAGACGCCCTCCCTCGTCGCCGAGGCCGTCACCCGGACGATGACCGGTCCGCTGTCCAACCGGGGACGGGTCAGCGCGTCCGAGCGCAACGCCGAACAGGCCGTCGCCGGCTTCCGGGCCGCCTACGCCGACCTGCTGGGCGTGCCGGAGACGGCCGTCGTGCACGGGCGCAGCGCCACGCAGCTCACGTACGACTTCTCCCGGACGCTGGCCGACGGCTGGCGGCCCGGCGACGAGATCGTCCTCAGCCGGCTCGACCACGACGCCAATGTGCGCCCCTGGATCCAGGCGGCGGAACGTGCCCGGGTCACCGTCCGCTGGATCGAGATCGACGCCGCGACCACGGAACTCGACCTCGGCTCCTTTGAGCGGGCGCTGTCGCCCCGGACCCGGCTGGTCGCGGTGACGGCGGCCTCGAACGTGCTGGGCACCAGGCCGCCGGTGCGCCGGATCGCGGACCGGGCGCACGAGGTGGGCGCCGTGGTGTTCGTGGACGGGGTGCACTACGCCGCCCATCACCTGGTGGACGTGCCCGCGCTCGGGGCCGACCTGTTCGTCTGCTCGCCGTACAAGTTCCTCGGTCCGCACTGCGGGGTGCTCGCCGGTTCGCCCGACGTCCTCGAAGGGCTCGTGCCGGACAAGCTGCTGCCGTCGCCGGACACCGTGCCGGAGCGCTTCGAGTTCGGGACGCTGCCCTACGAGATCCTGGCGGGCGCCACCGCCGCCGTGGACTTCCTGGCCGCGCTCGACCCGATCGAGCCGGGGCGGCCGGGAGTGCCCGGGGACGCGCCGGGGACGGCGGGGTCGCGCAGGGAGCGGCTGGCGCGGTCGCTGCGGTCCCTGCACGAGCACGAGAACGTGGTGCGCGCCCGGGTGGAGGAGGGGCTGCGCACGCTGGGCGACGCCGTCACCGTCCACTCGAGGGCGCGGGACCGCACCCCGACCGTGCTGATGAGTTTCGCGGGCCGTGACGCACGCGAGGCACAGGCGCATCTCGCCGCCCGGGGTGTCGTGGCCCCGGCGGGCTCGTTCTACGCCTACGAGGCCTTCACCGCGCTCAAGCTCGACGACCCCGCGCTGCGGGTGGGACTCGCGCCCTACAACGACGACGAGGACGTGGACAGGCTCCTCGACGGGCTCGCCTCGTTTCTCTGACGTGTGCCGCTTCTCCGACGCGTGCCGCTTCTCCGACGCGTGCCGTTTCCCAGACTTGCACCGTTCGTTTTCTTGAATGGTTCGTGTTTATGAAGTAGGTTCGACACCATGACAGCACCCCGTACACCGACCACCGCCGAGGAGCTGCGCGGTGTCGGCCTGCGGGTGACGGCCGCCCGTGTGGCCCTGCTCGAGACCGTCCGGAACGGCGACCACCTCGGGGTCGAGGCGATCGCCACGGGGGTGCGCGGCCGCGTGGGCCACATCTCCCTCCAGGCCGTGTACGAGGCCCTGCACGCGCTGACCACGGCCGGGCTGGTGCGCCGCCTCGAGCCCCCGGGCAGCCCCGCCCGGTTCGAGGGACGCGTGGGGGACAACCACCACCACCTCGTCTGCCGGTCCTGCGGCGCGGTCGTCGACGTCGACTGCGCCGTCGGTCACGCCCCCTGTCTGACCGCCTCCGACGACCGCGGCTTCGCCATAGACGAGGCCGAGGTCATCTACTGGGGCCTGTGCCCCGACTGTTCCACCGCCCCCAGCACCTGAGCGCCCGCGGGACCCGACGCCTGCGGTACGTGAGCATGTGATCCGACCAGCCCAGAAGGATTCCCCCATGACCGAGAACCATGATGCGATCGTGACCGACTCGAAGGCGGCGGAGGCAGGTGGCTGCCCGGTCGCGCACGGCGGCCGCGCCGCGCACCCCACCCAGGGCGGCGGCAATCGCCAGTGGTGGCCGGAGCGCCTCAACCTGAAGATCCTCGCCAA
Source organism: Streptomyces zaehneri (assembly GCF_032248645.1). Taxonomy (NCBI): domain Bacteria; kingdom Bacillati; phylum Actinomycetota; class Actinomycetes; order Kitasatosporales; family Streptomycetaceae; genus Streptomyces; species Streptomyces zaehneri. The sequence continues at coordinate 399,479 of NZ_JASTTJ010000004.1, forward strand.
GGACCCCGTCGTGGCGAACCCGCTCGGCGCGGAGTTCGACTACGCCGCGGCGTTCGAGGCCCTCGACCTGGCGGCCGTGAAACAGGACATCGCCGAGGTGCTGACCACCTCGCAGGACTGGTGGCCCGCCGACTTCGGCAACTACGGCCCGCTGATGATCCGCATGGCCTGGCACAGCGCCGGCACCTACCGCATCAGTGACGGCCGCGGCGGCGGTGGCCGCGGTCAGCAGCGCTTCGCGCCGCTGAACAGCTGGCCGGACAACGCCAACCTCGACAAGGCCCGCCGTCTGCTGTGGCCGGTCAAGAAGAAGTACGGCCAGTCCATCTCCTGGGCCGACCTCCTGATCCTCACGGGCAACGTCGCGCTGGAGACGATGGGCTTCGAGACCTTCGGCTTCGCCGGCGGCCGCGCGGACGTCTGGGAGGCCGACGAGGACGTGTACTGGGGCCCGGAGACCACCTGGCTCGACGACCAGCGCTACACCGGCGACCGTGAGCTGGAGAACCCGCTCGGCGCGGTCCAGATGGGTCTCATCTACGTCAACCCCGAGGGCCCCAACGGCAACCCGGACCCGCTGGCCGCGGCCCGCGACATCCGCGAGACGTTCCGCCGCATGGCGATGAACGACGAGGAGACCGTCGCCCTGATCGCCGGTGGTCACACCTTCGGCAAGACCCACGGCGCCGGTCCGGCGGACAGCGTCGGCGACGACCCCGAGGCCGCCTCCCTCGCGCAGCAGGGCCTGGGCTGGAAGTCCTCCTACGGCACCGGCAAGGGCGGCGACGCCATCACCAGCGGCCTGGAGGTCACCTGGACCTCCAAGCCCACCCAGTGGAGCAACGACTTCTTCGACATCCTCTTCGGCTACGAGTGGGAGCTGTCGGAGTCCCCGGCCGGCGCCAAGCAGTGGGTGGCCAAGGACGCCGAGGCGATCATCCCCGACGCGCACGACCCGTCGAAGAAGAAGCTCCCGACGATGCTCACCACCGACCTGTCGCTGCGCTTCGACCCGATCTACGGTGAGATCTCGCGCCGCTTCCACGAGAACCCGGCCGAGTTCGCGGACGCCTTCGCCCGCGCCTGGTACAAGCTGACCCACCGCGACCTGGGCCCGAAGTCCCTGTACCTCGGCCCGGAGGTCCCGGCGGAGACCCTGCTGTGGCAGGACCCGCTGCCGGCGGCCGAGGGCGAGGTCATCGGCGCCGAGGACATCGCGGCGCTCAAGGCCAAGGTCCTCGACTCGGGGCTGAGCGTCTCGCAGCTGGTGTCCACCGCGTGGGCGTCGGCCTCCACCCACCGCGGCAGCGACAAGCGCGGCGGCGCCAACGGCGCCCGCATCCGCCTCGAGCCGCAGCGCGGCTGGGAGGTCAACAACCCGGACGAGCTGGCCCAGGTGCTGCGCGTCCTGGAGGGCGTCCAGCAGGAGTTCAACTCCGGCGCGAAGAAGGTCTCCCTGGCCGACCTGATCGTCCTCGGTGGCGCCGCCGCCGTGGAGAAGGCCGCCAAGGACGCCGGTCACGCCGTGGAGGTCCCCTTCACTCCGGGCCGCGTGGACGCCTCGCAGGAGCAGACGGACGTCGAGTCGTTCGCCGCGCTCGAGCCGACCGCCGACGGGTTCCGCAACTACCTCGGCAAGGGCAACCGACTGCCGGCCGAGTTCCTGCTGCTCGACAAGGCGAACCTGCTGACCCTGAGCGCCCCCGAGCTGACCGTCCTGGTCGGCGGCCTGCGCGTGCTGGGCGCCAACCACGGCCAGTCCTCGCACGGCGTCTTCACCGACACGCCGGGCAAGCTGACCAACGACTTCTTCGTCAACCTGCTCGACCTGGGTACGACGTGGTCGTCGACGTCCTCGGACCAGACCACCTTCGAGGGCCGCGACGCCGCCACGGGCGAGGTCAAGTGGACCGGCACCCGCGCCGACCTCGTCTTCGGCTCGAACTCCGAGCTGCGCGCGCTCGCCGAGGTCTACGCGAGCGACGACGCGAAGGCGAAGTTCGTGAACGACTTCGTCGCCGCGTGGGTCAAGGTCTCGAACCTCGACCGGTTCGACCTGATCTGATCCCGGCCTCCCCGGAGGATCGGAAACAGCAGGACCGGCTGGCGCGGCACGACCAGCAGGAACAGCACGACCAGCAGGAACAGCAGGAACAGCAGGAACAACTGAACAGCGACACCACGGCAGGAACACAGCCGGCACATCCAGGGCGTCCCGCCCGGTCCACAGCGACCGGGCCGGGCGCCCTGGCGCGTGGCGCCGCCGACCGGCCGTGCGGTGACGGCTGTCGCCCCGACGTGTTCCCGGTGCCGCCGAGGCTGTCGAAACCATTGACGAGGACATGCAGGCCCCCTATCTTCTGGCCGAAGTTACGAACCATGTTCGAAATACCGCACAGGCAGTTTCACGGACAAGGGACGGTCCTGCATGCCTCGGAAGTACCGCCGCAGACCCCTGCTCGTCTGCGTCCTGGCCCTCCTCGTCGCCCTGGTGACGGCGACCCAGCCGGTGGCCGCGGCCGACGGCCGCCCGTACACCAACCCACTGAAGTCGGCCAAGGGCGCCGACCCCTGGCTGGAGTTCCACGACGGGAACTACTACCTGATCACCACGACGTTCACGGGCGTTCTCGGCATGCGCAAGGCGCCGACCCTGGCGGGCCTCGCCACCGCGCCCACCGTGCAGGTGTGGTCGGACACCACCTCGACCCGCAACACCAACATCTGGGCACCGGAGATCCACCAGTTCAACGGCCACTGGTACCTGTACTACTCGGCCGGCCAGGGCGGCACCGCCTGCTGCGACTCCCAGCGCACCCATGTCCTGGAGAGCGCCGGCACCGACCCGCTGGGCCCCTACACCTACAAGGGCTCCCTCACCGGCTCCAACCTCGCGCCGGGCGGCTGGCTGATCGACGCGAGCGTGCTCCAGGCGAACGGAAACCTGTATCTCGTCGGAAGCGGTTTCGTGAACGGCAGCGCGCAGAGCCTGGTCATCGCACCGATGAGCAACCCGTACACGCTGTCCAGTAACACGTTCACGGTGATTTCCAGCCCCACCCTGGACTGGGAACGGGTGGGCGCGCCCGTCAACGAGGGCCCGGAACCGCTGTACCACAACGGCCGCACCTTCCTCAGCTACTCCGCCAGCTACTGCCAGACCGCCGACTACAAGCTCGGCCAACTGGAGTTGACGGGCAGCGACCCGCTGAACCCGGCGTCCTGGACCAAGAAGCAGACGCCCGTCTTCCAGCGCAGCGACACAGCCGGCGTCTACGGCCCCGGCCACAACGGCTTCTTCACCTCACCCGACGGCACCGAGAACTGGATCGTCTACCACGCCAACTCCTCCGCGAGCGGCGGCTGCGGAAACGGCCGGACGACCCGCGCCCAGAAGTTCACCTGGAACGCCGACGGCACCCCGGACTTCGGCACCCCCGTCGCCCCGGGCACGACGCTCCCCGGCCCGTCCGGCGAGACGGCGGCGACCCCGACCTCGTACACCCTCGTCAACCGCAACAGCGGCAAGTGCCTCGACGTCGAGGGCGGTTCCACGGCCAACGGCACGAACGTCCTCCAGTGGACCTGCACCGGCGGGACCAACCAGAAGTGGCGGATCGAGGATCAGGGCGACGACACCAGCCGGCTGGTGAACGTGGCCACCGGCGGCGTGCTGGACACCGCCGACTGCTCCGGCGCCGACGGGGCCGACCTGCGCCAGTGGTCATGGCTGAACAACAAGTGCCAGCGTTTCCGTCCCGTCTTCACCGCGACCGGCGACTACGTACGGCTCGTGAACGAGAACAGCGGCAAGGTCGCCGACGTCGCCGACTGCGGGACCGCGAACGGCGCCGACGTACGGCAGTGGACCTGGCTGAACAACACCTGCCAGCAGTGGCGCCTGGTGCCCACCACCTGAGCCCGGCACCTTCCTCCCCCTCCCTCCCCCTCCCTCCCCTCTTCCTCCGTCAGGAGAACTCCCTTGAGACGCAACGCCGTTCGGCTGATCCTGGCCGGCCTCGTCGCCCTCGCGGCCGTCCTCACCGGTGTGGGCGCCCCCGCCCAGGCCGCCGTGCCCGACTCCCCCGCCGTGACGTACACCAACCCGATCGCGGAGCAGCGCGCCGATCCGCACATCTTCAAACACACCGACGGCTACTACTACTTCACCGCCACGGTCCCCGCGTACGACCGCATCGTGCTGCGCCGGGCGACGACCATCCAGGGCCTGTCGACGGCCCAGGAGGTCACCATCTGGACCAAGCACAGCAGCGGGGTCATGGGCGCCCACATCTGGGCGCCGGAGATCCACTTCATCGACGGCAAGTGGTACGTGTACTTCGCGGCCGGGTCCACCACCGACGTATGGGCGATCCGGATGTACGTCCTCGAAGGCACCGGCGCCAACCCGCTCACCGCGACCTGGGCCGAGAAGGGCCAGATCAAGACCACGTGGGAGAGCTTCTCGCTGGACTCCACCACGTTCGTGGTGAACGGCGTGCGCTATCTCGCCTGGGCCCAGCGCAACCCGTCCGAGGACAACAACACCAGTCTGTTCATCGCCAGGATGACCAACCCCTGGACGATCTCGGGGACTCCGGCGGAGATCTCGCAGCCGACGCTCTCCTGGGAGACGATCGGCTACAAGGTCAACGAGGGTCCCGCGCTCATCCAGCACGGCGGCAAGGTCTTCATGACCTACTCGGCGAGCGCGACCGACGCCAACTACTGCCTGGGCATGCTGACCGCCTCGGCGACGGCCGACCTGACCGACCCGGCGTCCTGGACCAAGGGGACGCAGCCCGTCTTCACCTCGAACGCCTCGACCTCGCAGTACGGTCCGGGCCACAACTCGTTCACGGTCTCCGAGGACGGCAAGTCCGACATCCTCGTCTACCACGACCGCAGCTACAAGGACATCACCGGCGACCCGCTGAACGACCCCAACCGCCGCACCCGCGTGCAGAAGGTGTACTGGAAGGCGGACGGCACCCCCGACTTCGGCATCCCGGTGGCCGACGGGGTCACCCCGCAGCGCTTCTCCTCGTACAACTACGCGGACCGGTTCATCCGGCACTGGGAGTACCGCGCCCGCATCGAGGCCGGGGTCAGCCCGCTGGCCGACTCGCAGTTCCGGGTGGTCACCGGTCTCGCGGGCACCGGCACGGTCTCCCTGGAGTCGGCCAACTTCCCGGGCTACTACCTGCGGCACAAGAACTTCGAGGTGTGGCTGGAGAAGAGCGACGGCACGTCGGCGTTCGCGTCCGACGCGAGCTTCTACCGGCGGGCCGGTCTCGCCGACTCCGCGGGAGTCTCGTACGAGTCGTACAACTACGCCGGACGCTATGTCCGCCACTACAACTACGTGCTGTACGTGCAGACGCCGAGCACGGCCACGGACAAGGGAGACGCGACGTTCTACGCCCAATAGGGCCCCGCGCGGCCTGAGGAGCGCATGACGGCCGAGACTATACATAGGGTGTATACGCTCTATGTATAGTCTCGACATGCCTTCTCTGACCAGGAAGATGAAGAAAACGGGGGCCAGGTTGCGGGCCGTCGCCATCTCGGCGGCGGCCCTCTGCCTGGCGGTCACGCTGACCGGCTGCGGCCGCGCCGACATCACGCACCCGAGCGCCGCCCGCGCCCACCCCGCGCCCACCACCCAGGCCGCCCGCCTCGGCCCCGTCGACTGCCGTGAGGCGAAGTGCATCGCCCTCACCTTCGACGCCGGACCGAGCGAGAACTCGGCCCGGCTGCTCGACATCCTGAAGGAGAGACAGGTCCCGGCGACCTTCTTCCTGCTGGGCCGGCGGCACATCGAGAAGTACCCGGAGCTCGTCACCCGCATGGCCGCCGAGGGACACGAGGTGGCCAGCCACACCTGGGACCACAAGATCCTGACACGGATCACCCCGGAGGAGATACGCGAGGAACTCCGGCGCCCCAACGACGAGATAGAGCGCCTCACCGGCCGGCGCCCCACCCTGATGCGCCCGCCGCAGGGCCGCACCGACGAGACCGTGCACGACATCTGCCGCGAACTGGGCCTCGCCGAGGTGCTGTGGACGGTGACCGCCAAGGACTACACGACGACCGACTCCGCACTGATCCGACGCCGGGTGCTCGCCCAGGCCGACCGGGACGGCATCATCCTGCTGCACGACATCTACGACGGGACCGTGCCGGCCGTACCGGGGATCATCGACGCGCTGAAAGAGCGCGGATACGTTTTCGTGACGGTTCCCCAACTGCTGGCGCCGGGGACGGCGGTACCCGGGCAGGTCTATCGCTGACCCGACCCCGGCTGCCGGTCCACGACATCGACGGCCTCGACCACACCGCCACAGACACGAAGGTGAGTCCGAACCTGTGAGCCGGAGGGTGATCCACCGTCGGACGGCTGCGACTCCCTACGATCAGCGTGTGGTCTTCTTCCAGCTCGAACGCACGGTACCGCTTTCCCCGGACGACGCCTGGCGTCGCCTGACGCAGTGGTCCCGGCACGGCGACGTGGTGCCGCTGACCCACGTCGCCGTGCTCACCCCCGCGCCGACCCGTGAGGGCACGGTCCTCGTGGCCCGTTCGGGTCTCGGCCCGTTCGCCTTCACCGACCGGATGGAGGTGACCGTGTGGCAGCCGCCCTCCGACGACGAACCGGGCCGGTGCCGGCTGGAGAAACGCGGCCGGGTCGTCCTGGGCTGGGCCGAGATCGAGGTACGGCCGGGCCCCGGCGGGCGGGCCCGGGTGCTCTGGCGGGAGGAGTTGCGCGTGCGTTTCCTCCCGTCCCTCTTCGACCCCCTCGTCCGGACCACGGCCCGCTCGGTGTTCGGGCGCGCGGTCAACCGGCTGCTCCGCGGCCGATGACGGCGCGATCGCCACGGCAGCCGTGCCAGGCTGAGGGCATGACGGCAGCCGACGACATCGAGGAACTCGCGGTGGACGCCCTGCGCTGGCTGCGGGGCACCGCCCGCGACACCGGGGGCGGCGGTCTCGGCTGGCCCGTCAGACCCTCGGACGACACGATCGATCCGCAGCTCTACACCGGCACGGCCGGGGTCGTACCCGTACTCCTGGAGGCCTGGCGGCACTTCGGCGACGACTCCTACGCGGACACCGTCCTGCGCGCCGCCCGCGGCCTCGCCGACGCGGTCGACGACCACCCGGACCACTCCCTGTACTTCGGGCTGACCGGTATCGCCCTCGCGCTGAGGACCGTCCACCGCGAACTCGGCGACGACACCGCCGGGGCCGCCGCGGACCGGGCCCTGGAGCGGGTGCGGTCACACTTCGACGGAGTGCGCTGGGGCGTGCTGTTCGAGCTGATGGGCGGCAACGCGGGCATCGGCCTCGGCGCACTGGCGGCCGGCGACGCCGACCTCGCCGTACGGGCACTGGAGCCGTACCTGGAAACCGCCGAGCCCACCGAAGGGGGCGGCGTCACCTGGGAGTTCAAGCTCGGCGCGCCGGCCCGGCTGCACCATGTCTCGCACGGCACGCTCGGGATCGCGTACGCCCTGGCCGCCGTCGGAACCGCCACCGGGCGTACGGACCTGGTGGAGCTCGGGCGGGCCGGCGTCGCGGACGTCGTCGCCCGGGACGAAGGCGGTCCTGACGGTTTCCTCGTGCCGCACTCCGACCCGCACCACCGGCCCGACGTGGTCGAGCGGTACAGCTACGGCTGGTGTCACGGACCGGCCGGCGACGCCCAGGTCTTCCGGCTGCTGCGGGACGTGCTCGGTGAGCCCGCGTGGGCAGAGCTCGCCGACCGCTGCTGGCACACCGTGACCCGGTCCGGACTGCCGCGCCGGCTGCGGCCCGGGTTCTGGGACAACAACGGCCGCTGCTGCGGGACGGCCGGGGTGCTGGCGCTGGCCTCGGACCGGATCGCCGAGCAGGGCGACTCCCCCGGCTTCGCCCGGACGCTCGTGGCGGACCTCGCCTCCCGCGCGACCCGGGACGCGGACGGCGCGCGCTGGTCCAACCTCGCGCACCGGCCCGCCCCGGACCGCCTCGAGCCGCAGACCGGCTGGGCGATGGGCAACGCGGGCATCGCGCGCGAACTGCTGCGCCACGTCCGGCTGAGCCGCGGCGGCGACCCGCGCTACGCGTTCACCTGGCCGGACCAGCCGGCTGTGCGCCGTACGGCGGCTCAGGCCACCGAGCCGATCCGGCCCGTCGGCACCGACCTCGCGTCGTGATGGATGGGCGTGTGCGCGCCGGTGAGTGAGACCCCGCTGCCGCCGCGCCGTTCGGCCACGATCTCGGCGGCGATCGACAGTGCCGTCTCCTCGGGCGTACGGGCACCCAGGTCGAGGCCGATGGGGGACCGCAGACGCGTCAACTCCAGCTCGCTCACGCCTACTTCACGCAGGCGCGCGTTGCGGTCGAGGTGGGTGCGGCGGGAGCCCATCGCGCCGACGTAGGCGACCGGGAGCCGCAACGCCAGCCGGAGCAGGGGGACATCGAACTTGGCGTCATGGGTGAGGACGCACAGCACGGTCCGCGCGTCCACCCGCGTGCGCTCCAGGTACCGGTGCGGCCACTCGACGACGATCTCGTCGGCCTCCGGGAAACGGGCCTCGGTCGCGAAGACGGGACGTGCGTCGCACACCGTCACGCGGTAGTTCAGGAACTTGCCGACCCGCACCAGCGCCGACGCGAAGTCGATCGCGCCGAACACGATCATCCGGGGCGGCGGGACGGACGACTCGACCAGCACCGTGAGCGGCGCCCCGCAGCGGGATCCCTGCTCGCCGATCTCCAGGGTGCCGGTACGACCGGCGTCGAGGAGGGCGCCGGCCTCGGCGGCGACCGTACGGTCCAGCTCCGGATGGCCGCCGAAGCCGCCTTCGTAGAAACCGCTGTCGTAGGAGGCTCCGTTTCGGAAACCGCTGTCGTAAGAACCACCGCCATGGACACCACTCTCGTAGGAGGCGCCGTTGCGGAAACCGCTGTCGTAAGAACCACCGCCATGGGCACCACTGTCGTGAGAAGCGCTCGTGTGGGAACCGTTTTCGTCGGTCCCGCCGCGGCGGACGACCAGCGCGCGGCCGACGAGGTCCGCCGGGCCGGTCACGATACGGGCCAGGGCCGTGGCCCCGCCGGAGGCGGCGGCCGCCAGGGCGGCCGCGATCACCGGCCGGACCCGGTCACCGACCCGCACCGGGGTGACGAGGATGTCGATGATCCCGCCGCAGGTGAGCCCGACGGCGAAGGCGTCGTCGTCGCTGTAACCGAAGCGTTCGAGGACGGACTCCCCGTCCTCCAGCGCTTGCCGGCACAGCTCGTACACCGCGCCCTCCACGCAGCCCCCGGAGACCGAGCCGATCGCCGTTCCGTCGGCGTCCACCGCCAGGGCGGCGCCCGGCCGGCGGGGCGCGCTGCCGCCGACGGCCACCACGGTGGCCACGGCGAAGTCACGGCCCTGCCCGACCCACCGGTTCAGCTCCTCGGCGATGTCCAGCATCTCTCGGTCTCCTTGGCTGCGGTTGCGTGGAGGGCGGTGGTGCGAAGTGCGGTGCTGCGGGGTGCGGTGGTGCGGGGGCGGGTGCCCGTCGGGCCGGGGTGCTAGTGCACGCCCAGCCGGCCCTCGATCGGGTTGAGGGCGAAGTAGACGAGGAAGACCGCCGTCAGGACCCACATGAAGGCGCCGATCTCCCGCCCCCTGCCCTGCGCGGCCTTGATGGCGACGTAGGAGATGACGCCCGCGGCGACACCGGTGGTGATGGTGTACGTGAACGGCATCAGGACGACGGTCAGGAACACCGGGATCGCGGTCGCCCGGTCGGCCCAGTCGACGTGGCGGGCGTTCATCAGCATCATCGCGCCGATGACGACCAGGGCGGCGGAGGCGACCTCCTGCGGGACGATCGCGGTGAGCGGGGTGAAGAACAGACAGGCCGCGAAGAAGGCGCCGGTGACGACCGAGGCGAGGCCCGTACGGGCTCCCTCGCCCACACCGGTCGCCGACTCGATGAACACGGTCTGGCCGGAGCCGCCGGCCACCCCGCCGATCGCCCCGCCGGCGCCGTCGATGAACAGCGCCTTGGACAGGCCCGGCATCCGGCCCTTGTCGTCGGCGAGCCCGGCCTCGGTGCCGACGCCGATGACGGTGGCCATCGCGTCGAAGAAGCCGGCGAGGACGAGCGTGAAGACGATCATGCCGACGGTCATCGCGCCGACCTCGCCCCAGCCGCCGAACTCCACGTCCCCGAAGAGCGAGAAGTCGGGCATCGAGACCGCGCTGCCGTGCAGTTCGGGAGCGCCGGCCGCCCACTGCTCAGGGTCGACGACCCCGGTGGCGTTGAGGACCGCCGCGACGACCGTGCCGCCGACGATGCCGATGAGGATGGCGCCGGGGATGTTCCTGGCCTGCAGCATGAAGATCAGCAGCAGTGTGCCGGCGAACAACAGGACCGGCCAGCCGGCGAGTTCGCCCGCCGGGCCGAGGGTGAGCGGGGTCGCCTCGCCCTGGTGCACGAAGCCGGACTTGTAGAAACCGATGAGCGCGATGAACAGACCGATGCCCATGGTGATGCCGTGCTTGAGCGCGAGCGGGATCGCGTTCATGATCATCTCGCGCAGGCCGGTGACGACCAGCAGCATGATGACGACGCCGTACAGCACGCACATGCCCATCGCCTGCGGCCAGGTCATCTCCGGGGCGACCTGGGAGGACAGGACGCCCGAGACCGAGAGCCCGGCGGCGAGCGCGAGTGGCACCTTGCCGAGGAAGCCCATCAGCAGCGTGCTGAAAGCCGCTGCGAAAGCGGTTGCGGTGATCAGCGCCTGCGGACCGAGGGTGTCCCCGGCCGCGTCCTTGCCGGACAGGATCAGGGGGTTGAGCAGGAGGATGTACGCCATCGCCATGAAGGTGGTGACGCCGCCGCGCACTTCGCGGGCGACCGTGGATCCCCGCCCGGATATGTGGAAGTACCGGTCGAGCCGGGACCGTCCGGCCGGGACGCGGGTGCCTTCGCCCGCGTCTTCGGCTGTGGTCCTCGGCTCCAGTGACTGCTGGGTCATGGGCCATCTCCCAAGGTTCAAAGGGACACCCGCGTGGCGCCTTCGGCCGGCCGCGGGATTTGGGAATGGACGACCCGGGGGACGGCCCGAGACGAACAAGGGGAGGGTGGTCCGGGGGTGCGGCACCCCCGGACGACATCCTGATCGGACCCCGTGGGGTCACGTTCCGGTGAGGTGCTCCGGTCGTACCGGCGTGCGGTTGAGCTCCAGCCCGGTCGCGTTCCGGATGGCCGCGAGGACCGCCGGGGTGGACGACAGGGTGGGTGCCTCGCCGACGCCGCGGAGCCCGTAGGGGGCGTGGTCGTCGGCGAGTTCGAGCACGTCGACCGGGATGGTCGGCGTGTCGAGAATCGTGGGGATCAGATAGTCCGTGAACGACGGGTTCCTGACCTTCGCCGTCCTGGGGTCGACGATGATCTCCTCCATGACCGCCACGCCCAGCCCCTGGGTCGTGCCGCCCTGGATCTGGCCGATCACGGACAGCGGGTTGAGCGCCTTGCCGACGTCCTGGACACAGGCCAGTTCGATGACCTTCACCAGACCGAGCTCGGTGTCGACCTCGACGACGGCGCGGTGCGCGGCGAAGGAGTACTGGACGTGTCCGTTGCCCTGCCCGGTGCGCAGGTCGAACGGCTCGGTGGGCCGGTGCCGCCACTCCGCCTCGACCTCGACGCTGTCGTCCTCGAGCACGTCGACCAGGTCGGCGAGGACCTCACCGCCGTCGGTGACGACCCTGCCGCCCTCCAGGAGCAGCTCGGCGGTGGCCCAGGCGGGGTGGTAGGAGCCGAACCTGCGACGGCCGATCTCCAGGACCTTCTCCCGGACGAGCTCGCAGGAGTTCTTGACGGCGCCGCCGGTGACGTAGGTCTGCCGGGAGGCCGAGGTCGAGCCGGCGCTGCCCACCTGGGTGTTCGCGGGGTGGATGGTCACCTGCGCGACGCCCAGCTCGGTGCGGGCGATCTGCGCGTGCACGGTGATCCCGCCCTGGCCGACCTCCGCCATGGCGGTGTGGACGGTCGCGACGGGCTCGCCGGCGATGACCTCCATACGGACCTTGGCGGTCGAGTAGTCGTCGAAGCCCTCGGAGAAGCCGACGTTCTTGATGCCGACCGCGTAACCGATTCCGCGGACGACGCCCTCGCCGTGCGTGGTGTTGGACAGACCGCCGGGCAGCTGCCGTACGTCGGCGCCCTCGCTGCTCTCCCACTGGCGCTCCGGGGGCAGCGGCATCGCCTTGACCCGGCGCAGGATCTCGGCGACCGGCGCCGGGGAGTCGACGGGCTGCCCGGTCGGCAGCAGGGTTCCCTGCTCCATCGCGTTGAGCCGGCGGAACTCCACCGGATCCATGCCGAGTTCGGCCGCGACCTTGTCCATCTGCGCCTCGTAGGCGAAGCAGGCCTGAACCGCGCCGAAGCCGCGCATCGCGCCGCAGGGCGGGTTGTTGGTGTAGAGGGCGACGGCCTCGATCTCGACGTCGTCGACGACGTACGGACCGATGCCGAGCGAGGAGGCGTTTCCGACGACGGCCGGGCTGGCCGAGGCGTACGCGCCGCCGTCGAGGACGATCCGGCACCTGACGTGGGTGAGCTTGCCGTCGCGGGTCGCGCCGTGCTCGTAGGAGAGCTTCGCCGGGTGGCGGTGGACGTGACCGAAGAAGGACTCGAAACGGTTGTAAACGATTTTGACGGGTTTTCCGGTGCGCAGGGCCAGCAGACAGGCGTGGATCTGCATCGACAGGTCCTCGCGGCCGCCGAACGCGCCGCCGACGCCGGCCAGCGTCATGCGCACCTTGCTCTCGGGCAGTCCGAGGACGGGCGCGATCTGACGCAGGTCGGAGTGCAGCCACTGGGTGGCGATGTAGAGGTGGACGCCACCGTCCTCCTCGGGCACGGCGAGGCCGGACTCGGGGCCGAGGAAGGCCTGGTCCTGCATGCCGAAGGTGTACTCGCCCCTGACGACGACATCGGCGCGCGCGGCGGCCGCGGCGGCGTCGCCCCGGACGATCGGCTGGCGGTGGACGATGTTCGGGTGCGGGACGTGGGCGATGTGGTGGTCGTCGCGGCCCTCGTGGATCAGGACGGCGTCCGGCGCGGTCGCCGAGGCCTCGTCGGTGACCACGGGCAGTTCGCGGTACTCGACCTTGATCTTCGCGGCGGCGCGGCGGGCGGTCTCGGGGTGGTCCGCGGCGACGATCGCGACCGGCTCGCCGTGGTGCCGGACCTTGCCGTGGGCCAGGACCGGGGTGTCCTGGATCTCCAGGCCGTAGTTCCTCACGTCGGTCGGCAGGTCGTCGTACGTCATCACGGCGTGGACACCGGGCAGGGCGAGGGCCTCGGACGTGTCGATGGAGACGATCTCGGCGTGGGCGACCGTGGAGCGCAGGATCTGGCCCCAGAGCATGTCCTCGTGCCACAGGTCGGACGAGTACGCGAACTCGCCGGTGACCTTGAGGGTGCCGTCGGGGCGGAGCGTGGACTCGCCGATGCCGCCCTTGGTGCGGGAGGCCTGGGTGACCTTGGTCGGAGTGCCGAGGGGAGCGCCGTTGGAGGGCATCGTCAGACCGCCTCTCCCTGTCGGGCGGCCGCCAGGCGGACCGCGTCCATGATCTTCTCGTAACCGGTGCACCGGCAGAGGTTGCCGGAGAGCGCCTCCCGGATGTCCGCGTCGCTCGGGTTCGGGTTGCGTTCCAGCATCTCGTCGGCGGCGACCAGCAGCCCCGGGGTGCAGAAACCGCACTGGACGGCGCCGGCGTCGATGAACGCCTGTTGGATCGGGGCGAGTTCGGTTCCCTCGCCGGTGTGGGAGTCGGCGCCCTGGGCGGGCCGGTCGTCGGCCCCGTGGAGGGAGGGGGAGGCGCCTGCCGCGCCCGGTGTTCCCGCCGTGCCGCAGGAACCGGTTCCACAACCGCCGTGCTCGGCACGCCGCTTGGCGTAGTCCGCGAGGCCCTCTACGGTGACGATGTCGCGGCCCTCGGCCTGCCCGGCGGCGACCAGACAGGAACACACCGGGACGCCGTCCAGCCGCACGGTGCACGAGCCGCACTCGCCCTGTTCGCAGGCGTTCTTCGAACCCGGCAGTCCGAGCCGCTCACGCAGCACGTACAGCAGGCTCTCGCCCTCCCACACGTCGTCGGCTTCCTGCGGACGTCCGTTGACAGTGAAGTTGACGCGCATCACGCGGCTCCCTTCGCGGTGCTGCGGGGGCCGCGGTACGACTCCCACGTCCAGGTCAGCGTGCGGCGGGCCATGACGCCCACCGCGTGCCGTCGGTAGCTCGCCGTCCCCCGGACGTCGTCGATGGGGTTGCAGGCGGCGGCGCACAGGTCCGCGAACTGCTTGGCGACGGAGGGTGCGATGATCTTTCCGTTGTCCCAGAAACCGCCTTCTTCGAGTGCCGCGTTGAGGAAGTCCTCCGCGGTCTTCGCCCGGACGGGGGTGGGCGCGGCCGAGCCGATGCCGGTACGGACGGTCCGGGACTGCGGGTGCAGTGCGAGACCGAAGGCGCAGACGGCGATGACCATGGCGTTGCGGGTACCCACCTTGGAGTACTGCTGCGGGCCGTCGGCCTTCTTGATGTGGACGGCGCGGATCAGCTCGTCGGGGGCGAGCGCGTTGCGCTTCACGCCGGTGTAGAAGGCGTCGATCGGGATCCGGCGGGTACCGCGCACCGACTCCGCCTCGACCTCGGCGCCCGCCGCCAGCAGGGCGGGGTGGGCGTCGCCGGCCGGGGAGGCGGTGCCGAGGTTGCCGCCGACGCCGCCGCGGTTGCGGATCTGCGGGGAGGCCACGGTGTGCGAGGCGAGGGCGAGGCCCGGCAGTTCCGCGCGCAGATTCTCCATGATCCGGGTGTAGGGGACGGAGGCGCCGAGCCGCACGCTGTCCTCGCCGACCTCCCACTCGTAGAGGTCACCCACGCGGTTGAGGTCGAGCAGGTACTCGGGCCTGCGGTGGTCGAAGTTGATCTCGACCATCACGTCGGTGCCACCCGCAATCGGCACAGCGGTGGGGTGCTCGGCCTTGGCGGCGAGCGCGTCCTCCCAGCTGGCGGGGCGAAGGAAGTCCATGACCGGCTCTCTTCTTCGTCTCTTGGGTCTCGTGAGTCGTATCGAGCCAGAATCGGGTGCGGCGGGCCCGGCTCGTATCTGTGGTGTTCACGCGGAGTGGGGCCAGTACACAGCGCCTTGCTCCGACCGGGTCAGTCACGGAAACCATGAAGGAATTGGCTGGTCGGCCCAGGCATCTTGTAGATTCGTATGAACGGAAGCCCTCGGTAACCTCCTCGTTTTCCTGTGGAAACGTAAGAAACGACCTGGCCACCGAAGAATGCGGTTCGTGACTGTCCGCCGCGCGGGTCGGGCTCCCCGGTGCGGGCCCGACGGCGGGTCCTCACCCACCGCGTCCTTCAGGATTCATCGTAGTTTTCGAGACAAAGAACGGCGGCGACGAGATGCGGCTGCGCGCACTGCTGGACACCGATGCGCTGGGCCTGAGGCTCCTCGGCGGCGAGGACGAGCTGGAGCGCACGGTACGGGGTGTCATGACCACCGACCTGCGCGACCCGAGCCGCTACCTCTCCGGGGGCGAGCTGGTGCTGACCGGCCTGGCGTGGCGCCGGGACGCGGCGGACTCCGAGCCGTTCGTGCGGATCCTGGTGCAGGCCGGGGTGGCCGCGCTCGCGGCCGGCGAGGCGGAGCTGGGGGCCGTTCCGGAGGACCTGGCCGTGGCCTGCGCCCGGCACCGTCTCCCGCTGTTCGCGGTGCACGAGTCGGTGGCCTTCGCGACGATCACCGAGCACGTCGTACGGCAGGTGTCCGGCGAGCGCGCCGGGGACCTCGCGGCCGTCGTGGACCGGCACCGCCGGATGATGACCTCGGGCCCGGCGGGCGGCGGCCCGGACGTCGTGCTGGACCTGCTCGGCTCCGACCTGGACCTGCGGGCCTGGGTGCTGTCCCCCACCGGACGGCTCATCGCCGGCCCCGAGATGACGGGCCCGGGCCTGCCGCCCGACGCGTGCGCGAAGCTGGCGGCGGAGCACCTGGCGGCCGTCCGCACCGGGCGGCGCGGACCGCACCGGGTGATCATGGGCCAGACGACGTACTCGCTGTTCCCGATCGGCAGCGGCGCCCGCGCCCCGCAGGCCGCACGCACCTCGCAGGCCGCCCAGGCACCGCGGGACGTGCGCGAGAGCGTCCTGTCGGACTGGCTGCTGGCCGTCGAGGCGGACGCCGGGGACTGGGCGGACGAGCGCCTCGACCTGCTCCAGGGCGTCACCCAGCTGATCGCCGTCGAGCGGGACCGCCGCGACGCCGCGCGCACGGTGCGCAGGCGTCTCGCACAGGAGGTGCTGGAGCTGGTCCAGACGGGCGCGGCCCCGGCGGAGATCGCGGCCCGGCTGCGGGTGGCGGCGCCGGTGCTGCTGCCGGGGCTGGGGGCCGCCCCGCACTGGCAAGTGGTCGTGGCCCGTGTCGAGTGGGACGAGGGCGGGCTGGAGGCCGGCCCGGTCGCCCAGTCGCTCCTGGAGGAGATCCTGGTCGACCCGCTCGCCACCGGACCCGAGCCCTCCGACCGTATCGCCGTGGCCCACACCGGCGACGAGGCCATCGCCCTGGTCCCGCTGCCGGCGGTGTCGAGCGAGCACGACGGCTCCGAGACCGGCCTCCTCGCCGACGCGCTGCTGGCGTCCGTTCGGGAGCCGCTGTCGTCCGGCCTCGACGGCGACGGGCGGCTGACGCTGGGCGTCAGCGCGGCCGTGCACTCCGCGGAGGGGCTGCGCGGGGCCCTGGAGGAGGCACGGCACGCCCGGCGGGTGGCCGCCGCCCGCCCCGGCCGGGTCTGCGCCGCGGGCCACCAGGAACTGGCCTCGCACGTGCTGCTGCTCCCGTTCGTCCCGGACGATGTGCGGAAAGCGTTTACCGCCCGTCTCCTGGACCCGTTGCGCGACTACGACCGACGGCATCGCGCGGAGCTGATCCCGACCCTGGAGGCGTTCCTGGACTGCGACGGTTCGTGGACCCGGTGCGCGTCCCGTCTGCACCTGCACGTCAACACGCTGCGCTACCGGGTCGGACGGATCGAGCAGTTGACGAGCCGTGATCTCTCGCGGCTGGAGGACAAGCTGGATTTCTTCCTTGCGCTGCGGATGAGCTGACACCGAAGCGACACCGGTCACCACCCCTGGGTCACGGCCTAGGAAGCCTTTGGGGCGCGGAGTCCCACGACTTTGTGAAATCCTTCACCCGCCCCCTTGGCCCGGTCCCGGGATTCGTGCTGAGATGCGGCCACCACTCAAAGCTCGACGGCGCGCTCGGGGAGGGCAACGTGGCGTACACCGCCATGTCTGGTACCGGAACGACCTCAGGTGACGATCCCCTCCAGACCGCGGTATGGCGGCTGCGCTCGCGCGCCTGCTGGGCCGACGCGGCGGCTCTGCTCCCGCCCGACAGCGCGGCCGGCTCGGTCCAGCGCGCCGCACTGCTCGTGGAACGGTGCCTGTACACCGAGCAGGGCTGGCAGGACGCCGAGGACGCGCTGCGCACGGCGGAGGCGCTGGCCCACGACGACGAGGAGCGCGGCGCGGCCGCTTGTGAGCGAGGGCAACTCGCCTACGCGGCCACGCTGCACGGCGTGCGCGACCGGGTGGACGAGGCGCGGGCCGCGCTCGGCCGGGCGGCGGCGCTGATCCCGCCGGACGCGCCCGGACGGGCGCTGCTGGACTTCCGCCGGGGTCTGCTCGCCGAGAACATCTCGCGTTCACCGCAGGCCGCGAGGGCCGCGTACCGGCGCGCCCACACGGCCGCCGCGGCCCATTCCGACCTGCTGCTGCTGTCCTTCACCTGGCGCCACCTCGCCGGACTCGCCCTGCGAGAAGGCGAGGTGGCGGAGGCGCGGCACGGATTCGCCGAATCCCTGCGTATCCGGGAGGAGTTGGGCTACCTGGTGGGCACCGCCCCGGCGCTCGCCTCGCTGGCGGACGCGGAGGTCGACCCGGAGGCCTCGCGGCTGCGGGAGGAGGCGCGACGCCTGTTCCGGCTCCTGGGCGGCGTACCGACCTGGCTGGCACGGCAGTTGGCCCCACCGCCGACGCCCAGCCCGTCCGGAGTCTGAGGACGCGGCGTCGCCGGGGGCGGGTGAGGAAGACGACGCGCGCTCACGGCCGAAGGGGAGCCTCTCGACGACTCGAGCGGGCGAGGCCCTCGTACGGTCCAGAGGGGCCGTGCCCCTCTCGCGGCTCGAACAGGCCGGGCCCCTTGGGTGCCCGAGCGGACAACGCCTCGGCGCAGCCGGCCGGCAAGATCTTGCGCGCACCGCGGGCGGGCCACCGCTCGGACGGCGGCGCGGTGGCGCGGGGCGGCGCTCGGACGGCAGCGCGGGCCACCGCTCGGACGGAGCAGCGCGGGGCGGCGCTCGGACGGGCAGCGCGGGCGCTTTGGTGCTGTGGTGCTGTTCGGGCCCGGCGGGCGGCAGGGTCGTGGCCCGGCGGCGGTCGGCTCAGCCGCGGGTGCCGGTGAAGTGCCCGCGCACCAGCGCCTGCGCCCGGTCCGGCTCGCCGGCCGTCAGCGCTTCCAGCAGTGCCATGTGTTCCGCCGCGTCGGCCATCAGGTCCACCCGCCCGCGCCGCACCGAACCGCCGGCCGGCGGCCACTGCGAGCGCCGGTGCAGATCCTCGGCGACGCCGACCAGTTGGTCGTTGCCGGACAGGGCGAGCACCGCCCGGTGGAAGACCCGGTCGGCCTCCGCGTACGTGGCCGGGCAGCCGGAGGCCGCCGCGCGCACGCTCGCCTCGCCGGCCGGCCGCAGCTCCGCCCAGCGCTCGGCCGGCACCGTACGGGCGAGCCGCAGCATCACGGGAACCTCGATCAGCGCGCGCACCTCGGCCAGCTCGGCCAGCTCGCGGTTGCCCCGCACGACCACCCGGAAGCCCCGGTTGGGGACGACCTCGACGGCGCCCTCCAGCGCCAGCTGCTGCATCGCCTCGCGGACCGGCGTCGCGGAGACCCCGAAGCGATCACCGAGGACCGGCGCCGAGTACACCTCGCCCGGCAGCAGTTCCCCGGCGACCAGCGCGGTGCGCAGGGCGTCGAGGATCTGGCCGCGCACCGAGGCACGCTGCACCACCGGCCGGGGGCGCGGAACGGGGGTCTCACCGTGCGTGTGCTCACCCCGTGCGGCGCCCGCCGGACCGCATCTCTCCCGGTCCGCGTCCTCGGCGGACCCGGCGGACCCCCGCGACTGCGCCGGCACCCGGGTACGGCCCTCGGCCCCCGGCACGGCCGGGGATCCGGTACCGGTGGAGCCCTGCGCACCCTGCTCCACGGGGCCTCCTCCGGCCTTGTCGGTACTTGGGGTCATTACGGCGGGTTGTTACTCGTCCGTCAAGCACCTTAGGCGTACTGGCCGTCAGTTCAAATCCCGACGATACTGAGTAAGGTAAGGCTTACCTTTAATTCCTCTCGAAACGGCGGTCCCGGCATGCCCACAGCCCCGTCGGCCACAGCGGAGGCCTACACCCGCCTCGCGGAGGTCTTCCCCGGCCTGACCGTCACGGAGCTGGAACACCGGGAACCGTTTCCACAAGGCGGCGGCTGGGTCGCGGCTGCCGACCTCGCGGACGGCGGAGCAGCCCTGGAGGCCTTCCTCGCCTGGGACGACGCCCAGGTCGTCCGTGACTACGGGCAGTCCGCCCGCCCGGACGTCGTGGCCAGCTTCGGACTGCACCGGTACTCCTGGCCCGCCTGCCTGCTGATCACCGTCCCCTGGTTCCTGCACCGCCGGGTGCCCCGCCTCCCCGTGACGCACGTCTCCTACGACCGCACCGGCGACGGCATGCGGATGGCCGTCCGGCCGCCCACCTCCTTCGCCTGCCTGCCCGGCGATCCGGCGGCGCTGCTGCCCGGCGCCCGGGTGGTCCGGGACGAGGAGGCGCTGCGGGCGGAGGTGCGGGCCGCGATAGCCGAGCACCACGAGCCGGTGCTCGCCGGGTTCGGACCACCCGCGCGACGCCGCGGCCGGGCCCTGTGGGGCATGGTGACCGACGAGATCGTCGAGAGCCTCTGGTACGTCGCCGGACTGCTCGGCGAGAGCGAGAAGGACCGGGCACGACGGGAACTGGAACTGCTCCTGCCGGGCGCGACCCGGCCGTACGTCGGCGCGGCGTCCTTCCGCGAGCTGACCGGACCGGACGGCGAGACCCTGCCCACCCGGGACCGGGCGAGCTGCTGCATGTTCTACACACTGCGCCCCGAGGAATCCTGCGCCACCTGCCCGCGCACCTGCGACGCGGACCGCGTCACCAAGCTCACCGCGGCCGCCGTCAGTTGAGGCGGCCTCAGGCGCCCCCGCGGGCCGGGCGCCGCCGACCGTCCCGTAAGATCACCCGGACGAGACCACTCCCAGGGTTACAGGCAATTCACAACTTCCTCACCTACCCCGGGAACTTTCCGAGGAACCACCCGTACGGGTAGTCTTATTCGAACTCAACTCCCGCCCCTCAAGCGGCAGTTCGAGCAGAACGTCGCCCTGGGCATCCCCTTGCACTTCCTTGGCGGCCTCTTGCCCCGAAACCCCCTGAGGGACGGCGGGGTTGCGCCACTATGGCGGGCGTTACGCCCTATCCCAATGCAAGGGACCCCTGATGAGATTGACCGACATATCGCTGAACTGGCTGCTTCCCGGCGCCGTACTGCTCCTGGGCATGCTGGCGGCGGTGGCGGTGCTCGCGCGCGGCAAGCGCTCCTCCGGGGCAAACGCGAGCGCGGACGATTCGTGGGAGCGTACCGAGGAGCGCCGCAGGCGCAAGGAGGCCATATACGGCACCGCCTCCTATGTTCTTCTGTTCTGCTGCGCGGCCGTTGCCGCCGCCCTCTCCTTCCACGGCCTGGTCGGCTTCGGCCAGCAGAACCTCGGCCTGACCAACGGCTGGGAGTACCTGGTCCCGTTCGGCCTCGACGGCGCGGCCATGTTCTGCTCCGTGCTCGCGGTGCGCGAAGCCAGTCACGGCGACGCGGCCCTCGGCTCCCGCATACTCGTGTGGACGTTCGCGGGCGCGGCGGCCTGGTTCAACTGGGTGCACGCGCCCAGGGGCCTCGGTCACGACGGCGCGCCGCAGTTCTTCTCCGGCATGTCCCTCTCGGCGGCCGTGCTCTTCGACCGGGCCCTGAAGCAGACCCGCCGGGCCGCACTGCGCGAGCAGGGTCTCGTGCCCCGTCCGCTCCCGCAGATCCGCGTCGTGCGCTGGGCGCGTGCCCCCCGCGAGACCTACAGGGCCTGGTCGCTGATGCTGCTCGAGAACGTGCGCAGCCTCGACGAGGCCGTCGACGAGGTCCGTGAGGACAAGGCCCGCAAGGAGGAGACGAAGCTGCGCCGCCGCGAGCAGCACCGCGTCGAGCGGGCTCAGTTGAAGGCGATCAGCCGGGGCCACGGCCCCCGCTTCCCCGGCCGCGGTGGCGGCGGTGGCCGTCCGGTGGAGGCCCCGGCCGCCCTGGAGCCGGCCACGGCCGAACGGGTGTCCGCGGAGCCTGCCATAGCGAACTCGGCGGAACAGCTGCCCGTACGCTCACGGCCCTCCCTGCAGCCCGTACGCCACGCCTCCGACTCCTCCCTCACCGTCGACCTCACCGCGGAGGACGACACGATGGCCCTGCCGCGCCTCGACTCCCTGGAGCGCAAGCTCAAGGACCTGGAGCAGCAGTTCGGCTGACGGATCATCACTTTTCATGGGAAGGGGGCGCGACCGCCGAGGTCGCGCCCCCTTCCCGTTGCCCGCAGCCCGCAGCCCGCTGCCCGCCGCTCGCCGCTCGCCGCTCGCCGCTCGGCAACCGTCGCTCAACGGCGATTGCCGAGCCGCCTTCGTTCACGCGGCTCCGGCGCCGAGCTCGAACCAGACGACCTTGCCGCCGCCCTGCGCCCGTACCCCCCATGTGTCCGCGAGGGACTCCACCAGGACCAGACCCCGCCCGTGCGTGGCCTCGTCGGCGCTCGGCACCCTCGGCCGGGGGCGTTGGGCCACGGAGTCCCGCACCTCCACCCGCAGGCCGGACGGTGAGACGGTGGCCGTCAGGACCGCGTCGTCGTCGGTGTGCACGAGCGCGTTGGTGACGAGTTCACTGGTGAGCAGTTCCGCCGTCTCCGACCGCCCCGGCCTCCCCCAGCCCCGCAACAGTTCCCGCAGCGCCCGGCGCGTCTCGGGCACCGCCCGCAGGTCGGCCCGTCCGAGTCTGCGACTGAGCTGCGACGCCCGGTCCTGCTCCGCCACGTCCTCGGCCCTGCTCTCCCCCGCCAGTATCGTCGCCGAGGTGCTCGCGATCGCCGTCGGACCGCTTCCCCGTGCCTGCCTCTCCATGACCCCCGCCCGCGTGTCGATGTGGTTTCCCCTCCTGCTCGAACACGTTCACGGGGATCCTTGCCCGGTCGGCACCGCGCCAGTCATGTCGAATCATCGACGCCCGGGTGTTCGGCCATGTTCGGGCGGGCGTCCAGGTCGCTGCCGGGAACGGGGCGACCGTACGACGGCGCTGTTCGGACCGTCCGGGAGAGGCCGCGTGCGGTACGTCCGCACCTCGCCCGAGGGCGTCCGGAGCGAGCGCTGTGACGGTTCGGGCGTCCCGCGCGGCACGTGGCCCCTGTGCCGCCGGTGACGTCGGCGTGGCCCGATCCGGGCGAGTCGCCGCCGGTGGACCGGGCCGCGCGCGCCGGTCCTGATCCGCCGGGCCCGGCGACCGGCGGGGAAAGCCCTGGTCGACGGGCCGGTTCCGCTTCGTGGGGTACGCACCGGCGCGAAAGGGCGGGCCGCCGGCGGAGGCGGTGATCGGCCCCGGATCCCGGGTCATGGGGCTGCCGCACGACGGCGCCGACGTGCCCCCGGGGGCGTGCACCCGCGCAACGGCACCCGACCGTGTCACCTCTCTCGCGAGCGGGAGTGAGCCGGCGTGTCCGCGGTGCGATACGGCCGCCGCCCCGGCCGTCCCGACCGCCTCCGTAGCTACGCGCCCAGGCGGCGCGCCGACCGCCGG
This sequence comes from Streptomyces zaehneri, assembly GCF_032248645.1. Classification (NCBI taxonomy): domain Bacteria; kingdom Bacillati; phylum Actinomycetota; class Actinomycetes; order Kitasatosporales; family Streptomycetaceae; genus Streptomyces; species Streptomyces zaehneri. Next base: position 422,514 of record NZ_JASTTJ010000004.1, read on the forward strand.
GGATCAGCCCGTCTGCCGATCCACCCCTGCCTGCCTGGCCGTAGGCGAGGAAGGGGTGGGGCAGCGGGTACCGCCCCCACCGCGTCCTCCGCGGACCTGCGCCTCTCCGCCGCGCCGAGCACGCCCTCGCCCGGCCGACGAGGTTGGCCGGAATCCGCCGGTGCGCGAACGGCCTTGGCAGGGAACAGGGTTGGACGGGCCGGTGATCGAACCGCTGCCTTCCCAGCACCCCACCACAGCGGGTGCCGCCTCGGCCGCCTCGGCCGCCTCGGCCGCCTCGGCCGCGGTATCGGCGTCCGGACGAACAGACGGACGGACAGACGGACGAGCAGACGGACGACGGGACAGACGGACGACAGGACGGACGACCGGACGCCGAGACCGCTCGTGTCGGGATGGTGGTGCCTAGCCGGCCTCGACTCCCTTCGTGCCGATGTGGAAGATCTTGTGGGTGCCGCGGGTCATGTCGACGATGAGCTTCGTGGTGTCGCTGCCCCAGGTGAGCGTGACGACGGCCTCCGTGTAGTTGGCCGTTCCGCTGTCGGTGACCTTCCACGCCAGCGGGACGTTCTGCGCCTGGAGGACGCCGTCGGCGTGGTTCTTGTCCTCCCAGGCCGCCAGCTCCTTCTGGAAGGCGGGGGTGAGGTAGTGCTTGCGGAGTTCGTCCGCGAGCTTGCCGCCGCCCTCGTCGGTCACCGCGTCGATGTAGGCGCCGTAGAAGTCGGCGATGCGCGTGATGTTGTCGGACGGCTTGCCGCTGACGCTGCGCGGGCTGCCGGCGGAGGCCTGCGCCGTCACGCCGAGACCGAGGGCCAGCGCGAGGCCGGCGGCCACGGCCGTACGGCGGCGGGCGGTACGGAAACGGGTCGTGCCGTTCTTGGCGGTCGCACTGTCGTCGTTGGTCGCGCTGTTGTTGCTGGTCGTGCTGTTGTTGCTGGTCATGCTGTTGTTGCTGGTCGCGCTGATGTTGCTGGTCATGTGCGTGTTCCCCGTGTGTCTCGTGTGTGCGGCCCGTCCGGCCCGGCTGACGGCTGTGTGGTCGTACGGGGCCACCGGCCCTCCCGACCCCCGTGGCGGGAGGGCGGCGGCCCCGGTTCTTCCTCGGTGGTCGGGTGTCAGTGGAGCTTGTTGACGGCCGTGACGGTCGTCTTCTTGAAGGCCTTCACCGGGGCGTCCCCGAAGTCGCCCAGCTGGCCCCAGTCCACGACCGTCACCGTCGTACCGTCCCGGCCGACCGAGAGGAGGCGGATGTCGGTGGCGCCCCAGGAGGTCTCGGTGTGCAGACCGTAGACGTGGGCGCCTTCCTCCACGTCGAGCTTCCCGTAGTCCTTGAGCGTGGCCTCGACCTCCGGGTCGGCCTGCTCGATCCACACGGGGCAGGACTTGATGTCCTGGTTGACCCGTGCGAACCGGCCCTTCGCCGCGCTGACGCTCGACAGCTCGACGCTCACCTGGCGGGCGCTCGTGTCGAGGTCGGTCCGGAAGTCCCGGTACCAGGAGTTCCGGCCGTCGCCCAGCGCCATGCCGAGGCAGCGGTCCACCTCCACGTCCGGGGACGCACCGGCGGTGACCTTGCCCGCCGTCCAGGACGAGCTGGGGTGCGGCGGAAGGTCGGCGGCCGAAAGGAAACCGGGCGCTCGCAAAGTGGCGGCGCCCGCCGGTACGGCGAGTACGGCACCGACGGCGAGGCCCGCGGCCGTGAGTGCGGTGAGTCCGGTGAGTCCGGTGAGCCCGGTGAGCGTGCCGGCTCGGGTGCGCTTGGACATGGGTGTCCCCCGTGAGTGAGTGCGTGGCTGTGGGTCGTCACCATGAAGCCGGTTGGTCGGTCCGGCCCTGGTCGGTGCGACACCAAGAGCATCGGCGGTACGGGCGGCCCGGTGCAACGGTCGGCGCCCGATCGGCCGAGGTGGAACCATCCCAGCCCATCTGACGTGCAGGTATGTGAGTGCCTGGGATGACCGCCGGGCCGGACGAACACGGGGAGAACGGTGTCGACCGACGACGGTGTGGCCGATGTGACGGAGTTCGCGGCGCTGCTGACCGAACTGAAGGGGCGCACGGAGCGCAGCTACGGCTCCCTGGCCCGCCGGCTGGGCATGAACACCTCGACGCTGCACCGGTACTGCGCCGGGGAAGCGGTTCCACAGGACTTCGCCCCCGTCGAACGGCTCGCGGAGTTCTGCGGGGCGACACCGGAGGAACGCCTCGAACTGCACCGGCGGTGGCTGCGAGCGGTGGCGGCCCGCCAGCGGGCCCGGAACACGGCGGCTTCGGAGACACCGGAACCCGGCGGCACTCCTGGAACACCGGAAGGCAGGGAAGGCAGGGAAGGCGGGGAAGGCGGGGAAGGCCAGGAAACCGGTGAGGCCCGCGAACGGTCGGCAACACCGGGAACGGCAGCGTTACAGGGGACACGGGAACAGCCGGTGACGCGGGAAACGCCAGTAACAACTGGGGCGCCGGAAACACCGGAAACCGCAGCACCCTCGGAGACCGCGAAACCCTCCGAAACACCGGCAGAAACGGAACCCAGGCCTACGGCGGCCACGCAGGCTCGGAAACCGGACGGGAAACAGGTACCGCCTCGCCCTTGGTACCGCCGTCGGCGCACCACGGTCGCCTTCGGTGTCGCCTGCGCGCTGCTCGCCACCCTGGGAACGCTGTCCGCGCTGCCCGGCGGCGGCCGCCCCTCGGCCGTCGGCGACGTCGGCCGGCCCTCCGGTTCCGCCACGGCCGCGCCCCGGACAACGAAATCAACCCCCTCCCCGACGCCCGGCGCCGCCTCGGCCACCTCACCCACACCCGGCACCGCCTCCCCTTCCGCCCGCCCCGCGAGGAACTCCCCCGCCCCGGACGCCTCCCCCGCCGACGGCAAGGCCTCGAAACCCGCGTCGGTCGTACCGCTCGCCTGGACCGTCGACTCGCAGGTCTGGGCGCTCGGTTGCAGTCACGACTACGTCATCGACAAGCCGCCGGCGCGGGTTCCGCCGCCCCCGGCGGAGCAGGACGCCGGCCCCTGGGCCACCGCCCAGGCAGCGGTGCACGGGCGGGAGACCAACGTGGAGATCTCGGTCCAGGGCCGCAGTTCCACGGCCGTCGTGCTGACGGCGCTGCGCGTGCGGGTCGTCGGTCGTGCCGCGCCCATGACGGGCACCGCGTACGCCATGGACCAGGGCTGCGGCGGCTCCCTCAGCAAACGTCACTTCGCGGTCGACCTGGACAAGGACCGTCCCGTGGCGCACTCCGTCGCCGGCAACGACTCGGGCACGCCGATCCCGGCGGTGAGCCTGCCCTACCGCGTGTCCAGCACCGATCCCGAGGTGCTGCTGGTCACGGCACGCACCGAGGCCTGTGCCTGCGACTGGTACCTCGAACTGGACTGGTCGTCCCAGGGCCGTACCGGCACGGTCCGTATCGACGACCGCGGCCGCCCGTTCCGCACGAGCGGCATCAAGGGGCTGCCGCGCTACTGGTACGGCTCCGAGAACGGTGAACGCCAGTGGGTCCCGACCGGCGACTGACATCCCCGACCGGCGGCCACCCTTCTACGGCCGGGGCACGTTGCGCAGGTTGGAGCGGGCCATCTGAAGCATCCGGCCCACTCCGCCGTCGAGAACCATCTTCGAGGCGGAGAGTGCGAAACCGGTCACCATCTCGGCGCTGATCTTCGGCGGGATGGACAGGGCGTTGGGGTCGGTGACGATGTCGACGAGGGCCGGGCCCTTGTGCCGGAAGGCGTCCTTCAGCGCGCCGGCCAGCTGTCTGGGCTTCTCCACGCGCATACCGTGGGCACCGCAGGCACGGGCGACGGCGGCGAAGTCGGGGTTCTTGTTGGTGGTGCCGTACGAGGGCAGACCGGCGACCAGCATCTCCAACTCGACCATGCCCAGCGACGAGTTGTTGAAGAGCACGACCTTCACCGGCAGGTCGTGCTGCACCAGCGTCAGGAAGTCGCCCATCAGCATGGCGAATCCGCCGTCGCCGGACATCGACACCACCTGTCGGCGGCGGTCGGTGAACTGGGCGCCGATCGCCATGGGCAGCGCGTTCGCCATGGAGCCGTGCGAGAAGGAGCCGATGACACGGCGACGGCCGTTGGGCGTGAGGTAGCGGGCTGCCCAGACGTTGCACATACCGGTGTCGACGGTGAACACGGCGTCCTCGTCCGCGAGTTCGTCGAGGACGGCGGCGACATACTCCGGATGGATGGGAACGTGTTTCTCCACTTTCCGCGTGTACGCCTTCACCACCCCCTCCAGCGCGTCGGCGTGCTTCTTCAGCATCCGGTCGAGGAAACGACGGTTCTCCTTGGCCCGCACCCGCGGGATGAGACAGCGCAGGGTCTCCCGTACGTCGCCCCATACCGCGAGGTCCAGTTTCGAGCGACGGCCGAGGTGTTCGGGGCGTACGTCGACCTGGGCGATCTTCACGTCGTCGGGGAGGAAGGCGTTGTAGGGGAAATCCGTTCCGAGCAGGATCAGCAGGTCGCACTCGTGGGTGGCCTCGTAGGCGGCGCCGTAGCCGAGGAGGCCGCTCATCCCGACGTCGTACGGATTGTCGTACTGAATGTGTTCCTTGCCGCGCAACGCATGCCCCACCGGGGACTTGATCTTCCCGGCGAACTCCATGACCTCGGCGTGCGCGCCGGCCGTGCCGCTGCCGCAGAACAGCGTGACCTTGTCGGCGGCGTCGATCATCGCGACCAGTGCGTCGATCTCGGCGTCGCCGGGGCGGACGGTGGGCCGGGCGGTGACGAGAGCGGTTTCGACGGCTTTCGCGGGGGCCGTCTGGTCGGCGATGTCACCGGGCAGCGACACGACGCTGACGCCACGGCGTCCGACAGCGTTCTGGATGGCGGTGTGCAACAGCCGCGGCATCTGTTTCGGGCTGGAGATCAGCTCGCTGTAATGGCTGCACTCGCGGAACAGCTGATCGGGGTGGGTTTCCTGAAAATAGCCGAGACCGATTTCGCTGGACGGGATGTGCGAGGCGAGGGCCAGGACGGGGGCCATGGAGCGGTGGGCGTCGTAGAGGCCGTTGATGAGATGGAGGTTGCCGGGTCCGCAGGACCCCGCGCAGGCCGCGAGTTTCCCGGTGATCTGGGCTTCCGCACCGGCGGCGAAGGCGGCCGTCTCCTCGTGCCGGACGTGGATCCAGTCGATGGCGGGGTTGCGCCGCACCGCGTCCACCACGGGGTTGAGGCTGTCCCCCACGACACCGTAGAGGCGCCGCACTCCCGCGCGGGCGAGGATGTCCACGAACTGTTCCGCGACGTTCTGCTTGGCCATGGATCGACGCACCCCTTCGGTCTCCTCGGGTCCCTGACTCCACAGTGGCCGCGGCGACTCGGTTACGCCTCCCAGACGGCCGCCGCCGTGCGGTCGTCGGCGTAGCCCTTCACCCTCACCTGGGTGTCGGCGAGGAAGGCGGCGAGACCGGGCGGAGTGGTGCCCGACCAGCATCCCGCCAGGTACGCGGACAGCTCCCGCTCCCCGCGCAGGGGTTCGGCCAGACCGTCCGTGCACATCAGGAGCGTGTCACCCGGGCGGGCTACGGAGGCGCGGAAACGGAACGGCTCGCGGGGCGGTTCGGGGTCCGGGTCGTAAGGGTTCGGCGGCGTGGTGATGCCCAGGTCCATGGTGAGCCGGTCCCCCTCGGGCGTCTCTGCGGGCAGCGACCCGAACCCGACGACCGGTGCGCCCGCCACCTGGCCCACCTGCGGCTCGATGTCCCGCCACACACCGTCACGCAGCCGGAACAGGCCGCCGGCGCCGACGCCGAAGAAGACGCGCGTACGGCAGGCGGGGTCGGCGGGCAGGAGCAGACAGCGCAGGGTGGCCGCGTACTCCTCCGGTTCCAGGCCCTGTTCGGCGGCGCCGGCGCGGAGCCGACCGAGGCTGCGGTCGGTGAGCCGGTGCAGGCCCGACTTCAGGTCTCCGCGCCTGGCCGCCCGCATGTCCTCGGCGAGCCGGACGTGACTGCGGCCGACGGCCTGCCCGATCCACCGGCACACCTCGGCGGCCGCCCGATGCGCTCCCGGGGTCGCGCGGGCGCCGGTCGCCATCGCGACCAGGATCAGCGCCTGCTCCCCCGCGCCGAAGCGGGCGGTGAGGAACGCGTCACGGCGCGGCTCCCCCCGGTACCGCGCGGAGTCCCCCCGCACCGAGGCGGCCCGCAGCGTCCAGACTCCGTACCGGGCGCCGTCCAGGACGGTGTCGGCGACCAGGTCGGCGAGGTCGTCCGGGTCCGCGGGCGGAAGAGCGGTGGGCTCGGCGTCGTAGGTGGGCGGCCCCGAACCGACGTACTCCTTGGCGGCGGACAGGGGCGGGACGGCGGGCAGGGCGGGCAGGCCGGAGACAGTGGGGGGATGGTCCGGCGGGGAGGTGCTCGGTGCGACGGGGGCGCGTGCGGAGTCCGGCTCGCGTTCGGGGGCGGGCGCGGGGTTCGTCGCGTAGAGGGGGGTCGCCGAACCGTCGACAGAGGCGGTGGGGGCCTGCGGGGGCGGCGGAGCGTGGGCCGGCACGGGGGGCATCGCGGGCGGTGGGGGCGGTGGGGGCGGCGCGGTGGGTGAGGCCGGACCGGTGCCCCCGCCCGGTGCGGTCGCGCTCGC